>NZ_QZEZ01000006.1 GCF_003594885.1 Vallicoccus soli
CCCACACCGCACTCGACGGCCAACCCCCGATCAGCCGCGTCAACAACGTCTCGGGGCACTACAGCTAGCGCCAGGTTCTCCGTGTGCTGCCGGAGCGAGCGCCGCTACCTGCCGTCGCTGGGCAGGGGCGGTAATGGTGGAGCCGCTGCGTTGGTCAGTACGTGTTTCACGTGAAACGAAGGTCACACCGCTCATATCGCCGTCACACGACAGTTGAGCCGTCCGGCCGCCACGTCGGGGACGGGCCTCGCCCCGACCTGGGGAGCAGACGCGAACCTCGCCATCAAGCCCGCAACGCCCACCGGTCGCCGGGCACGACGGCCCGCCCGATGCCGCTGCACGCCGTCGACGCTGCAGCCCGTCGACGCTGCCGCGGTGCTCGAGCGTGGCGACGCGACGCGCGCTGCGCGAGACCGTTCCGCGCCGGTGTGGACCTGAGGGAGTCAGCCGGACGCGCACGCCGGGGGCGCGTGCTCCGACGTCGCGGTCCGCCGCCCCCTCGCGCAGGTGCGCGCCGCCTCGGGTTACGGGGACCGGCTGAGTACTTGTGGTCCGGGGTCCGAGGCGGCGGACCGGCTCGTCCTCAGACACCACCGCCAGACACCACCGCCTGCGCGCGACGACCGGGTGCGTGAGCGGTGAGCCCCTCGACGAGTGCGACGCCCCCGGACGCGTCGGCCTTGCGCCACACCCGACGCGGCACGGCTGCAGCAAGCGCCGGCGTCATCGCGCCGAACCAGGCGTACCTCGGGGGCTCAGGACCACGGGTCGTCGCCTGCTGGCACTCCGGCACCAACGGCGCTCGGGTGATGCCCGTCGCTCGCAGGGTGATGGGCGCGGCGCACCGCATCAGGTCGCGTGCGTGACGCGGGCGACGGACCGGGAGCGACAGTGCGCCGATGGCCGACCGGTGCGGCAGGCAGTCGCAGCGAAGCTCGCGGCAGTCCACTTGAGGGTCAGTACGTCCGTCGAAGCACGATGCGCGCGACACCTCCGCGCAGTGCCGGTCACTCGTGCGGCGCATCCGTAGCCGAAGCCCAGCTCGCCAGGAGCGAGGGCAGGAGGCCGAGCGAGGCCCCCTGGGCGCTACACCTACCCGCCGCTACGCGCTTGCCAGGGGTAGGCCTTCGCTGAGCCCTCGACATGGGGGCCTTTGAGGACCACGAGCACGGCGCCCGGGGCATCGCACCTCACGGAGGGGGTGACGCAGGAGCACGCCGCGGCACTTCAGCGCTGGGCAGGCGACGATGCCCACCTGCCGACGCTCTGTGGTCGCACCTCAAGCGGCCGCGCCTTGCCTCGAGAGGCCTGTTTCACGTGAAACGGCGCGGCGGGGGCTCAGGAGCCACTCTGATGCTGCCGGGACCCTGCCTGCCCGCGCCGAGCAGACGCCCCATGACCGGCCGCGCGAGCACCACCTGGGGCGCCGCCCCCCGTTTCACGTGAAACAGGGCCCCTTCGGGACTACCTCGACGCCGGTCGACCGGCCAGTTCCCGCGCGACCTCGAGGTAGGACAGGGCTCCGCTGCTTGCGGGGTCGTACGTCATGACCGTCTGCCCGTAGCTGGGCGCCTCGCTGACGCGCACGGACCGGGGGACCGCAGTCTTCAGCACGAGCGTCGGGAAGTGCTCGCGGACCTCGTCGGCCACCTGCGCCGCGAGGCGGGTGCGGCCGTCGTACATCGTGAGCAGCATCGTGGAGACGTGTAGCTCCGGATTGAGGTGCTGCTTGATGAGGTCGATGTTGCGCCAGAGCTGCCCGAGGCCCTCCAGCGCGTAGTACTCGCACTGGATCGGCACCAGCACCTCGTGCGCGGCGACCAGGGCGTTGACGGTGAGGAGGCCGAGGCTGGGCGGGCAGTCGATGAGCACGAAGTCCAGCCGGGGCTCACCGCGGGCGGCGCGCTCCTTCGCGTACGCGGCCACTGCGCGCTGCAGCCGCGACTCGCGCGCGACGACCGAGACGAGCTCGATCTCCGCGCCGGCCAGGTCGATCGTCGCGGGCGCGCAGAGGAGACCGGGGATGCCCTCGACCGGCTGCACGACCTCGGCGAGCGGACGCCCTTCGATGAGGACGTCGTAGACGCTCGGCACGTCCGCGTGGTGGTCGATGCTCAGGGCGGTCGAGGCGTTGCCCTGCGGGTCGACGTCGAGCACCAGCACGTGGAGCCCGTGCAACGCGAGGGCGGCCGCGATGTTCACCACCGTCGTCGTCTTGCCGACCCCACCCTTCTGGTTGGCCACCGCGAGCAACCGGGTCTCCCGCGGCGGCTCGAGGCTCCCCCGCAGCCCACCGCCGAGGACCCGGACGGCCGTGGCCGCAGCCGCCGCGATCGGCGGGTCGACCGGATCCTGCGCGGCTGGTGGGACGTCGTCAGCCGTGAGCGCGGCGCGGAGCGCGCCGGGCTCGCCCCCGTCGGGCGGTCGGGGTGCGGTGGCCGCGGCGCTCGCTGCAGCGGTGACCGGGTCGTCGGCGACCACCCGGGCCGGCTCCTCGGTCCCGGGCGCCATGGGCGGTTGCGACGGCAGGGGCGACTCGTCCACGGGACCCTCCGGGGCTTCGCGCTCAGGGGCGGCCGGCGACGAGCCGTCGCCCTTCGTCCAGTCGTCCCGGATCCCCGTCACGGCGGTGCCGGGCTCGGCGGAGGCAGTGGTCGCGCGGGGGCCTCCGGGCCAGCCGAGGCCTGTCGGACGACCGACCGTGCTGGTAGCACCAGGTCCCTCCGGCCAGCCGAGGCCCGTCGTCCGCACCGCCACCGTGCTCCTCCTCCTCGTACCGTCCCCGCGCCGTCCCCGCGCCGTCCCCGCTGCCGGTCGCCGGGCAGGGCGCCGGCGTCAGCGGGCCCGCGGGGGGCGCCGCGGGCGCGAGCCCGGCGATCGTCCCACCCGCGGTCCACGGGCCCCCGGTCGGCCCGGCCCCCGACGGGGCGGCGGTCCGGGCACCAGGCGGACCACCTCGGTGGACGCCTCCGGCTCCGGCGACGGAGCGTCCACGACCTCGACCTCTTGCACACCCAGGGCGGCGAGCGCCGCCGCGTGCTCCTCGACCTCCTGGCGCGCGCGGGCCCCCTTGAGCGCCAGGACGACGCCCTCCTCCCCGACGAGGGGCAAGGACCACGCGGCGAGGCGGTCGAGGGGCGCGACCGCGCGGGAGGTGACGACGTCGTACCGCGCCGTGTGCTGCTCGGCGCGCCCGCGGACCACCCGCGCGTTGCGCAGCCCGAGGTCGGCGACGACCTCCTCGAGGAAGGTCGCCCGGCGCAGCAGCGGCTCCAGCAGGACCACGAAGCAGTCCTCGCGCTGGGCCGCCAGGACCACCCCCGGCAGCCCCGCCCCGGACCCCACGTCGCAGACCGACGCCCCGGTCACCACGAGGTCCGCGAGACCGGCGCAGTTCAGCAGGTGCCGCGGCCAGAGGCGCTCGGCCTCCCGCGGCCCCAGCAGCCCGCGCTCGATGCCGGCCCCGGCGAGCCACCCCGCGTACCGCTCGAGCAGGGGCAGCCGGTCCCCGAACACCTCACCTGCGGCGGGTGGCGGTGCGGCGCCGTCCCCGGGTGCCACGCCGCTGCTCAGGACGGGAGCACGACGACGCGCCGCTGCGGCTCCTCGCCCTCGGACTCGCTGGTGAGGCCCGCGGCGGCGACCGCGTCGTGGACGATCTTGCGCTCGAACGGCGACATGGGCTCGAGCACGAGACGCTGCCCGCTCGTGCGCACCTCCTCCGCGGCCCGCCGCCCCCGCTCGGTGAGCTCGGTCCGGCGCGCCGCGCGGTGCCCGGCGATGTCGAGCATCAGGCGGCTGCGCTCCCCGGTCTGCGCCAGCACCGCCAGCCGAGTCAGCTCCTGCAGCGCCTCCAGGACCTCACCGTCGCGACCGACGAGGTGGCGCAGGTCGCCGCCGACGACGCTGACCGCAGCCCGCCCGCCCTCGACGTCCATGTCGATGTCGCCGTCCAGGTCGGCGATGTCGAGCAGGCCCTCCAGGTAGTCGGCCGCCACGTCGCCCTCGCGCTCGAGGCGCGCGGGGTCGTGGCGGCTGGTGCGGGCGGGGGCCTCGTCGCTCGCGCCGGTGCTCAGCGGGGCCGGGTCCGTCACGGGTGTCTCCTCGGGTCGTCCGGAGCGGTGGTCCGGGGCCGGTGGTGGTCCGGAGCCGGGCTCCGGTGGTCAGGGGTGCAGCACGACGAGGCGGGCTCGGCGCGCGGTGCGCGGGCGGGTCCGGCGGACCGCGGACCGAACCGCCCGGGGGCGCGGGGGTCGGGCGCTCAGCGCCCCTTGGTGCGCGGGCCCGAGGGCGCCTTGCGGGCCCCGCCGGGCTGCCGCTTGCCCTTGGTGGTGCGGCGCGGCTGCACGCGCTGGCCCCGCTGGACCTGCCCCGCGTCGGGGGCGCTGCCCGCGTCCGCAGCCGTCGTCGTGCCGGACCCCGTGGGCACGACGGCCGCGCCGGTGCCGGCCGCGCCGGAGCGCTTCGCCTTGCGCTCGTTGAACCGCTGCTCGGCGAGCGAGCCGGGCGCCGGCATCCGCGCGATGACGTACAGCTGCTGGAACATGGACCAGATGTTCGTGGTCGTCCAGTAGATGAGCACGCCGATCGGGAAGTTGATGCCCGTGACGAGGAAGATCGCCGGGAAGAGGTAGAGCAGGATCTTCTGCTGCTGCGCGAACGGGCCCTCGAGCGAGGCCGCCGGCATGTTCTTCGTCATGAGCTGGCGCTGCGTGAAGAACATCGCCGCGGACATGAGGACGATGAGGACCGCCGCGACCACCTGCGTGGACGTGCCGTCGGCGCGCAGGAACGTGTCGGAGATCTGGGCGCCGAAGATCGTCGCGTCCGCCGCGGAGTCCACGAGGTCCTGCGTCATCGCGCCCAGCGCGTTGTCGTTCGCCACGCCGTTGAGGACGCGGAAGAGCGCGAAGAAGATCGGGGCCTGGAGCAGGATCGGCAGGCAGCTCGCGAGGGGGTTCGTGCCCGTCTCGCGGTAGAGCTTGAGCATCTCCTGGCTCTGCCGCTCGCGGTCGTTCTTGTACTTCTGCTGCAGCTCCTTGATCTTCGGCTGCAGCAGCTGCATCCCGCGCTGCGACCGGATCTGCTTGACGAAGAGCGGGATGAGCAGGATCCGGATGACGATGACGAGCCCGACGATCGACAGCGTCCACGACGCACCGCCCGCGGGGTCGAGCCCCAGGGCCGTGAAGAGGCTGTGGAACTGGACCATGATCCACGAGACGGCCCACTCCAGCGGGCCGAGGAAGGTGGATATGGACACGTCAGGCTCCCTGGGTGGGGTGGGCGGCGGTCGGTCCGGCCGCGGTCGGGCTGCGACGGGGGCTCCGCCGCGGGGGGACGGGGTCGACGCCCCCAGGGTTCCACGGGTGGCAGCGCAGCAGGCGCCGGACCGTGAGCCAGGTGCCGCGCAGCGCGCCGTGCACCCGCACGGCCTCGAACCCGTAGCACGAGCACGAGGGGTAGAAGCGGCAGACCGGACCGAGCAGCGGCGAGACCGCCAGCTGGTACGCGCGGATGGCCGCGAGCAGCAGCAGCTGCAGCGGGGAGCGGACCCCGGAGGCGAGGACGCTGCGCAGCGGCTCGCGGCCCGGGGGCGGCGCGCTCGTCATCGCGGGTGCGCCGCCCCGCGCCGCGGGCCCGCGAGCACCCGCTCCAGGGCGGCCGCGAGGTCCGCGCGCAGCACGGCGTAGGGGGCGCGGGCGGCGCCCGGCTGGGCGCGCACCACGACGCGCGCCCCCGCCGGGACCCCCGCGAGCAGCTCGCGCAGCGCGTGGCGCAGGCGGCGCTTGACGAGGTTCCGCTCGACGGCCCCGCCCACCGCCCGGCTCACGACGACACCGACCAGCGGACCCCTGGCCCCCGCCTCGTCGTCCGCCGCGGGGGCCGGCGCCAGGTGCACCACGACGCTCCCGCGCGTCGCCCGCGCCGAGCGCGGACCGCGCCTTACGGTGGCGGCGAAGTCCGCGGGACGGCGCATGCGGGCGCCGGCGGGGAGCACCCTGGGACCGGTCCTCGGTCTCAGGCGGAGAGGCTGGCGCGGCCCTTGCGGCGGCGCGCGGCGAGGATGGCGCGGCCGGCGCGCGTGCGCATCCGCAGCCGGAAGCCGTGGGTCTTGGACCGGCGGCGGTTGTTCGGCTGGAAGGTGCGCTTGCTCACGAGGTGCTCCTGGAGTGCGGGTCGAGTGCTGTGGCGGTCCGCCACGGGGTCGCACCGCCTCGCGGCGGCGGGCCCGACGCGGGGTCCCACCCGCACCGCAGTGCAGGCCGGTCGCGCAGCGCCAGACCGGTCTACGGTACGGGCCGCTCCGAGGGGGGTCAAACGGCGCACCCCTCCGCGCCCGGCCGGCACCCGGGCCGGGCCGGGCCGGGCTCCGCAGGGGGCCGCACCGGCCGCCCGCCTGCTGCGCACCACGGCGCACCGCCGGCGCACCGCCGGCGCACCGGGTGCCGCGCGGGCCCCCCACCACGGGCCCGCCGGGCGCTTGTCGGGCACCCCGCGGCCTTGCTAGCGTCCCCCGTCGTCGCCCGGCCCGACGGACCGGGAAGGCCCGTCCCCGACCGGCGGGCGCCGCCGGCGGCTAGGGTTCGCGTCGTGCGTCCCCAGGATGTGGACATCCCTGTGGACCGGGCGCACGCCCGGGCGCACGGCACTGGCCGGCGACCGGGCTCCGGGGCAGGCGGACGGCGCACGGCGAGGGGGACGGCATGGCCGACGAGGGCGCCGTACCCGACCTCGGCGGCATCTGGACCCGCGCCCTCACCGGCGAGGACGACGTCCTCACGACGCAGCAGCGCGCCTTCCTGCGGCTGACCCGCCCGCTGGGCCTCATCGACGACACCGCCCTGGTGGCCGCGCCCAACGACTTCGTCAAGAACAAGCTCGAGCAGGACCTGCGCCCCGTCGTCACCGACTGGCTGAGCCGCGAGATCGGCCGTGAGCTGCGCCTGGCCGTCACGGTGGACAGCTCGCTCGACCTCGACGCGGCCCCGCGCCCCGAGCAGCCGGCGGACGGGCGCGCGGAGACCGCGCCCCCGGCGCCCCCGGTGCCCCCGGTGCCCCAGACCCCCGCGCCGCCGGAGCCCCGGACCGCCGCGCCGGCCCCCGCGGAGCCGGGCCCGTCCCCCGCGACGGCGTCCCACGACCTCGACGGGCCGGGTGCCGGGCCGGCGCCCCGGCACGCGGTAGCGGCGCCGTACGGGGGTGGCACCCCGGTCGCGGCGCCGGTCGCCGAGGCCTGGGACCCGCGGCCCCTGCGCCCGGGCACCGGACGCGAGCCGGGACGCACCGACGGCGAGCCGACCCGCCTCAACCCGAAGTACCTCTTCGAGACCTTCGTCATCGGCGCGAGCAACCGCTTCGCCCACGCCGCGGCGGTGGCGGTGGCCGAGGCGCCGGCGAAGGCGTACAACCCGCTGTTCATCTACGGCGGCTCGGGCCTGGGCAAGACGCACCTGCTGCACGCCATCGGGCACTACGCCCAGAACCTCTTCGGCGCGGTCAAGGTGCGCTACGTGAGCTCGGAGGAGTTCACGAACGACTTCATCAACTCCATCCGCGACGGCAAGGCGGAGTACTTCCGCCGGCGCTACCGCGACGTCGACATCCTCCTCGTGGACGACATCCAGTTCCTCGAGAACAAGGAGCAGACGCAGGAGGAGTTCTTCCACACCTTCAACACGCTCCACAACGCCAACAAGCAGATCGTCATCTCCAGCGACCGGCCGCCGCAGCAGCTCGTCACGCTGGAGGACCGGCTGCGCAACCGGTTCCAGTGGGGCCTGACGACCGACGTCCAGCCCCCGGAGCTCGAGACGCGGATCGCGATCCTGCGCAAGAAGGCCGCCCAGGACGGGCTCGACGCCCCTCCCGAGGTGCTGGAGTTCATCGCGAGCAAGATCGCGACGAACATCCGCGAGCTCGAGGGCGCGCTCATCCGGGTCACGGCGTTCGCGAGCCTCAACCGGCAGAGCGTGGACCTGGCCCTGGCCGAGATCGTCCTCAAGGACCTCATCCCGGACGACTCGGGCCCGGAGATCACCGCGGCCACGATCATGGCGCAGACGGCGGCGTACTTCAGCCTGTCCATGGAGGACCTCTGCGGGTCCTCCCGCTCCCGGCAGCTGGTGCAGGCCCGGCAGATCGCCATGTACCTCTGCCGCGAGCTGACGTCGCTGTCGCTGCCGAAGATCGGCCAGCAGTTCGGCGGGCGCGACCACACGACCGTCATGCACGCGGACAAGAAGATCCGCCAGCAGCTCGGCGAGAAGCGCTCGACGTACAACCAGGTCACCGAGCTGACCAACCGGATCAAGTCGCAGGCCCGGCAGTCGTGACCCCCGGCACCCCCTCGACGGCCCCCGCACCCCGCCCACACCCTGGGGACAACCTTGTGGACCTCCCCGGCGCGGCGGGGGACGCGGCGGTGGACGGGCGGGACGGCCGGCGCTCGTGCACAGGCACCGGTGCCGCCGCCCCCACCCGCTGCACAGCCGCCGGGGACGCGCATCGGCTCGCTGACCTGCGGCGACGTGCTCCGTCCCCAGGATCCACGGCCCCTAGGACCACGTCCTCACGGATCTGCCAGGGGGAGCTCAAGGCCCGTTCCAGGGGACCTGGGGACGTGTGGACGGCGGACCAGGGGCGCAGGACCGCTCGCAGGACCCAGACCCCGACCCAGACCCCGACCCAGATCGACCGACGTGCAGGAGGCGGTGACCGGTGAAGTTCCGGGTGGAGCGCGACGTGCTCGCCGAGGCGGTGGCCTGGGCGGCGCGGAGCCTGCCGCAGCGGCCGCCCGTGCCCGTCCTCGCCGGCCTGCTGCTCGAGGCCGACGGGTCCGGCGGCGGCACGCTGCGGCTGTCGAGCTTCGACTACGAGGTCTCGGCGCGCGTCGAGGTCGAGGCCTCCGTGGGCGAGGACGGCCGGGCGCTGGTCTCCGGGCGCCTGCTGGCCGACATCGCGCGCAGCCTGCCCCCGCAGCCGGTGGAGTTCGCGTCCTCCGGGGGCGCCGGCGGCGGCACGAAGGTCGTCGTGACCTGCGGCAGCGCCCGCTTCACGCTGCTGACGCTGCCCGACGAGGAGTACCCCGCCCTGCCGGACATGCCCGGCGCGGCCGGCACGTTCACCGGCGCCGCCTTCGCCGGGGCCGTGGCGCAGGTCGCCGTGGCCGCCGGCCGCGACGACACCCTGCCGGTCCTCACCGGCGTGCGGGTGGAGATCGAGGGCGACGCGGTGACCCTCGCGGCGACGGACCGCTACCGCCTCGCCGTGCGCACCCTGCCGTGGTCGCCGGCGCAGCCCGACGCCTCCTCGGTCGCGCTCGTCCCCGCCCGCACCCTCACCGACACCGCCAAGGCGCTCGCGGCCGCGGACGAGGTCGTCGTGGCGCTCGCGGCCGGCTCGGGCGGCGAGGGGCTCATCGGCTTCGACGGCGCCGCGCGCCGCACCACGTCGCGCCTGCTCGACGGCGAGTTCCCGAAGTACCGCTCGCTGCTGCCCAGCGAGAGCTCCTCGCGCGCCACGGTGCACACCGCCGGGCTCGTCGAGGCGGTCAAGCGCGTCGCGCTCGTGGCCGAGCGCAACACGCCGGTCCGCCTCGCCTTCACCGACGGGGAGGTGCGCCTGGAGGCGGGCACGGGCGACGAGGCGCAGGCGTCGGAGAGCCTGCAGGCGACGCTCGAGGGCGACCCGATCACCATCGCCTTCAACCCCGGCTACCTGCTCGACGGGCTCGGGGCGATCGACGCGTCGTACGCCCGCATGTCGTTCACCGCCCCCACCCGCCCGGCCGTCATCACCGGCGCGGCCGGCCCCGGCGGGGACGAGGCCGACGGCGACGGGGAGGGCGCCGACGCGGGGCGCCCGAGCGACTACCGCTACCTGCTCATGCCGGTCCGCCTCAGCGGCTGACGCGGGGTCGGGAGCGCGTGTACGTCGAGCACCTGTCGCTGGTCGACTTCCGGTCCTACCCGCAGGTCGAGCTGCCGCTCGCCCCGGGGACGACGACGTTCCTCGGCCCGAACGGCCAGGGCAAGACCAACCTCGTCGAGGCGGTCGGGTACGTCGCGACGCTCGGCTCGCACCGGGTCGCCACCGACGCGCCGCTGGTCCGGTTCGGCGCCGAGCGCGCCGTGGTGCGCGCCTCCGTGGTCCGCGACGGGCGGCGCACGCTCGTCGAGCTCGAGCTGACGCCGGGGCGGGCGAACCGGGCGCGCCTCAACCGGGCCCCGCAGCCGCGGGCGCGCGAGGTGCTCGGGGTCCTGCGCACGGTGCTCTTCGCCCCCGAGGACCTCGCGCTGGTCAAGGGCGACCCGTCCGAGCGCCGGCGGTTCCTCGACGAGCTGCTCACGGCGCGGGCGCCGCGCATGGCGGGGGTCCGCCAGGACTACGAGCGGGTGCTCAAGCAGCGCAACGCCCTGCTGCGCTCGGCCGGCTCGACCGTGCGCTCGGGCCGCGGCGACGCGCGCACCCTCGAGGTCTGGGACGCGCACCTCGCCGCGACGGGTGCCGAGCTGCTCGCGGCGCGGCTGGAGCTCGTCGAGGCCCTGCGCCCGCTCGTCGACGAGGCGTACGAGGCGATCTCCCTCGGCTCGGGCAGCCGCGAGGGCGCGGTGGTCAACGGCCCGGCGCGGCTGGACTACCGCTCCTCGGCAGCCCCGGAGGACGACCCGGCCGGCGCCCTCGGCACCACCGACCGGGGGGCGCTCGCCGAGGCGATCCTCGCCGCCGTGGCGCGTCGGCGCCGGGCCGAGCTCGAGCGCGGCGTGAGCCTCGTGGGTCCCCACCGGGACGACCTCGTGCTGCGGCTCGGCGCGGCCCCGGCGAAGGGGTACGCGAGCCACGGCGAGTCGTGGTCGCTGGCCCTCGCCCTGCGCCTGGCCTCGTTCGACCTGCTGCGCGCGGACGGCGGCGCGGGCAGCGAGCCGGTCCTCGTCCTCGACGACGTGTTCGCCGAGCTCGACGCGGGCCGGCGCCGCCGGCTGGCCGAGCTGGTCGCCCCCGCGGAGCAGGTGCTCGTCACGGCGGCCGTCGACGAGGACGTCCCGGAGGGCCTGGTCGGCGACCGCGTCGAGGTGCGCGCCGGGGAGGTGCGCCGTGGCTGAGGGGCCCGGGGCGCAGGACCCTCAGGAGCAGGAGCAGGAGCAGGAGCAGGAGCAGGAGCAGGAGCAGGAGCAGGGGCGGGAGCGGCGGGTGCCGCGCGGCCCGGCTGGCCTGGAGGTGGCGCGCGAGGCGCTGGCGGCGGCCCGCGCCGCGGCCCGCGCCCGCGGTGCCTCCCCCGCCCGCGGCGCGGACGGCAGCGCCCCGCGCGGGGCGCGGGCCCGGCGGGCGGGGGCGTCCCGGCGCAGCGGCGCGCACCCCGACGACCGCGACCCGCAGCCGCTGGGCAGCACCATCGCGCGCCTGCTCGCCGAGCGCGGGTGGGAGGTCGACGTCGCGGTCGGCGGCGTGGTGGGCCGCTGGGACCAGATCGTCGGCGAGGACGTCGCGGCGCACTGCCGGCCGGAGGCGTTCGAGGACGGCGTGCTCACGGTGCGCGCGGACAGCACGGCGTGGGCCACCCAGGTGCGCCTGCTCGTGCCGGCGCTGCTCGCGCGCCTGGCCGAGGAGGTCGGCGCGGGCACGGTCACCCGGGTCGTCGTGCGCGGGCCGTCGGCGCCGAGCTGGGTGCGCGGGCAGCTGCGGGTGCCGGGGCGCGGCCCGCGCGACACGTACGGCTGACCCGCCGGCGACCCGCGGTGCGCGCCGGGGAGGCCGCACGTCCCAGGACGGCCCTAGGAGCCACGGAGGGGCCGGGGGGCCGTACAGGGGGTGGGGTCCGCCCCCGCCCGCCCCTCCCGCGGCCGTCCAGGGCCGCGCACGGGGCCTCCTGCGGCGCGTCCGGCGGCTCGCTCGGCGGGGTCCTACGCTCCGCCGGGTACACTCGAACGGTTCCGGCCCGGCACCCCCACCAGGAGCGCGCGGCCGGGGCACCGGCGCGCCGCACCGGCGGCGCGCCCGCCCGCGCGCACGACGAAGGGGACCCGCCCACGTGGTCGACGAGACGCCCGACCGGCCTGCTGACGGAACCGCCGACCAGGGCGTCCCCGACCCCGTCCCCACCGCGCCCGAGGCCCCCGCGCCGCGGGAGGAGCCGTCGTACGGCGCCAGCAACATCACCGTCCTCGAGGGCCTCGAGGCGGTGCGCAAGCGCCCGGGCATGTACATCGGCTCGACGGGCGAGCGCGGCCTGCACCACCTCGTGTACGAGGTCGTCGACAACTCCGTCGACGAGGCCCTCGCCGGCTACTGCACGACGATCGACGTCACCATCACGCCCGACGGCGGCGTCCGCGTGCGCGACGACGGGCGCGGCATCCCGGTCGACGTCATCCCGGCCGAGGGCAAGAGCGCGCTCGAGGTCGTCCTCACCGTCCTGCACGCCGGCGGCAAGTTCGGCGGCGGCGGGTACGCGGTGTCCGGCGGCCTGCACGGCGTCGGCGTCTCGGTGGTCAACGCGCTGAGCCGCCGGGTCGAGGTGGAGGTGCGCCGCCAGGGCCACGTGTGGCGCCAGGCGTACGAGGTCGGCGTCCCGACCGGCCCGGTCGAGCAGGGCGAGCCGACCGACGAGAACGGCACCACGGTCACCTTCTGGGCCAGCACCGACATCTTCGAGACGACCGAGTACGACTACGAGACGCTGCGCACCCGGTTCCAGCAGATGGCGTTCCTCAACAAGGGCCTGACCATCTCGCTGACCGACGAGCGCCCCGAGCACCTCGACGAGGACGGCGGCCTGCGCTCGGTCACCTACCGCTACGACGGCGGCCTCGTCGACTACGTGCACCACATCAACGCCGGCAAGAAGTCCGACGTCGTGCACGACGAGGTCATCGGGTTCGAGAGCGAGGACACCGCGGGCGCGCTGTCCCTCGAGGTCGCGATGCAGTGGACGGCGGCGTACAGCGAGTCGGTCTACACCTTCGCCAACACGATCAACACCCACGAGGGCGGCACCCACGAGGAGGGCTTCCGCGCGGCCCTCACCGGCCTGGTCAACCGGTTCGCCCGCGACCAGAAGCTGCTCAAGGACAAGGACGACAACCTCACCGGCGACGACATCCGCGAGGGCCTGACGGCCATCGTGTCCGTCAAGCTCGGCGAGCCGCAGTTCGAGGGCCAGACGAAGACCAAGCTCGGCAACACCGAGGCCAAGGCGTACGTGCAGCGCGTGGTCCGCGAGCAGCTCGAGCACTGGTTCGGCAGCCACCCCAACGAGGCCCGGGCCATCGTCCGCAAGGCGATCCAGGCCTCGGCGGCGCGCATGGCCGCCCGCCGGGCGCGCGAGGCGACCCGCAAGGGGCTGCTGGAGTCGACGTCGCTGCCGGGCAAGCTCTCGGACTGCCAGTCCAACGACCCGTCGCAGTGCGAGATCTTCATCGTCGAGGGCGACTCGGCCGGGGGCTCGGCCAAGCAGGGCCGCGACCCGCGCACCCAGGCGATCCTGCCGATCCGCGGCAAGATCCTCAACGTCGAGAAGGCGCGCATCGACCGGGTGCTGCAGAACCAGGAGGTCCGCGCGCTCATCTCGGCCTTCGGCACGGGCATCCAGGAGGACTTCGACCTGTCGAAGCTCCGCTACCACAAGATCATCCTCATGGCCGACGCCGACGTCGACGGCCAGCACATCCGCACGCTGCTGCTGACGCTGCTCTTCCGGTTCATGCGCCCGCTCATCGAGCAGGGGCACGTCTACCTCGCGCAGCCCCCGCTCTACCGGATCAAGTGGGTGGGCGCCGAGGACGAGTGGGTCTACTCCGACCGCGAGCGCGACGCCGTCATCGCCGCGGGCCGCGAGGCGGGGCGCCGGCTGCCCAAGGAGCAGGGCGTCCAGCGCTACAAGGGCCTCGGCGAGATGAACCACCGCGAGCTGCGCGAGACGACGATGGACCCCGACGGGCGCGTGCTGCTGCAGGTGACCCTCGAGAACGCCGCGCAGGCGGACGAGGTCTTCGCGACCCTCATGGGCGAGGACGTCGAGAGCCGGCGCACCTTCATCCAGCGCAACGCGCGCGACGTCCGGTTCCTCGACGTGTGAGGCAGGGCCCGCCGCGACCGCGGCCGACGCCGACGAGCGCGCCGAGCGCTGAGCAACGAGCTGGGAGGACCCTGTGACCGAGGTGACGACGCCGCCGGGCGGCGGTGACCGCGTCGAGCCCCGCGACCTGCAGCTGGAGATGCAGCAGTCGTACCTCGACTACGCGATGAGCGTCATCGTCGCGCGCGCCCTGCCCGACGTGCGCGACGGCCTCAAGCCGGTGCACCGCCGCGTCATCTACGCGATGTACGACGGCGGCTACCGCCCGGACCGCAACTACTCGAAGTGCTCGCGCGTCGTCGGCGACGTCATGGGCCAGTACCACCCGCACGGCGACACGTCGATCTACGACGCCCTGGTGCGCCTGGCCCAGACCTGGTCGATGCGCTACCCGCTCGTCGACGGGCAGGGCAACTTCGGCTCGCCGGGCAACGACCCGCCGGCGGCCATGCGCTACACCGAGTGCAGGATGGCGCCGCTCGCCATGGAGGTGGTGCGCGACATCGACGAGGACACCGTCGACTTCGCGCCCAACTACGACGGCCGCACCCAGGAGCCGGTCGTCCTGCCGGCCCGGTTCCCGAACCTGCTGGTCAACGGCTCGGCCGGCATCGCCGTCGGCATGGCGACCAACATCCCGCCGCACAACCTGCGCGAGGTCGCGGCCGGCGTGCAGTGGGCGCTGGAGAACCCGCAGGCCACCCAGCAGGAGCTGCAGGACGCGCTCGTCGCGCGCATCCAGGGCCCGGACTTCCCCACCGGCGCGCTCATCATGGGCCGGCGCGGCATCGAGGACATGTTCCGCACCGGCCGCGGCGCGATCACCATGCGCGCGGTCGTCGAGGTCGAGGAGATCCAGGGCCGCACCTGCCTGGTCATCACCGAGCTGCCGTACCAGGTCAACCCGGACAACCTCGCCGAGAAGATCGCCCAGCTGGTCAAGGACGGCCGGCTCACCGGCATCGCCGACGTGCGCGACGAGACGTCCGGGCGCACGGGGCAGCGCCTCGTCATCGTGCTGCGCCGCGACGCGGTCGCCAAGGTGGTGCTCAACAACCTCTACAAGCACACCCAGCTGCAGGACACCTTCGGCGCGAACATGCTCGCCCTCGTCGACGGCGTGCCCCGCACCCTGTCGATCGACGGCTTCGTGTCCCAGTGGGTGCGCCACCAGCTCGAGGTCATCCGCCGGCGCACGGAGTTCCGGCTGCGCAAGGCCGAGGAGCGGGCCCACCTGCTGCGCGGCCTGGTCAAGGCGCTCAACGCGCTCGACGAGGTCATCGCCCTCATCCGGCGCTCGCCGACCGTCGAGGAGGCGCGGGCCGGGCTCATCGACCTGCTGGAGGTCGACCAGCTGCAGGCCGACCACATCCTCAACATGCAGCTGCGCCGGCTCGCGGCGCTGGAGCGGCAGAAGATCGTCGACGAGCTCGCCGAGATCGAGCGCGAGATCGAGGGCTACCGGGCGATCCTCGCCAGCGAGGAGCTGCAGCGCTCGATCATCGCCGACGAGCTGCGCGAGATCGTCGACCGCTACGGCGACGAGCGGCGCACGCAGATCCGCCCGTACGACGGGGATATGTCCATCGAGGACCTCATCCCCGAGGAGGACGTGGTCGTCACCCTGACCCGGGGCGGCTACGCCAAGCGCACGCGCACCGACCTCTACCGGGCCCAGCGCCGCGGCGGCAAGGGCGTGCGCGGCGCGCAGCTGCGCCAGGACGACCTCGTCGACCACTTCTTCGTCACCACGACCCACCACTGGATCCTGTTCTTCACGGACAAGGGCCGGGTCTACCGGGCGAAGGCGTACGAGCTCCCGGAGGGCGGGCGCGACGCGCGCGGCCAGCACGTGGCCAACCTGCTCGCCTTCCAGCCGGACGAGGCGATCGCCGAGGTCATCGACCTGCGCGACTACGAGCAGGCTCCCTACCTCGTGCTCGCGACCCGCAGCGGCCTGGTGAAGAAGACGCGGCTGTCCGAGTACGACTCGAACCGCTCCGGGGGCCTCATCGCCATCAACCTGCGCACCGACGAGGAGGGCGCGGTCGCCGACGAGCTCATCGCGGCCCGCCTCATCGGCCCCGAGGACGACCTCGTCCTCGTCTCGCGCAAGGGGATGTCCGTACGTTTCACGGGGAACGACGAGGCGCTGCGGCCGATGGGCCGGGCGACGAGCGGCGTGAAGGGCATGGGCTTCCGGCCGGGGGACGAGCTCCTCGCCATGGAGGTCGTGCGCCCCGGCACCTCGCTGTTCACGGTGACCGACGGCGGTTACGCCAAGCGGACGCCGGTCGAGGAGTACCGGGTGCAGGGCCGCGGCGGCCTGGGCGTGCAGGCGGCCCGGCTCTCGGACGACCGGGGGTCGCTGGTCGGCGCGCTGGTGGTCGGCGAGGGCGACGAGGTGCTCGCCATCAAGGCCCAGGGCGGGGTCACCCGCAGCGCCGTGAGCGAGGTCAAGCCGACCGGCCGTGCGACGATGGGCGTCACGTTCGTGCGCCTGGCCGCCGGCGACTCCGTCGTGGCCATCGCGCGCAACGCCGAGACGGCCCCCGAGGTCGTCGCGGAGGTCGGCCCCGACCCGGAGGCGCCGCCCGTCGACCAGCCGGTCGGCGGCGACGGTCCCGCCGGGGCGGGCGGGTCGGTCGAGCCGCACGTGCCGTCGCCGACGGCGCTCGCGGCCCTGCCGCCCGACGACGCGGACGACGCCGGCGCTGCGGCTGCCGGCGACCAGACCCCTGGTGCCGCCGACGGCTCCGGGGACGACGACGGTGAGGACGGCGACGCATGAGCGCTTCCGACACGCCCCGCCCGGGGCGGGCCGGCCGCCCTGTGACCGGCGGCGGCACCGGCCGCAGCGGCGGTACCGGGGGCACGCGCCCGACCGGCGGCTCCCGCGCCGCCGGGGGCACGCCCGCGGCCGGGGCCGGCGGGCGCGGCACGACGCGCCGCGGCGCGGGCGGTGCTGCCGGCAGCACCCCCGGGACCCCGAGAGCTGCGGCCCCGGCGGCCCCGGCCGGCCGGGCGGCCCGCGAGACCCGCTCGGACGACGCGACGCAGGTCCTGCCGCGGGCCGGGCGCACCGGGACGGCGGTCGCCGACGCCCCCGAGGGGCCGGGCGGGCAGGCCCCCGGCACCTCGGCCACCGCCCCGGCCGCCGACGGCGCGGCCCCCGCGCCCGGGCGCAAGGGCCGGCGCGGACGCACCCGCAAGGCGCGCCTCGTCGTGGCGCGGGTCGACCCGTGGTCCGTGATGAAGCTCGCGTTCCTGCTGAGCATCGCCCTGGCGATCATCCTGCTCACCGCGGTCTTCGTCGTCTGGTCCGTGCTGGACCGGCTCGAGGTGTTCAGTTCGCTGTCCACGACGATCCGCGAGGTCACGGCGTCGGAGACGAACCAGGGCTTCGACCTCATGGAGTACGTCGGCCTGAGCCGCGTCCTCGGCGTCGCCGGGGTCGTCGCGTGCGTCAACATCGTGCTCATCACCGCGCTGGCCACGCTCGGCGCGTTCCTCTACAACCTGGCCACGAGCCTCGTCGGCGGGCTGCACGTCACGCTGTCCGAGGACGCCTGACGCGGTCCGCCCCGGTCGGGGGCGGCGGTTCGCCCGCCGCCCCGGCCGTGCGGTAACCTCGGTGCTCGCACGTCGGCCCCGCCG
Organism: Vallicoccus soli; assembly: GCF_003594885.1. Classification (NCBI taxonomy): domain Bacteria; kingdom Bacillati; phylum Actinomycetota; class Actinomycetes; order Motilibacterales; family Vallicoccaceae; genus Vallicoccus; species Vallicoccus soli. The sequence continues at coordinate 17,735 of NZ_QZEZ01000006.1, forward strand.
TCGTCAGCGGGCCTATAGCTCAGTCGGTTAGAGCGCTTCCCTGATAAGGAAGAGGTCAGTGGTTCAAGTCCACTTAGGCCCACCCCGCACGTCGCTCCTCATGGCCACCGGCCGCACCCCGCTGCTGCGCACCCTCGTCGGTGCCGCCGTCGCGGGTGCCGCCGTGGCCGGCGCCGGCGCGGTCCTGCGCCGGGTCCGTCCCGCCGCGCCGCCCCCCGGCTCCGCCGCCGCGACCCCCGACGCCTGGGCCGAGGCCACCGACCGGGTCTGACCGCGGCGCGGGGCCGTACCCTGGTCCCGCTCCCGGGGACGTAGCTCAATTGGCAGAGCACCGCCTTTGCAAGGCGGGGGTTAGGGGTTCGATTCCCCTCGTCTCCACCACCCCGCGCCGGGGAAGGACCGGTCCATGACCGGCACCCACGACCGCCCCGCCCCCACCGCGTCCCCGGGCGCCGCCGTCCCCGACCGGCCCGTCGTCGCCCTGCTGGGGACCGGGACGATGGGCGCGCCCATGGCGCGGCGCATCGCCGGTGCGGGCCTGCCGCTGCGGGTGTGGAACCGCACCGCGGAGCGCGCCCGGCCGCTCGCGGACGTGGCCGAGGTCCTCGACGACCCGGCGGCGGCCGTCCGCGGCGCCGACGTCGTGGTGACGATGCTCTTCGACGCGGACGCCGTGCTCGACGCCGTCGCCGCGGCCGCCCCGGCCCCCGGCACGGCGTGGCTGCAGACGAGCACCGTCGGCGTGGACGGCGCCGGACGCACCGTCGCGCTCGCCCGCGAACGGGGCCTCGTGCTCGTGGACGCCCCCGTCCTCGGCACCCGCCAGCCCGCCGAGCAGGGGGCCCTGACCGCCCTCGCCTCCGGCCCGGACGAGGCCCGGGCCCGGGTCCGACCGGTCCTCGACGCCGTCGCCCAGCGCACGCTCTGGGTCGGACCGGCCGGTGCCGGGAGCCGGCTCAAGCTCGCCGTCAACGCCTGGGTGCTCACCACCGTGCAGGGCGTCGCCGAGTCGCTGGCCCTGGCCGAGGGGCTCGGTGTCGAGCCGGCGCTCGTCCTCGAGGCGCTGCGCGGCGGGGCGCTGGACTCGCCCTACGTGCAGTCCAAGGGCGCGGCGATGCTCGGCGCCGCGTTCGACCCGGCCTTCCCGCTGCGCGGCGCGGCCAAGGACGCCGCGCTGCTGGCCGCGGCGGGCGGCGCGGCCGGCCTGGACCTGCGGCTCGCCCCGGCGCTCGAGGCGGCGTTCGCCCGCGCCCTGGCCGACGGCCACGGCGACCTCGACATGGCGGCGACGTACCTCAGCGCGCGTCGAGCGCCCTGAGCATCCGCTGCAGCGCCACCTGCCGGTACGACGACTCGACGAGCTCGGCGACCTCGTCCCAGTCCACGGCGGCGGCGCCGAGGTCGAGCGCCAGCCACCCGTACGGGCCGTGGTACGGCGGGACGTAGAAGCGCGGGTCCTGCTCGAGCGCCGGCCGCTCCAGGGGGTCGGGCTTCAGCGCGAGCGCGTACGGGTGCAGGTCGTGCCGCTCGAAGACCGCGAACATCCGCTTGCCCGCGCGGAACGTGGGCCGCCCCCACGCCTCGACCTCGGCCGTCTCCGGCAGGGCGAGGCAGGCGGCCCGCACGCCGTCGAGGTACGGGTCGTCGTCGCGGTAGGTCCGCGGGTGGGCCACGCCCCGGCACGGTAGGCACCGGCGGCCCCGCTGTCGAGGGCCGGCGCCCGAGGGGTCGAGGGCAGGGTCGCGGCGGGGCCGGGCAGGCCCAGGGAGGCCCAGGCGCGCCCGGGGAGGCCCGGGGAGGCTCGGGGGGGCTCAGGGTCGGACCAGGGTCGGACCGGGGTGGCCGGCCGTGGCGCTCGTGCCGGGGCGGGGGCACGATGGGGGTGTCCAGCACAGCGGCCGCCCCGGCCGCCCGGCGGACCGCACGGCGCCCGGCACCTCCTCGACCCGCTGCCCGTCCGCGGCGGGGGGCCCGGCGCCGTGGGGCTCGCGCCCGCGCCCGGGGCCGCCCCGACCCAGGAGGCCACCGTGGCCAGGTTCCCCCGACGCTCCGTCCCGCCGGTCCTCGACGACCCGCGGGCGGCGCAGCTCACGCTCGCCCAGCAGCGCACGCTGCTGCTCCTCCCGCTCGCGCTCGACGACGCCGGGCGCGGCCTCGACGACCCCGGCACCCTCAACGGGCTGCTGTGGGGCCGCTTCTGGGAGGAGCACCCGCCGTCCGAGCTCGACGCCGACCTCGCCGCCCTCGCCGCGGCCGGGTTCGTCGTGCGGTACGAGCTCGACGGCGTCCGCTACCTCGCGATGCTCGACTGGGAGGAGCAGCAGGTCGTCTCGCGGCGCCAGCCCTCCCGGTTCCCGGCCCCGCCCGGCGGCGGCCGGTCCAAGGCCTGGGCGGGCGCCGGGCGCGGCCCGGCGGGCGCGGGCGGCGCGGGCGACCCCTGGTCGTCCGTGGACGGGCTCATGAACGTCTTCGGCGGGGCTGCCGGTCGGCTGCACGACCCGCAGGTGCAGGCCCGCGGCGTGCGCATGCTCGCGGACCTCGCCGGGCAGATCGACCCGGCGCTCGGGGCCAAGGTGCGCGACCGGGCGCGCAGCTGGGTGGGCACCGCGGCCGACGACCCGGTGCACCCGGACGGCGGCTTCGGCGCGGCCGGCGGTGAGCACGGGGAGCACCCCACGGTCCAGGGCGAGGCGGTGCGGCCGGCACCGACGGCCCGTACGGCCCCCCAGGACCCGGCCGCTCCGGTGGACCCGGCCGCCCAGGCCGACGCGCCCCCCGTGCCCCCCACCCCTCCGAGCACCCCCGAGGCGCCGCCCGCGCCGGACGGCGAGGCGCCGCCGCCGGTCCCGCCGGCGCGCTGACCCGTGACCCGGGTGACCGGGTGAGGCCGACCGCCTCCTGACGCACGAGCGCCCGGGCCCCCGCGGGGGACCCGGGCGCTCGCGCACCCGCGGGCAGGGCCCGCGCTGCGGTCAGGAGCCCTTGCGCTCGCCGGTGCCGTCCGTGCTGTCGGTGGTCCCGGCCGGGTCGACGGCCTGGTCCGCGCCCTGCGCGAGCGGCGGCGCGAGCGGGTCGGGGACCGGCGTGGGCTCGGGCTCGACGGTGGTGCGCTCGGAGGCCGTCGGGCTGCTGGAGGCGTCGGCGAGGGTCTCGTCGGGCGAGGCGCCGCCCGCGTCGTCGCCCTCGGGCGCGGTGCCCGCGGCGAGCACCGGGCCGGGCGGCTCGCTGCCGGCCGGGGCGGCCGCGCCGGAGCCGACGCTCGCCGAGGGCCCGGCGACGATCCCCTGGTCCGGCGCCGGCGCGCCCGAGGTGCCGGACCCGCTGCCCGAGGGGCCCTGCCCGGGCTGGACGTCGGCGGGGAACGGGGTCGCGGGCGGCGTGTAGGCCGGGACGTCGCTCCACGGGTCCTCCTGCGAGGAGGACCAGGCGCGCCACCCGGCGTAGGCACCGCCGACGGCGAGCGCGAGCACCAGCAGGCGGCGCCCGCGGCGCGAGCGCCGGACCGGGCGGACCTCGCCCTTGAGCGCCTGCACGGCGGCGGCGCCGCGGGTGCGGGCCTCGGCGGCGGCCGGCTCGGCGGCGGCCAGGGCGGCACCGACGGCCGCGGCGACCCTGGGCAGCACGTCCTCCCGGGCGCTGGCGGCCGCGCCGCCCGCGTCGCGCACGGCGCTCTGCAGGCCGTCGGCGGCCTGCTCGAGGCGGGGACCGGCCCACTCCTGCGCGGCGGCGAGCGCCCCGGCGGCCGACGTGCCGGCGACGGCGGCGCGCTCGCGGGCCGTGCCGGCAGCAGCCTGCACGGCGGGCCCGGCCTTGGCGCGGGCGCTCTCCACGGCGGGGGCGACCCGGGCGCGGGCGGCCTCCACGCGGGGGCCCGCCTGCGCGCGGGCCGCGTCGAGGGCGTCGCGGGCCGCGGCCGCCTGGACGGCGGCGGTCCCCCGGAGCTCGGCCGCGAGCGGGGCGACGCGGGCGCCGGCCGTCGTCGCGAGCGTGGCACCCCTGCGGGCGGCCTTCGCCCGGGCGGTGCGGCGGCGGAGCGTGAGGGGCACGGTGGACCTCCAGCGGGTCGGGTGCGGTCGGGGGCGGGGCCGGTCCCCCGCCTACCCCCGCCGCGCGCGCGCCATGCGGTGCCGCCGTGCCGGGGCGGGCCCCCCGGGCCGGGCGGGGGCCTGCGCCGGGCGGGGCGGCGCCGGCGGGCGCGTGCGAGGATGACCGGGACCGGTCTCCCCCTGGAAGGTAGCCCCCTGTGGCCGACGAGCTCTACGCCGTCCTCTCGACCAACCGCGGCGACGTCGAGGTGAAGCTCTTCCCCGACCACGCGCCGAAGACGGTGCGCAACTTCGTCGAGCTCGCCAGCGGCGAGCGCGAGTGGGTCGACCCCCGCACCGGCCAGAAGACGACCGACCGCCTCTACGACGGCACGGTCTTCCACCGCGTCATCGAGGGCTTCATGGTGCAGGGCGGCGACCCGCTGGGCACCGGCACCGGCGGCCCCGGCTACCGGTTCGCCGACGAGTTCCACCCCGAGCTCGTGTTCGACCGGCCCTACCTGCTGGCGATGGCCAACGCCGGCCCCGGCACGAACGGCTCGCAGTTCTTCATCACCGTCGGCCCGACGCCGCACCTCAACCGCCGCCACACGATCTTCGGCGAGGTGCTCGACGCGGGCAGCCGCGAGGTCGTCGACGCGATCAGCACGGTGCCGACCGACGGCCGCGACCGCCCGCTCGAGGACGTCGTCGTCGAGTCCGTGCGGGTCGAGCGGCGCCCCGCCTGAGCGCCCGCGGATGAGCGAGCCGGGCCCGCAGGCGGCGTCGGGCCCGACGGGCCCGCCGCACTGCTACCGCCACCCCGACCGCGAGACGTACATCCGCTGCGTGCGGTGCGAGCGGCCGATCTGCCCGGACGACATGGTCCCGGTCGCCGTCGGCTTCCTCTGCCCCGACGACGCCCGGGCCGGCCGGCAGGGGGTGCGCCAGCCGCGCACCCTGTTCGGCGGGCGGGTGTCCGACGACCCGGGCTGGGTGAGCAAGGTGCTCATCGGCGTCAACGTCGCGGTGTTCCTGCTCCAGCAGGTGCAGCCCACGCTCGAGCGGCGGTTCTGGCTCGTCGCGGGCCCGGTCGCCGACGAGGGCCTGGGCTTCGCCACGGTGGGCGTCGCCGACGGCGAGCTCTACCGGCTCGTCACGGCGGCGTTCCTGCACGGCGGGCTGCTGCACCTGCTCTTCAACATGTACGCCCTGTGGCTGTTCGGCCCGCCGCTGGAGCAGGCGTTCGGGCGGGTGCGCTTCGCCGCGCTCTACCTGCTGTCCGCGCTGGGCGGCTCGGCCGCCTCTTACGGCTTCGGCGAGCGGTACGTGCCCGCGCTCGGCGCCTCGGGGGCCGTCTTCGGGCTCTTCGCGGCGTACATCGTGGTGTCGCGCCGGCTCGGGCGCGAGGTCTCGGGGCTCTTCGTGCTCCTGGGCATCAACGTCGTCATCGGCTTCCTGCCGGGCTCGAACATCGACTGGCGCGCGCACGCGGGCGGGTTCGTGCTGGGCGGGCTGCTCACGCTGGCGCTGGTGCTCGTCCCGCGCCGCCTGCGCGGGGTCCTGCACCCGGTGGCGTTCGCGGTCGCGCTGGCGCTGGTCGTCGCCGCGGTGGTGTGGCGCACCGCCGAGCTCGACGGCGCGAGCACGGCCCGGGTGGCCGCGTGCACCGTCACCGCCCCGCTCGACCCGGGCGAGGCGTTCCTCGACTGCGTGGGGGCGGCCGGGGGCTGAGCCCCCGGCCGGACCCTGCGGACCACGACCCCGTGCGCACCGCGGCCCGCCTCCCCCCTGGGGACGGCGGGCCGCGTCGTCCCCAGTGTGGACGACGGGTGTGGACGAACTACACCGGTGTGGTTCACCGCTGTCCACACCCCTCCTCCACAGGGTGGGGACGGCAGGTGCGCCCGGTGGGGCCGCTCAGCCGTGGTGCGGCGCGGCTACTTCCACTGCGTGGAGACGACGAAGCCCGCGATGACGAAGCCGAAGCCGATGAGCATGTTCCACACGTCGATGCCGGGGATCGGGTACTCCGTGCTCGTCACGTAGTAGGTGACGATCCACAGCAGGCCGATGACGAAGAGCGCCACCATGAGGGCGGGCACCCACGCCGGGCTGGTCACCGACACCGGGGCCTTCGCCGGCGGCGGGGTGTAGGCGGACTTGCGGCGCTGCGGCGACCTGGGCACGGCCTGTCTCCTCGGTGCATGGTGCGGCCCGGAGCGACGAGCCCGGGACGGAGCGTGACGCCGACCCTGCCGGCGCGTCTCCCCGTAGGGTAGACGAGCAGCGCCGACGAGCGGCAGGAGCGAGCCGAGCCCGCCGCCGGGCGCCGGGTCGGCAGGAGCAGGGAGGGACGCCGTGGGACGCGCCGCGCGCCGGGCCGGCTGGCGCCTGCTGGTCCCCGTGGCCCTCGTCGTGGCCGGGCTGCTCTTCGCCACCAGCGCGGGCACCGCGCGCGGCACCGACCTGCGCGCGGAGGAGACCGCGGACCTGGCCTCGGTGCTGCGCGACGAGCAGCGCCGGGTCGAGGAGCAGGGCCTGCGGGTGCAGGCGCTGCGCGAGGAGGTCGAGCGCCTGTCCGCCGCCGCGGCGCGCTCGGACTCCGGTGCCGCGGCCGCCCGCGAGCGCGCCGAGCGGGTCGCCGAGCGCGCCGCCCTGACCCCGGTGACCGGCGAGGCGCTGACCGTGGTCCTCGACGACGCGCCGTACGACGACCCGGAGCAGGTGCCCGAGGGCGTCGTCCCGGACGACCTCGTGGTGCACCAGCAGGACCTGCAGGGCGTGGTGAACGCGCTGTGGGCGGGCGGGGCCGAGGCCATGCGCCTCATGGACCAGCGGGTGGTGTCCACCAGCGCGGTCCGCTGCGTCGGCAACGTCCTCATCCTCCAGGGCCGCACCTACTCGCCGCCGTACCGCGTGACGGCGGTCGGCGACGTGGCGGGGATGCGCGCCGCGCTCGAGGCGGCGCCGAGCGTGCAGGCGTACCGGTACTGGGCCGAGCGGGTCGGCCTGGGCTACGAGGTGGCGGCCGAGGGGACGACCACCCTCGCCGGGTACGAGGGCTCGCTCGACCTGCAGCACGCCCGGGTGCCCGAGGACGCGGCGGTGCTCGGCGACTGACGGCCGCGGGGCCCGAGGGCCGGGGCCGCGTCGTACCCTGGGGCGCACCATGGGCGCCCGCATCCTCGTCGTCGACAACTACGACAGCTTCGTCTTCAACCTCGTGCAGTACCTCGGCCAGCTCGACGCCGAGTGCACCGTCGTGCGCAACGACGCCGTGGGCGTCGAGGACGCCGAGGGCTACGACGGCGTGCTGCTGTCCCCGGGCCCGGGCACGCCGGAGGAGGCGGGCGTCTGCGTCGACATGGTGCGCCACTGCGCCGGGCGCGTCCCGCTGCTGGGGGTGTGCCTGGGGCACCAGGCGATCGGGGTGGCGTACGGCGCCACGGTCGCCCGCGCGCCCGAGCTGCTCCACGGCAAGACGAGCCGGGTCGAGCACGAGGGCGGAGGGGTGCTCGCGGGGCTGCCCTCGCCGTTCACCGCCACCCGCTACCACTCGCTGGCGGTGGAGCCGGCGACCGTGCCCGACGAGCTGGAGGTCACCGGCCGGGCCGGTCGGGTGGTCATGGCGATGCGCCACCGCGAGCACGCGGTCGAGGGCGTGCAGTTCCACCCCGAGTCCGTCCTCACCGAGGGCGGGCACCGGATGCTGGCCAACTGGTTGGTCACGTGCGGTGACACCGGGGCGACCGCGCGGGCGGAGGGACTCGCTCCTGTGGTGGCGCACGACTGATCCGCCGCTAGGCTCGTGCAGGTGAGCCAGCACGCGACGCGCGACACGCGCGCCCGCGAGCAGGTGCGGCGCGTCCAGCGCGGCGAGGAGGGACCCCTTGCGGGGTCGCTGCGCGACGTGCCCGCGGCCGTGCTGCTCGTGGACCTGACCGACCGCCGGGTGATCTACACGAACCCGGTGGCCCGCGCCATGGTCCCCGAGGACTTCGAGCTGCCCGCCTCGGCCGAGGACTGGAGCCGGGCGGCGGGCCTGCGCCAACCCGACGGCGCCGCGTACGACCCCGCGAAGTCGCCGGTGGTCCGCTCGACCGAGGGCGAGCGCGTGGAGGGCGAGGCGGTGCTCGTCCCGCCGCGCCGCGAGGCGGAGGCGGTCGAGGGCGTCCCCGACCTCGACAGCGAGGAACGCCGGCACGAGCGGGTGCTGTGGGTGACGTCGTACCCGCTGGAGGGCGCGACCGGCCTCTCGGACCGCGCGCTCGTCGCGTTCTTCGAGATCGACCCGTACTGGCCCACCGAGCAGCTCGGCGAGGACCTGCACCTGCGCGCGCTGGGGTCGATCGACATCAGCTTCACCATCGCCGACCCGCACCAGGACGACATGCCGCTGGTGTGGGTGAACCAGGCGTTCACCCGGGTCACGGGGTACGGCTTCGACGAGGTCGTCGGGCACAACTGCCGGTTCCTGCAGGGGCCGGACTCCGACCGCGGGGTCGTCGCGCAGCTGCGCGCGGCGCTCGTGGAGCGGCGCTCGGTCACGGTCACGCTGCTGAACTACCGCAAGAACGGCTCGCCGTTCTGGAACGAGATCAGCATGTCCCCGATCGTCGACGCCGACGGCGAGCTGACCCACTTCGTGGGGGTGCAGGCCGACGTCACGGCGCGCATGCACGACGAGGCCGAGCGCCGCCGGCTCCTCGCCGAGGAGCAGGCCGCGCGCGAGGCCGCGGAGCGGGCCAACCGCGAGGAGCAGGCGGCCCGCGCCGCCGCCGAGGACGCCCAGCGCCGCGTCGGGCTGCTCGCCGAGGCCACGAGCCTGCTCGCCGGCACGCTCGACGTGCAGCAGGCGCTCGAGCAGCTCACCCGGCTCGTCGTGCCCACGCTCGCGGACTGGTGCCTGGTCGACCTGCTGGACGGCGACAGGGTCGAGACGGTCGCCTCCGCGCACGTGGACCCCGACCGCGAGCGCGTCGTGCGCGAGGTGGGCGAGGGCCGCGAGCTGCGCCTCGGCGACGACCACCCCGTCGCGAGGGTGATGCGCGACGGGGAGCCGCTGCTCGTCGCGGACGTGGACCGGCCGCTCATCGAGCGCACCGTGCGCCCCGACCAGCGCGAGCTCTGGACCAGCCTGGCCCCCCGCTCGGTCATGTGCGTGCCGCTCAAGGCCCGCCGCGAGGTGCTGGGCACCCTGACGCTCTACACGTCGGCCTCGGGGCGGGTGTACGGCGGCGAGGACCTCGAGCTGGCCTGCGACCTCGCGCGGCGGGCCGCGCTCAACGTCGACAACGCCCGGCTCTACCAGCGCGAGCACCAGCTCGCGGTGGAGCTGCAGAAGAGCCTGCTGCCCGACGTCCCCCCGCACGTCGAGGGCCTCGACGTCGACAAGCGCTACCTGTCCGGCGCCCACGACACGCAGGTCGGCGGCGACTGGTACGACGTCATCCCCCTCGGCGCCGCCCGCACCGCCCTGGTCATCGGCGACGTCATGGGGCGCGGGGTGCGCGCCGCGGCGGTCATGGGCCAGCTGCGCGCCGCCGTGCGCGCGCTCGCCCTCGTCGACTTCCCGCCGGCGCAGGTGATGAGCACGCTCGACAAGCTCGTCGCCGACATCGACGAGTCGTCGATCGTCACGTGCGTCTACGCGGTCTACGATCCCAGCGACCACTCGCTGACCTACGCGAACGCGGGGCACCTGCCGCCGGTCCTCGTCGCGCCGGGCGCCGCGCCGCGCGAGCTCGTCGACGTGCCGGGGCCCCCGCTGGGCACCTCCGTCGGCACCTTCGCCTCGGGCCGCACCGACTTCCCGGCGGGCAGCACGCTGGTGCTCTACACCGACGGGCTCGTCGAGCGGCGCGGTGAGGACATCGACGAGGGGATCAGCCGCCTGGCGGACTCGGTGACGGACACCGGCGACCTCACGGTCTCCCAGGTGTGCGACCGCGTCCTGGCGAGCGTGAGCCCGACCGGCGACTACGACGACGACGTCGGCCTGCTCGTCGTGCGGACGCCGGCGGCGGACGACCCGCGCGACCGGCACGCCACCGCCGTGCTGTCCCTCACCGGCGACCCGGACGAGGCGCGGGCCACCCGCCGGTGGGCCGAGCCGCTGCTGGAGGACTGGCAGCTGCCCGCGCCGCGGCGCGAGGAGGCGGTCGTCGTGCTCAACGAGCTCGTGGCCAACGCCCTGGTGCACGGCGCGGCCCCGGTGACCGTGACGCTGCGCCGCTCGGACCGCCGGCTCGTCGTCGAGGTCGCCGACGCGCGGCCGGTGCCGCCGCGCCGGCTCGTCGCGGACCCCGAGGCCGAGCACGGCCGCGGCATCGCGATGGTCGACGTCCTGGCGCAGCGCTGGGGCATCCGTCCCACCGACGACGGCAAGGCCGTGTGGGCCGAGCTGGACCTGCGGGAGGCCGCGGCCTCCTGAGGCCGCGGCCCCGGCGGGCCCGGCAGCAGCCCGGCAGCAGCCCGGCAGCAGCCCGGCAGCCGGCGCTCAGCCCGCCGGCGTCGCCCCCGCGGCCGGCGTGGCGCCGTCGGCGGGCTCCTCCGCGCCGGTCGGCCCGTCGGTCGGCTCCTCGGTGGGCTCCTCGGTCGGGCTCTCCTCGGGCGTCGGCTCGGGCGGCGGGGCCACGGCGAGGGTGAGGGTGATCGTCGTGCCGGTCCGCTGCGAGGTGCCCGCGGCCGGGGACTGGCCGATGACCGTGCCCTCGGGGGCGGTGGCGTCCTCGCGGGTGGTCGTGTCGACCTCGAACCCGGCGCCCTCGAGGGCGTCGGTCGCGTCGTCCTCGGTCTGCCCGGTGACGTCGGGCACGGCGGTGCGCCCGGTGGAGACGACGAGGTCCACGGTGGTGCCGACCGGCACCTCCTCGCCGGCCTGCACGCTGGCCTCGAGGACCTCGCCCTCGTCCTCCTCGGCGTCGCGGCTCTCGACGTCGCCGACGAGCAGGCCGTTGGAGGCCAGGGCGGCGGTCGCCTCGTCGAGCGTCGAGCCCACGAGGGTCGGCACCGTCGCGGTCTCCTGGCCCTCGCTCACCACCAGGTCGACGGCCGTGCCCTCCTGCACCTCGGTGGCGGCCGCGGGCGAGGACGAGAGGACGGTGCCCGACGGGTCGTCGCTGGGCTCGCTGTCCACCTGGTCCACCGTGAGCCCGGCGCCGGTGATGAGCTGCTCGGCGCGGGCCACCTGCTCGCCGACCACGTTCGGCACCGACACCGTGGTCGACGCACCGGCCTGCTCGTCGTCGCCGAAGAGGTTCAGCCCGAGCAGCAGGGCACCGACGAACACGGCGACCGCGAGCAGGCCGAGGCCCACCCACAGGCCGGTGCGCCGGCGCGGCTCCTCGTCGGCGCCGGCCGGCAGGACGGAGGCCGTGGGGGTGGGGTCGACGATCGGCGCGAGCCGCTGCGTCACCGGCGCGGGGGCGGGCGCCTCGACGGGGCGCCCGGCGAGGGCCCGGTCGATGTCGGCGCGCATCTCGGCGGCGCTCTGGTAGCGCTGCTCGCGGTCCTTGGCCAGCGCCTTGAGGACGATGGCGTCGATCTCCGGCGGGATGTCGGCGTCGTACGCGCTCGGCGGCTGCGGCTCCTCGCGCACGTGCTGGTACGCGACCGACACCGGCGAGTCGCCGACGAACGGCGGGCGGCCGACGAGGAGCTCGTACAGCAGGCAGCCGGTGGAGTAGAGGTCGCTGCGCGCGTCGACGGTCTCGCCGCGGGCCTGCTCGGGCGAGAGGTACTGCGCGGTGCCGATGACCGCGGAGGTCTGCGTCATCGTCGCGGACGCGTCGGACACCGCGCGGGCGATGCCGAAGTCCATGACCTTGATGTCGCCGGCCTCGGTGAGCATGACGTTCGCGGGCTTGATGTCGCGGTGGACGATGCCGTGGCGGTGGCTGTAGTCCAGCGCCTCGAGGACGCCCGAGACGATCTCGAGCGCGCGCTCGGGCAGCAGCCGGCGCCCGGAGTTCAGCAGGTCGCGCAGCGTGGAGCCGTCGACGTACTCCATGACGATGTAGGGCACCGAGCCGCCGGCGACCGTGTCCTCGCCGGTGTCGTAGACCGCGACCACCGAGGGGTGGTTGAGCGAGGCCGCGGACTGCGCCTCGCGGCGGAACCGGGCCTGCGAGGACGGGTCGCGCGCGAGGTCGACGCGGAGCATCTTCACCGCGACCTGGCGGCCGAGCCGCGTGTCGCGCCCGACGTGCACCTCGGCCATCCCGCCGCGGCCGAGGACGTCCCCCAGCTCGTAGCGGCCGCCGAGCGTCGTCGGCTCCGTCATCGCGCTCCCTCCCGCCGGCCCCGCCGGGCTCCCCTGACGTCCTCGTCGCGCGCGTCCGCCCCCCGAGCGGCACCCACCGTACTCATCGGCAGCTCACCCGCCGTCCCCCAGCACCGCCGCCATGACGTCCTGGGCGATGGGCGCAGCGAGCCGGTTGCCGCTGATCTCGGCCTCGCCGCCGCCGTCCTCGATGACCACGGCGACCGCGACGCGGGCGGTCTCGCCGGGCCCCGCGGGGGCGAACGAGGTGAACCAGGCGTGCGGCGGCTCGCCCTCGCCCTGCTGCGCGGTGCCGGTCTTGCCGGCGACGGTGACGCCGTCGAGCTGGCCGTTGGTGCCGGTGCCCTCCTCGACGACCTCGACCATCATGGCCCGCAGCTCCGCGGCGACCTCGGGGCTGACGGCGGCGGACAGCTCCTCCGGCTCCGTGCGGTCGAGCACCGACAGGTCGGGGGCCTGCACCTGGTCGACGAGGTACGGCTCCATGACGACCCCGTTGTTCGCGATGCCGGCGGCGACCATCGCGACCTGCAGCGGCGTGGCGCGCACGTCGAACTGGCCGATGGCCGACTGCGCGGTCTGCGGCGCGTCGGGGTCCTCGGGGAACGCGCTCGTCGCGGTGGTGAGGGGCACCGTGCGGTCCTCCTGGCCGAAGCCGAAGGCCTGCGCCTGCTCGCGCAGCGCGTCCGCGCCGAGGTCCAGCCCGACCGCGCCGAAGCTGGAGTTGCAGGAGCGCCGCAGCGCGTTCGTCAGCGTGGTGGTGTCGCTGCCGGGGGTGCACTGGGCGCGGTCGCTGTTGGGCAGCCCGACGTCGGTGAGCGGCAGGTCGAGCTCGGCGGGCCCGGGCACCTCGGAGTCCGGGTCGTAGCGCCCGCTCTCGAGCGCCGCGGCCGCCGTCACGAGCTTGAAGGTGGAGCCGGGCGGATAGGTCTCGCGCAGCGCCCGGTCGAGCAGCGGCTGGTCCTCGTCGGCCGTGAGCTGCTCGTACGCCCCGCGGATCGCCCCGCCGTCGTGGCTGGACAGCGCGTTGGGGTCGTACGTCGGGCTGGAGACGAGGGCGAGGATCGCGCCGGTCGTGGGGTCGAGGGCGACGACGGCGCCCTTGCGCCCGTCGAGGCCCTCCGCGGCGGCCTGCTGCGCGGCCGGGTCGAGGGTGAGGGAGACGGCGCCGCCCTGCACCTCCTCGCCGGTGATGAGGTTGCCGAGCCGGCGCACGAAGAGCCGGTCGTCGTTGCCGGCGAGGACGTCGTTCTCGGCCCGCTCGACCCCGGCGGCGCCGTAGACGTAGGAGTAGTAGCCGGTGGCGTGGGCGAAGAGCGGGCCCGAGGGGTAGCGCCGCAGGTAGCGCAGCTGGTCGTCGGTGGCGACCGAGTCGGCCACGGCGCGCCCGTCGACGAGGATCGGGCCGCGCTCGCGGTCGTACTCCTCGAGGATCGTGCGCGAGTTGCCGGGGCGGTTGCGCAGGTCGTCGGCCCGGAACGCCTGCAGGTAGTTGACGTTCACCAGCAGCACGGCGAAGAGCAGCATGACGACGGCGCCCATGCGCCGCAGCGGCCGGTTCACCGGCGCACCACCTGGGTGAGCGCCTCCTGCGTCTCGGGCACCGGCGGCGGGGCCGGGCGGCGCGCGGCGTCGCTGATCCGCAGCAGCAGGGCGACGAGCGCCCAGTTCGCGACGAGGGACGAGCCGCCGTACGACAGGAAGGGCGTCGTGAGGCCGGTCAGCGGGATGAGGCGGGTGACGCCGCCGACGACGACGAAGACCTGGATCGCGAGGATGAACGACAGCCCGGCGGCGAGCAGCGTGCCGAAGGAGTCGCGCGCGGCGATGGCGGTGCGCAGGCCGCGCTCGACGACGATGCCGTAGAGCAGCAGCAGCGCCATGAGCCCGGTGAGGCCGAGCTCCTCGCCGAGCGCGTCGACGATGAAGTCGGTCTTGGCGACCGGGATGAGGTCGGGCCGGCCCTGCCCGAGGCCGCTGCCGAGCAGGCCGCCGGCGGCGAGGCCGTAGAGGCCCTGCACGAGCTGGAAGCCGGCGCCCTGCGGGTCGGCGAACGGGTCGAGCCAGATGTCGATGCGGGTGCGCACGTGCGCGAACGCCTGGTACGCCAGCCAGCCGCCGGCGAGCACCATGAGCGTGCCGAGGATGAGCCACGACCGGCGCTCGGTCGCGACGTAGAGCAGCATGACGAAGGAGCCGAAGAACAGCACGGCGGTGCCGAGGTCGCGCTCGAAGACGAGGATGCCGAGGCACACGAGCCAGACCACGACGATCGGCCCGAGGTCGCGCATGCGGGGCAGGTCGACGCCCAGCACGCGGCGCCGGGCCAGGGCGAGCACGTCGCGCTTGAGCACGAGGTAGCCGGCGAAGAAGATCGTCAGCGCGATCTTGGCGACCTCGCCGGGCTGGAAGGAGAACGGCCCGACCCGGATCCAGATCTGCGCGCCGAAGATCCGCGTGCCGAGGCCGGGGACCAGCGGCAGCAGCAGGAGCACCAGGCCGGCGGCCATCGCGGTGTACGTGAACCGCTGCAGGCCGCGGTGGTCGCGCACCAGCACGAGCACGGCGACGAAGAGCACCACGCCCAGCGCGGTCCAGGTGATCTGCGACAGGGCGTCGGGGGCGGGCGCGGGCCGCCCCGCGCGCTCGGCGGACGCCGCCTCGGCGATGTCGAGGCGGTAGATCATGACGAGGCCGATGCCGTTGAGCAGCGCGACGGCCGGCAGCAGGACGGGGTCCGCGTACGGCGCGAAGCGGCGCAGCGCCAGGTGCGCCACGAGGAGCAGCCCGCCGAAGCCGGCGGCGTACGACCCGATCCGCGCCGGGACCGCGCCGTCGACGCCGAGCCCGAGGGTGGCGAAGGCGGCGAGGGCGACCGCGAGGGCGAAGACCAGCAGGCCGAGCTCGGCGTTGCGGCGGCTGGCGGTCGAGGCGGGGGTGACGGTGGTGGCGCTGGGCCCGACGGGCGCGCTCACCGCGCCGGCTCCGGGCAGGCCCGCTCGCCGGCCCCCGGGGCGCGGGGGCTGGGGCCGGGCGTGGCCTCCGGGGTCGCGCGGGGGGCCGCGCCGGGGGTCGCGGCGGGGGCCGCGCCGGGGGCCGCGCCGGGGGTCGCCCCGGGGGTCGCCCTGGGGCTCGCGCCCGGCGCCGGGGTGCGCCCGGGCGTCGCCCGCGGGGTGGGTGCGGCCGGCGCCGGCTCCTGCTCGCAGCGGGCGGCCTCCTCCTGCAGGCGCGCCACGACCTCGCGCGCGTCGTCCAGGCCGTCGGCGGCGATGCCGCCCTCGACCTGGCGCCGGGAGTAGTCGGACAGCGCGGCGAGCGGGATGGGCTCCTCCTCGTACACGGTGGACAGGCCGACGCCGAGCACGCTCTGCTGCAGGCCCTGGAAGACGGCGACCTCGTCCTCGTGGGCGCCGACGTAGTACTGGTCGCGCGACCAGCCCCACAGCGCGGTCCCGGCCGCGGCGAGCAGCACGGCGACGACGCCGAGGGTCAGCAGGCGGCGCGGCCAGCGCCGGCGCGGCGCCTCGTCGTGGGCCGCGCCGTCCCCGCCGCCGTCCTCCCCCTCGTCGGGGCGGGGGCGGGCGGCGAGGGCGGCGGCGCGCGCCGCGGGCGAGGTGCGGGCGCGGTCGTCGTCGCGCAGGTGCTTGACCGGGCCGGAGGCGGCGGCGCCGACGACCTGCGGGATGTCCGGCGGCGCGCTGTCGACGTCGACGACGTCGGCGACGATGCAGGTGACGTTGTCGGGGGCCCCGCCGCGCAGCGCGAGCTGCACGAGCGCGTCGGCGGCGTCGTCGGGCGAGGCGTGCCGGGCGAGGGTCTCCTCGAGCGTGTCGGCGCTGACGACGCCGGAGAGCCCGTCGCTGCACAGCAGCCACCGGTCGCCGGCGCGGGCCTCGCGCACGGACAGGTCGGGGTCGACGTCACCGCGCCCGTCGAGGGCGTTGGTGATGAGCGCGCGCTGCGGGTGGTGACCCGCCTCCTCGGGGGTGATGCGCCCCTCGTCGACGAGCTGCTGGACGAACGTGTCGTCGTGGGTCACCTGCTGCAGCAGGCTGTCGCGCAGCAGGTACGCGCGCGAGTCACCGACGTGGACGAGCCCGAAGCGGCTGCCGGCGCGCAGCAGCGCGGTGAGCGTGGTGCCCATGCCGCGCAGCGCGGGGTCGCCCGCGACCATGTCGCGCAGGTGCGCGTTGGCCTCCTCGACGGCGGCCTCGAGCCGCCCGAGCAGGTCGGGGCCGGGCGAGTCCTCGTCGAGGGCGGACAGGGTGGCCACGGCGACCGAGCTGGCGACCTCGCCGGCCGCGTGCCCGCCCATGCCGTCGGCGACGACGAGCAGGCGCGGGCCGGCGTACGCGCTGTCCTCGTTGCCGTCGCGGATCAGCCCGACGTCCGAGCGCGCCGCGAAGCGCAGTGCGAGTGCCACCCGCGCCTACTTCCGCAGCTCGAAGGCCGACTTGCCGATGCGCAGCGGCACGCCGAGCGGGAGCTGCACGGGGGCGGTGACCTTCTGCCGGTCGAGGTACGTGCCGTTGGTCGAGCCGAGGTCCTCGACCCACCAGGCGCCGTCGCGCGGGAAGAGCCGCGCGTGGTGGCCGGAGGCGTAGTCGTCGTCGAGCACGACGGTGCAGTCCTGCGCCCGCCCGACCGTCACCGGGGTCTCGCCGAGGCGGAGGGAGGTGCCGGCGAGGGTGCCGCGGGTGACGACGAGGGTGCTGCCGCGCTGGCGGGCGACCCGCGGGGCCTTGGCCGCCTTGGGCGCCTTGGGGCGGGTGGCGGCGCGCCCCCCGGGTCCGCCGCGGGTCGCGACGCGGGTGCCGAAGAGGTCGCTGCGCATGACCGACACCGCGGTGAGGACGAAGAGCCAGAGGACGGCGAGGAAGCCCAGCCGGATGACGGTGAGGGTGAGCTCGGAGATGTCGGACGTCACGCGCCGGCCCGCCCGTCGCCGGCGTCCGGTGCGTGGAAGACGATCGAGGTGCTGCCGAGCTCGAAGCGGGTGCCGTCCTCGAGCAGGGCCTCGTCGACGCGCTCGCCGCCGACGACCACGCCGTTGGTGCTGCCGAGGTCGGACACGACGCCGTGCGCGCCCTGCACCCGCACCTCGGCGTGCCGCCGGCTCACCCCGGGGTCGTCGAGGCGCAGGTCGGCGTCGAGCCCGCGGCCGATGACGGTGCGCTGCGCGCGCAGCACCACCTTGGTGCCGGCCACGTCGAGCCAGGGCATCGGCGCCGCGGGGGCGGGGCGCGGGGTGACGCGGGTGGCGGCCGAGGCCGGGGCGCGCCCGGGCAGCGGGGCCGGGGGCGCCGCGGCCTGCGGCGCGGGCTCCGGCGGGCGCGGCGGCGCGGGTGCCGCCACCGGCGCTACGGCCTCGCGCCCGGCCACGGCGCTGGAGCGCACCCGGAAGATGCCGGTCTCGAGGTCGTCGACCTCCTCGAGCACCACCTCGACGGGGCCGAGGAAGGAGTACTGCTGCTCCTGGGCGTGCTCGCGGACCATGTCGGCGAGCTCGGCGCCCAGCGGCCCGGCGTACGGTGCGAGCCGGGCGTGGTCGCGCGCCCCGAGCTCGACGACGAAGCTGTTGGGGACCATCGTGCGCCCGCGCCCGACGATGGCGGCCCGGTCGTCGCACTCGCGCTGCAGGGCGCTGGCGACCTCCACGGGCTGCACCTCGGCCTTGAAGGCCCGCGCGAAGGGGCGGTTGACCAGGCTCTCGATGCGCCGCTCGAAGCGCTGCAGCACGCCCACGCCCCTCAGCCCCTCCCGGTCGCCCCACCTCGCACGGCTGCCACGTCGCGTACGGCCCCTGCCCGCGCCGCACGCCCGGCGCCGTACCCGGCACCGTCGCGATCGTAACCACGGCACCGCCCCACCGCCGGGAGCGCGCCGGTGGGCGCGTTGGCGGCGGTCGGGGCGGTGCCGCCCGCGTGCTAGCCTCGACCCTGCTCGCGCGAGTGGCGGAATAGGCAGACGCGCACGGTTCAGGTCCGTGTGTCTTCGGACGTGGGGGTTCAACTCCCCCCTCGCGCACCACGCAGTCCCCGGGCCGGTCCTCGTGACCGGCCCGTCGTGCGCCCGGGCTCCGTCAGGGGTGCGTCAGGGCCGCGTCAGGGCCGCGTCAGGACCGGCAGAGCGCGGTCTCGACGGCGGCGCTGACGTCGGCGAGCTCCTCGAGGGACGTGGGCAGCCCGTTGACGGCGACCATCGCCCAGCGCCCGTCGTCGGTGGCGAGGCCCCGGGTCTGGAAGCCCTGGACGTCCCCGCCGTGCCCCCAGCCCACCGGGCCGCAGTCGAGCCGGTGGCTCGCCAGGCCGAGCCCGTACCGCCAGCCGGGCTCGGCGTCGAAGCCGGGCGCGCTCACGGTGCGGCGCATCGCGGCGAGCTGGGCCGGCGGCAGGAGCCGCCCGTCGAGCAGGGCCGCGGTGAAGCGGCCGAGGTCCTCTGGGGTCGACACGAGCTGGCCGGCGGCCCAGCCGAGCGAGGGGTCCATCCGGGTGATGTCGCGCCAGGCGCCGCCGGGGCCGTCGGCGAGGTAGCCGCGGGGGTGGCTCCCGCGCAGGCCCTGCTCGCCCTCGCGCGGCCAGTACGTGTCCTCGAGGCCCAGGGGCTCGATGATGCGCCGGGTCACCTCCTCGCCGAAGGGCCGCCCGGTGACGCGCTGCACGAGCAGCCCGAGGAGCACGTAGTTCGTGTTGCTGTACTCCCAGCGCCCGCCGGGCCGGCCGGTGCGCCGCTCGGCGAGCGCCGCGTCGACGAGCTGGCGGGGCTCGAGGTACGTGTGCGCGACCGAGCGCAGCGTGCCGCCGGCCTCGATGACGATGCCGTCGTAGTCGGGTAGCCCGCTGGTCTGCTGCAGCAGGTGCCGCACGGTCGTGCGCCGCCCGTCGCCGCCGGGCCCGCGGACCACGCCGGGCAGGTAGCGCTCCACGGGCGCGTCGAGCTCGACCGCGCCCTCGGCGACGAGCTGCAGGACGACGGTGGCGGTGAACGTCTTGGTGTTCGAGGCGATGCGCACCCGCCCGTCCTCGGGGACGGGGGCGCCGGTGCGCAGGTCGCCGCTGCCGGCGGTGTAGGTGCGGACGCGCCCGTCGGACCCGCGCACCGACGCGAGGACGCCCGGCAGCCCGGTCTCCGTGACGAGCCGGTCGAGGACCCGCTGCACGGCGGGGTCGGGCCGGACCTCGGCGCCCGTGCCCGCGGTCGCGGCGGCCGGGGTGCTGGCGGGTGCCGCGACCGGGCCGAGCACGGCGGCCGCGCCGACGGCGGCGGCGAGGGCCGTGGCCCGTACGGCTCCCCGGCGCCGGCGCGGGGTCCTGGTGCCGGTGGTGGTGCGGGTGGTCGTGCCGGTGGTGCCCATGCGCTGCTCCTCGCGCTCGACGGCTGGTGCTGCCAGCGTCGTGCGGCGGGCGGGCCGCCTCGACCCGGCAGGCAGGCGTCCTCGAGGTGCAGGTGGCCCCACCCGTAGGGGCAGACCCGGGGGCCGGGGCGGCCCCCGCGCTCACTCCGCGACGGTCTGGCGCTCCGGCTCGATCCAGAGCTTGACCCGCTCGCTCTTGATGGCCTCCGGCGGGTACGGGCGCCCCTCGTACTTCTGCGACAGCGCGTCGATGTCGTCGCGGGCCTCCTGGCCCCGGACCTCGCCGACGACGCGGCCGCGGACCTCGGCGTACCGGTAGGGGTTCGCCTCGTCGCGGATGCACAGCGTGACCCGCGGGTCCTCCTGGAGGTTGCGGTACTTCGCGCGGTGCACCTCGGTGTTGACCGACAGCCGCTCGCCGTCGGTGCCCACCCACACGTACTGGGTCTGGATCTGCCCGCTGGGCAGCAGGGTGCTCATGGCGGCGAAGCTGCGCCCGGCCGCGAGCTCGCGGGTGGTGGGGTGCAGGGCGGGGCCGTCCTGGGTGCCGGACATCGGTCCTCCTGGGGGTGCGGCGGTCGTGCGCGGCGCCGGGAGCGTGCTCGCGGCGTGCGATCAGCCTGGCACCGGGGGGCGGGGGCAGGCGCACCGGGGCGCGCGCCCCGTTCGTCCTGCGGCCGGGGCGTGTGGAAGGCTTGACCCGGCTCGAGCAGACGGGCGACCCCCGTCCCTCCGAAGAGGTCCCCAGCTCCCGTGCCCGGACCCCCGCACCCCCGCCCGGACCGCCTGACCCCCTCGCGTCCTGCCGGCGGCGCCCGGTGAGCGCCCCCCGGCCCGGCGGCCTCGGCGGCGAGGCGCTCGTGGACCTCGTGCAGCTGCTGGCCGAGCCCGAGGTCGACCCGACCCGCAGCCTCGAGCGCGGGGTGGCCCTCGCGGTCCGCCACCTCGTGCCCGACGGCTGGGCGAGCGTCACCGAGGTGACCGGGCCCCGCAGCGCGCCCTCCACGCCGGCGGCGAGCGGCGACGTCGCGCTGCGCGCCGACCTCCTGCAGTACGACCTCGGCGAGGGTCCGTGCCTCGCGGCGGCCCGCGACGAGCCCGAGGTGGGCGTGGACGACCTGCCGTCGGAGGCCCGCTACCCGCGGTGGGCGCCCCGCGCGGCCGCCGAGCTCGGCATCGCCAGCAGCCTGTCGCTGCGCCTGCGGGCCGGCGAGCGGGTGGTCGGGGCGCTCAACCTGTACGCCCCCCGCCCCCGCTCGTTCGACGACGGGCGCGCTGCGGCGGCCCGGGCGTTCGCCGCGCACCTGGCGGTGGCGCTGCGCTGGGCCCGCACCAACGAGCAGCTGCACCGGGCGCTGGAGACCCGCGGGCTCATCGGCCAGGCGCAGGGCCTGCTCATGGAGCGCTTCGGCATCGACGCCGGGCGCGCCTTCGACGTGCTCAACCGG
The DNA here is from genome assembly GCF_003594885.1 of Vallicoccus soli. Lineage (NCBI taxonomy): Bacteria > Bacillati > Actinomycetota > Actinomycetes > Motilibacterales > Vallicoccaceae > Vallicoccus > Vallicoccus soli. Next base: position 38,849 of record NZ_QZEZ01000006.1, read on the forward strand.
GTGTCGCAGGACAGCAACACCCGCCTGGTCGACGTGGCCCTCCGGCTCGTGGAGACCCGCCGCACGCCCGGCGCCTGAGCACGACCGGGACCTCCGCCCCTGGCGCGCGCCGCGGGCCGCGGGATGATCGGAGCGGGGCCCCGCGCCGGGCGGGGCCGCGCGGCGAGGAGGCGGACGTGGCGGACGCGGCGGGGCAGGCGCAGGGCGTGCGGGGCGGCGTGGTCGTCGGCGACGACGGGTCGGACTGCGCCGGTGAGGCGCTGGTCTTCGCCGCGGCGGAGGCGCGGCGCTGGGGCTGCGCGCTGCGGGTGGTGCGGGCCTGGTCGATCTCCTCGGAGATCCGGCGCACCGGCTGGCCGACGGGCTACGTGCCGGGGGTGGACGAGCTGCAGGCGTCGCTCGTGGAGCACGAGCGGGCGCGGGTGGCCGAGGTGGTCGGCGACGACCCGGGCGTGCTGGTGGACGTGCAGGCGGTGCACGGCCCCTCGGCGCAGGCGCTCATCGAGGCGTCCCGCACGGCGGACCTGGTCGTCGTCGGCTCGCGCGGGCGCGGCGGGTTCGCCTCGCTCGTGCTGGGCTCGGTCGCGGAGCAGTGCGTGCGGCACTGCCACTGCCCGGTCGTCGTCGTGCGGCACAAGGAGAAGGACGCCCGGCACGAGGGCGCCCGGGCGTAGGGCCCGCTCCCCGGTCGGGCTGCGCCGACGGCGGCGGCGGCCCCCCAGCCGGCCGCCGCCGTCGCGCGTCGCGGACCCGTCCCCCGTCCGGGTCCGTCCCCCCGAGGCCCCGGCGGCGGCCCGTCCCCCGTGCTCCCCCCGGCCGCCGTCGTCCTCGTGGCCACGACTCTGGCCGGGCGGGGGCCGGCGCGCCACGGACAGCGACCCGCACACGACCCGCACACCGCCGCACGGGTGCGCCCCGTGCGGGGAGCGGGCGGGTGCTGCGCGTGCGAAGTACTGTGCGCGGGTGGCCCGGCCCCCCCAGCCCAGCCTCGGCGGGCAGCTCCGCGCGCTGCGCCGCCGTGCCGGGCTCACCCAGGAGGAGCTCGCCGAGCGCGCCGGCCTCACGGCCCACGCGGTGAGCGCGCTCGAGCGCGGCACCCGCACGCGGCCGTACCCGCACACGCTGCGCGCCCTGCTCGACGCCCTGGGCGCGGACGCGGCCGAGCGCGCGGCCCTGCTCGCGGCGGCCCGGCCGGCGCCGGCGGAGGAGCGCGAGGCCCGCGCGCCGCTGCCCTCGCTCGACGTGCCGTCGACCCCGCTCGTCGGGCGCGACGCCGACGTCGACGCGGTGCTCGGCCTGCTGGCCGCGGGGCGCCGCCTGGTCACGGTGACCGGTACGGGCGGGGTGGGGAAGACGCGCCTGGCCGCGGCGGTGGCGGCGCGGGCCGCGGGGTCGTACCCGGACGGGACGGCGGCGGTCGCGCTGGCCGCGGTGCCCGACCCCTCGGCGCTGCTGCCGGCGGTGGCCGCGGCGCTGGGCGTGCCCGGCGACCAGGGCGAGGGCCCCGCGGCGGCGCTGTCCGCGCACCTGCGCCCGCTGCGGCTGCTGCTCGTGCTCGACAACCTCGAGCACCTGCTCGGCGACGGGTCGGCCGCGGAGCGGGTCGCGGCGCTGGTGGCCGCCGCGCCCGGGCTCGCGGTGCTGGTGACGAGCCGGGCGCCGCTGCGGGTGCGCGACGAGGCCGAGCACCCGCTGCGCCCGCTCGACGTGCCGGCCGGGCGCCCGTCGCTCGCGGCGGTGGAGGCCTCGCCCGCGGGGGCGCTGTTCCTCGAGCGGGTACGGGCGGTGGCGCCGGACCGCCCGCTCGGCGATGCCGACGCGGCCGCGGTCGCCGAGCTCTGCCGGCGCCTGGCGGGCATCCCGCTGGCGCTGGAGCTGGCGGCGGCGCGGGCGCGGGCGCTGCCCCCGCGCGAGCTGCTGGCCCGCCTGGCCGAGACCACCCCCGCGTCCGGCGGGGCGCGCGACCTGCCGGCCCGCCAGCGCACGATGACGGCGACGCTCGACTGGAGCCACGGCCTGCTCCCGCCGGAGCAGCAGGCGCTGCTGCGCGCCCTGTCGGTGGTGCAGGGCGGCTGCTCGCTGGCCGCCGCGGAGGCGGTGGGCGGGGCGCTCGGCGTCGACGTGCTGCCGGCGCTGGAGGGGCTCGTCGAGCACAGCCTCGTCGTGGCGGGGGTGCACGAGGGCCGGGCCCGCTACCTACTGCTGGAGCCGGTGGCGGAGTACGCCCGGGCCCGCCTCTCGGGCGGGGAGCTGGCGGCGGTCCGCGCGGCGCACCGGGCGTTCTACCTGGCGCTCGCCGAGGAGGCGGCCCCGGAGTACTACCGCGGCGAGCAGGTGGCGGTGCTGCGGCGCATGGTCGTGGAGGAGCCGAACCTCGCGTGCGCGGCGGAGATCGCGCTGGAGGACGGCGACGGCGAGGCCGCCGCGCGCATCGCCTGGGCGATGTGGCTGCACTGCTGGCTGCGCGGGCGGCTCACGCTGAGCACCGAGCCGGCGGAGCGGGCGCTGGGGCACGACCTGGTGCCGTACTGGCGGGTCCGCGCGCACATGACGCTGGGCGCCCTGGGGTTCGCGGCCGGGCGCCGGGCGGCGTCGCAGGAGCACTACACCGCGGCGCAGGCCGCCGCCGAGGCGTCCGGCGACCGCCTCGGCACCGGGCAGGCGGTGGCGGGGCACGGGCTGAACGCGCTGGCGGGCGGCGACGCCGCGGCCGCGGAGGACCTGTTCCTACAGGCCCTCGTGCTCGCGGAGGGCGAGGGGCTGCAGGGCGACTGGCTGCAGTCGCTGGTCCACGCGTGGCTCGGCACGGTCCGGCTCCTGGGCGGCGACCCCGACGGCGCGCGGGCGCAGGCGCTGCTCGGCCTCGAGCGCGCCCGGGCCCGGGGCGACCGCCTCGCCGCGTACGTCGCGCTCTACACCCTCTCCGAGGCCGCCCTCGCCGTCGCCGACCCCGGCGGCGCCCGCGCGCACCTGCTCGAGGGCATCCGGCTCAGCGCCGAGACCGCGGACCTCGCCAACCTCGCGTACTTCCTCGAGGCGCTCGCCGTCGTCGAGGCCGCCGGCGCCCGGCACCACCGGGTCGCCGTGCTCGTGGGCGCCGCCGACGCGCTGCGCGAGCAGGTCGGGCGGCGGGTGTACGGCTACTACCTGCCCGACGAGGCGCTGCGCGCCCGCGCCGTCGAGGACGCCCGCTCCGCGCTGGGCGACGACGCGTACGACGACACCCTCGACGCCGGGCGCTCCCTCACCACCGAAGCCGCGGTCGCGTACGCCCTGGCCACGGGCACCGACGAGGTCGTCCTCTAGCGAGCGGCCGTGGTGGTCACGCCCTGGCGCGCGGAGGGTCGGCGGGGGATGACGGCGCCCAGCCGGCGGGCGGGTCCTCCCCGACGAGCCCGTCGACGGCCTCGCGGAGCAGGTCGGCGTGCCCGGTGTGCCGGCCGTACTCCTCGACGAGGTCGCAGACCAGCCGGCGCAGGCTGGCCCGCCCGTCGGGGCCGCCGACGTGCGCGGGCTGGTCGAGCCCGCCGTCGGCGAGGGCCGCGTCGAGCCGGGCCCGGGACCGCTCGACGGCGGTGTCCCACAGCGCGTACAGGGCGTCGGGGGTGTCGTGCGCGGCGGAGCTGAAGTCCCAGCGCGGGTCGGCGTCCCAGTCGGCGCTCCGCCACGGCTCGCCGGGCGCCTCGCCGCGCAGCTTGGTGGTCAGGGTGAAGTCCTCGACGAGGGCGAGGTGCTTGAGCAGCCCGCCGAGGGTGAGGGTGGAGGCCCCGACCCGGGTGGCCAGGCCGGACGCGTCGAGCCCGTCGGCCTTCCACCGGAACGTCGTGCGCAGGCGGTCGAGCGCGCCGAGCAGGTGCTCGGCCTCCGTCCCGGCGAGCGGGGGCTCCCACGGGGTGTCGCTGGCGGTCACGGCCGTCACGCTAGACCGCCCGGCGGCGTCAGTCGCGGGCCTGGCGCGCGGCGTACCGCCGGTCGGCGGCGTCGATGCTCGCCCGGCTGCGCAGGTCGGGCAGGACCAAGCGCTCGGGGACGATCGCCCGGTCGGCGGCGGCGTGCCGGCGCTGGCGGGCCGCCTGCTCGCCGGCCGACGCGCCGGCCCGCGCCACCGTGGCCCGGGCGCGTGGAGGTGACCGGAGCCGGGACGGGCCGTGACGACCGGGCCTACGATCGCGCCGTGCACCGGATCTTCACGACGAGCGTGGCGTCGGTCTACCCGCACTACGTCCACAAGGTCGAGCGGAAGGGCCGTACGGAGGCCGAGCTCCGGCAGGTGATCACCTGGCTGACCGGCTTCGACGAGGCGGCGCTGCAGGACCACCTCGCGACCGGCACCACCTTCGAGGAGTTCTTCGCCGCCGCGGAGCTGAACCCGCGGGCGTCGGCGATCACCGGCACGATCTGCGGCGTCCGGGTCGAGTCGATCGACGACCCGCTGATGCAGAGGATCCGCTACCTCGACAAGCTCGTCGACGAGCTCGCCAAGGGCAAGGCGATGGAGAAGGTCCTGCGGGCGTAGCGCGCCCGGCCCGACCGTGCCCTGCCGGGCCGGTGCGCGCGGGTACCGCTCAGCTCAGAGCCGCCGGCACTGGTCCTCCTTGCCCTCGCGGGCGACGTTGCCGGAGCCGGTGGGGGCGGGGCGGTTCTCCTTGCACTGCAGGGCGCCGTCGATGCGGTTGCCGGTGACCTGCACGCCGCCGGTGTTCTTCACGATCTGGGTGTTGCCGCCCACGGTGTTGGCGTTCGCGGTGAGCAGGCCGCGCATCTCGTCGTACTGCAGGTCGCCGTCGATGCGGGTCTTCTGCACGAACGCGCCGACGCCCTGCTTGACCTGGATGCTGCCGCCGACCCGGGACCCGAGCACCCGCACCGAGCGGGCGCCCTCCCCCTGCACGTTGCCGACGACGCGGATCGAGCGCGCGTCGAGCGTGGCTCCGCGCTCGACCTTGACGGTGCCCTTCACGGTGGTGCTCGTGAGCCGGCAGGTGGCGCCGGAGGGGACGCGGAGGTCGTCGACGGTGACGGCGCCGAGCGCGCCGCGGCAGACCCGCTCGTCGGCGGCGGCCGGTGCGGCGACGCCGACCGACAGGGCGGCGGCGAGGCTGGTGAGGGCGAGGACGCTGACGGTGCGCATGGAGGGGCTCCTGGGGTGTCGGTGCGCTGACACCCCTGAGGTTGGGCCCGGCGGATGACAGCAGCGTGAGAGCAGGAGGAGAAGACCGCCACGCACGACGCCGGTCAGTGCGGCAAGCGCTTGCGCATCTGCTGCTGGGTGACGGTGTAGCCGGCGGAGGCGTAGAGGGAGATCGCGGTCGCGTTGTCCCCGAAGACGTTGAGCTCCAGCGCACCCACGCCGGCGGCGCGTACGGCCCGCTCGGCGCCCTCCAGCAGCGCCCGCCCCAGCCCGCGGCCGCGGTGCCCGGCGTCGACCTCGAGGTCGTAGAGGAAGGCGCAGTCCGGTACGTCGCGCGGGTGGCGCAGGCCGACCCACACCCGACCGACGACGGTGCCGTCGGCCAGGACGCCGTTCAGCAGGAGCATGCCCTCGGTCGCGAGGCCGTCGGGCAGGAAGCCGGCCTGCCCCTCCTGCGCGAGCTGCAGCGCCCGGTCGGCGGGCCAGTTGCCGGCGGCGACCTGCTCGTCGGCGTACGCGCGGGCGACCTCCGCCTGCCAGGCGTCGAACTCCTCCTGCGTCATGGGCCGTAGGGTGACGCCGGGCGGGGGCATGCTCACGCCTCGTCGGGTGCGAGGACGAACTCCCCGCCGTCGGGGTCGGCCAGCTCGACGGTGCCGTCGTCGAGGTCGCGCAGCCGGGTCGCGCCCAGGCCGGTGAGGCGCTCGACCTCGCCGGCGAGGTCGCCGCCGACGACGGCCAGGTCGAGCCGCTGCCGGTCCCGCCCGTGCCGGGGCGCGACGGGGGGTCCGCCCCACGCGACCTTCGTCCCCCCGTACGGCGACTGGATGGCCGTCTCCTCGTCCTGGTCCCACACGAGCGGCCACCCCAGCGCAGCGGACCAGAAGAGCCCGACCGCGCGGGTGCCGTCGCAGGCGAGCTCGCCGAGCGGGCCGCAGCCGGCGAGGTAGGCGTTGCCGGCCTCGATGACGCACAGCTCGTTGCCCTCGGGGTCGGCGAGGACGACGTGCCCCTCCTCGGGGAGCTGCCCGACGTCGAGGTGCCGGCCGCCGAGCGCCAGGGCCCGCTCGACCGTCCGCTGCTGGTCGCCGTCGGCGGCGCTGGTGAGGTGCAGGTGCACGCGGTCCCGGCCTGTGCGCTCGGACCGGCTCGGGACGAAGCGGAGCCCGACCTGGGTGTCGGAGCCCGGCAGCAGCACGCCGCGGGCGTCCTCGACCGGCCGGCGGTCGAGCAGGGCCGCCCAGAACCGCGCGACGCGGGCGGGGTCGTGCGCGTCGAGCGCGAGGGCGGCCAGTCGCGAGGGCACGTACGGACGCTAGGCCCGGGCACGAGGGCTGGCACCTGCTTTTCGCGCTGCTCCTGGGCGACCCGGCCGGCGGTCGCTCAGACCAGGCCCAGGCCGCGACGGCCGGTGGCGTTGAGGTCCTCGGGCCTGAACCGGTTGTCCCAGTCCCGCTCGTAGTGCTCCTCCGGGAAGTCGCTGGGGCTCGACCCGGTCAGGAACGCCTCGCGCACGGACGCGGCGTACTCCTCGTTGCGGGGGCACCAGGGGGCGGCGGGGATGTACATGACGTTGCCCCACCCCTTCTGGTCCTGCACCGGGGCGACCCCGTGGATCATGTCGCAGTGCCACCAGACGGAGTCGCCGGCCGTGACGTCGGGGATGGTGGTGACGGCGCGCAGGAGCAGTGAGTGCCACTTCTGGGTCGCGGGGAACACCCGGTTGACGGTGACGCCGCACATGTCGTCCTCGGGGACGTCGGGCAGCAGCGGGCGCAGCATGAGGTAGGCCATCGCCTCGGGGATCGGCACGGTGTGCAGGACGCCCTGGTCGTGGTCCATGTCGGACAGCGCTGTCCAGCCCTGGAAGGTGCGGAACGCGGAGCACATGGTGGTGCCCGGGTACTGCGGACCGGCGGTGCGGTGCGCGGCGTCCCACGGGTCGTACTGCTCGACGCTGCCGTCGAACAGGTGCCGGAACGCCTTCTGGTACGCCGCGGTCATCCACAGGTCGAGGGTGCCGGGGTCGTTGTGGGTGCCGAGGCCCCCGGAGTCCGCGCCGGGCGGGCGGCGGCGGATGCGGTCGGGGTAGAGGGAGTCGCGGTCCGGGTCGAACCACTGCACGCCGTCGGACGTGCTCTTCCACTGCGCGTTGAGGAAGCGCTGGACCGCGGCCATGCGGTCGCTCTGCCGGGCCTGCATCTGCGCGGAGGACCAGTAGATCGGGTAGATCTCGGGCTTGGAGCCGACGCTGCCGAAGAAGTCGTCCCCGGGGCCGCGGTAGTCCTCGAAGAAGTGGTTGCTCTCGACGTAGTCGACGATGTCCTGGTCCCAGGCGAGGGCCTGCTCGCGGGGGAAGTGCCCGCGCACGACGAGGCAGCCGCGGGCCCGGAGCGTGGCCAGCTGGTCCGCGCTCACGGTGCCGTCCTCGATGTCGGCGTAGTCGATGACCGGCCAGACGCTGTCACCGGCGGCCTTGGCGGCCTCCACCTCCGCGACCTTGGCCTCGAGCTGCTGCTCGACGACGGCGAAGACCTCCTCGACGCTGCGGCCGGACGCGGCGATGCGCGCACGCAGAGCGTTCTTGATCTCGCGGATCGCGCCCTTGAGGTCGTCCGGGGTGGACTCCCAGTGCGGCAGCGGCGGCAGCGAGGAGGGTGACGTGCCGGGGGCTTCGGGGGCGAGGGTCACGACCAGCTCCTTTGGTGAGGACTCCTTACTGGTACGACGGTAGGCCAGGTCGGCGCGTTGGGCAAGGCCCTTGACTAGAGTCGGTCCGTGAGCACCCCGAGGCCGTCGATGGACCTGGTCCGGTCGGCGACCGACGCCCAGGTCCTGCGGGCCTTCCTCGACGAGGAGCGCCTGACCCGGGCCGAGGTGGCGGTGCGGACGCAGCTCTCCAAGCCCACGGCCGGGGAGAGCGTGCGACGGCTGACCGCGGCGGGGCTGCTGCGCGACACCGGCGAGCGCACCCGGGGGCGGGGGCGCGTGGGGACCTACTACGCGCTGTCCGACGGCCTCGGTACGGCCGCCGCCATCAGCATCGCGCCGCAGGGGGTCGTCGCCGAGCTCCTCGACGTGCGCGGCACGGTCCTGGGCAGGGCCGAGGAGGAGCTGCAGCGCCCTGCCCGGCCCGACGAGGTGGCGGAGCGCCTGCGGGCAGCGGTACGGCGACTGGGTGAGGGGGCGCCCGGCCCGCTCCGGCTCGCGGTCGTCAGCGCCGCCGACCCGGTCGAGCGCGCCAGCGGACGGCTGGTGCACCTGCCCGACGCGCCCTTCCTCGTCGGTGAGCTGTCCCCGGCGGACGTGCTCGCCCCGCTGGTGGACGGGCCGGTCCTGGTCGACAACGACGTCAACTGGGCGGCGCGGGCGGAGCGGGCCGCCGACCCCGAGCCCCTGGACGACTTCGTCTACCTGTACCTCGACGAGGGCCTCGGGTGCGCGGTCGTCAGCGACGGCGACGTACGGCGCGGGCACCGCGGCCTGGCCGGCGAGGTCGCCCACCTGGTGACCTGGGGACCTCACGGGCAGGCGGTCGCGTTCACCGAGGTCTTCGCCGCCCTCGGCCTGCGCCAGCACGGCTCGACGGCCATCGCGGTCGACAGGGTCCTCGAGCTCCTCGACGAGGGGGTGACGAGCAGCGCCGCCCGGGATGTCCTCGTACGAGGGGTCTGCGGTGTGCTCGCTGCGGTCGTCGCGCTCACCGACCCGGCCGTCGTGATCCTGGGAGGCACGTGGGGCTCGCACCCCTTGCTGATCGAGGAGGTCCGCAGCCGGTTCCAGCGTTCTCCGCGATCGGTGCCAGTGCAGGCGGCACGCGTCACCGACGAACCGGCGCTCCGGGGCACCCACGGCCCGGCGGTGGACCAGTTGCGCGCCGCGACCCTCCCCGGCCTGGGGGGCACTGCAGGTTGAGCGGTGGAGCGGGAGCCCCACGTCCTGCGGACGTGGCCCGACGCGACGAGACGTTCCATGGCGAACGGTTCAGGCGCCATGCCCGTCTCCATCCCCGGCAGGACCGGGTGGCCGCGCGGTCTTGCGCTCCGCAAGGAGCGTTGACGCTAGGGCAGCCGCGTTCCCACTTCCGCACGGAGACGCGATCGACCGCGTTGGTAGGCGGCTGCTCCGTCTCGGTCTGGGGCATCCGCCCTGACCACGCACGTGGACATCGCGGCGGCGGCGAGGTCCCGCAGCGCGTCGTTGTACGCCCTTTGGCGCTGCCGCCCTGCCGGCCCGAAGGCCGGCGCTGCTTTCGCGGCTCTGTACTTGTCCGAGCGCGCGGACCACGCACGGCACAGTGCCTTGTAGTGCTCGAGGTCGTAGCCCAGAGCCACTCCAGCGGGATACATCTCCAAGGTCAGTAGGCGGTAGCTGGTGAAGTGCTGAGGCTCGTCGATCTCCACGAGAACACCGGACTGCGGCTGCAGGAAGTCGCCCGGCAACGGCGTGAGCCGCTTGCCAGCCTGCTCGGACAGCACCCCGCCGAGTGCCAGGAAGATCCGTTCCAGTACCGGGGTGACGCTGTCGAGCTCGACGGGTAGCCCGAGGTGGCCGCGCTGATTCAGCCATGGCAACCGACTCCGAACGAGCTCGACCTCGTCCTCGGCCGCCGCCGCAGCGAAGGCGCGTTCGCAGTCACCGACCGGCATATGTGCAGCCTGCCTGAGATCGGGCGTCAGGGCAGGCCGCGGCCGTAAAGGAGTTCCCGGAGCCTCGGCCAGGCTCAGGTGAGATTGCGCTGCTTCTTCCGGAGTTGCCCCGTCAGGTGCCAGAGGACATGTAGGCGGCCAGGATGTAATTCGGGTGGCGGTCGAGGTTCGGCGGGCGCGGTCGTAGCGCATCGTGGTGCGCGGGTCGGCATGCCGGGCGGCGATCTGCACGTCGCGCAGATCGACGCCAGCGTCGAGCATCGTGGTGACGAAGGTGTGTCGCAGCATGTGCGGGTGCATCCGCGGGAGCTGCACTCCGGCCGTCCTGGCGAGGGCGCGGAGTCGGCGGGTCGCGGCGTGCCGGTCCATCGCTCCGTTGCGCGTGTTGCGCAGCAGCGGGCCGGCGTCTCGTCGTGCGGCGGCGCGGTCGACCGCGCGGGCGACGGCTGGCGGCATCGGCACCAGCACGGTCCTGCCGCCCTTGCCGACGACGCGCAGGACCCGGTGACCGTGCTCCTCGCCGATGTCGCTCAAGCGGAGGCCGCAGGCCTCGAAGACCCGCAGCCCGAGCAGGCCGAGCAGGCAGACCAGGGCGAAGTCGTTGTCGTTGGTGCTGTCCCTGGCGGTGGCCAGCAGCGCCTCCAGCTGCAGGTGCGACAAGCCGAGCGTGGGTGACTTGGGCGGGACGCTCGGCCGGCGGACGTACTCGGCCGGCGAGTGCTCGAGTACGCCGTCGATGACACAGGTCCGGTAGAAGCCCGCGAGGACCGAGAAGCGGCGCGAGACCGTGGACGGGCGGTGGCAGCGCACCTCCTGCATCCACCGCGCGTACAGCTCGAGGTCCACCCGACGCGCAGCGAGCGGGTCCGTCCCGCGGTCCGCGCACCAGGACAGGTAGATCCTGAGGTCGGACGCGACGTGCGCGCGGGATTCGCCCTTGTACCGCGCGAGGTGCGCCGCCACCGCAAGGCGCAGCAGTGCTGGGTCAACGCCGAAGTGCTCTTTGAAGTCGTCATGCTCGACAATCCGCCCGCCATGCCGCTGACCGGGCACGCGCGTGCACGACCAGCGCGATCGAGCGGCTCGAGTACCCAGGCTCACCGACCGGGGAGGACCGGATGCCCTGGGGACGATGGGAGCGCGCAGGACGAGGAGCCCCCGGACCGCGGCAGAACCGTGTAGCCGCGCGGACCGCGGCAGGAGAGTGACCTGCTCGCCTCATGCACGCGGCGCCTGTTGACCCTCGCGACACCTGCTGGGAGGTCGACTCGCCAGCCTTCCGTGTCTACTTCTGGCAGCAGCCGACCGTGGTTTCCCAGGCCTCGGCGCTGGAGCTTGCCAGGTGGTCGTCGGAGGAGTGGCGCCTCACAGGACCTCGTGACGTGAACGAGGTGACCGCGTGGGCCGAGCTGCACCGTGGTGACCGGTCGTACACCCTGCATGTCGAAGTAGAGGGACAAGAAGGTCTGGGCCTCGTCAAGCTGGCCGGCACGGACCCTACGAGTAGGTAGGCGCCCTAAGAGCGGCAGAACCGGGTGGCCGAGCGGACCGCGGCATGAGCGTGCGTCGTCCGCCCGCTGCGTCAGCGGCCTGACGCTCAGGTGCCGAAGCGTGGCCAGATCTCAGCCGCAGCGCTCATCCGGCTCGGGACGCCGGGGGGACCGAAACCGGCCCACCACCGTTGCGCACCCAAGTCCGGGCACCATGGCAGTCATGTCACTGTCGGCACTCCGCAGCGTGTCCGAACTCCGACCCTGCGGCGACCGCCACCTCGACGACCACCTCGATCCCACCGGCGGCCGGGCCTATTGGACGTACGACCAGCCGAGCGAGCCTGACACGTTGACGCCGCTCGACTGCTTGGCGCCGACGCTCCTGTCTCTACGCCTGACTTTCGACAACGTCGTCCCGCTCTTCCAGCCCGCTGGGCCGCATGCCGAGCTGCGCCGGTGTATGCAGGCGGTGCTCGATCTCCCGCCGGTCGATTTTCTCGAACTCGACCTCGCTGACCCCGCCAGCCCATGGGCAACGGTGCGTCGAGCGATGATCGCCTCGGAGCACGTGCCTTGGTGGACTGCTGTGTCAGTTAGCAAGGTGCTGCATCGAAAGCGACCCGACCTCGTGCCCGTCTACGACAGTCAGGTCTTCGCGTTCTACTTCGGTCGCCCGCCCAGCGGGCGGGGGGCGCCCGGACGCTTCTGGCCCCGGCTTCAGTCGGATCTTGGGGAACAGTGGGCTCTCGTCGATGCGTGGCGGCACCGTCACCAGCCGCCCGAAGGCCCGCGGCTCACCCTCCTACGTGTCGCAGACATCGTTATCTGGGAGCACCAGGTAACGGGCTGCTCGGCGGCATAGGACGACCCCAGGGCGAAGGTGCCGCGGTCGGTCGAGCGGCAGAACCGGGCGAGCGTAGCCGCCCGCAGAGCGGCAGAACCGGGCGAGCGGGGCCGCCCTCAACGCGGCAGAACGGGGTGAGCGGAGCCGCCCTGACCGCGGCAGGACGGGCGGGTGTAGTCGCCCTCACGCTGTGAGGATCGTCCTCTTGGCCGAGCCGCGGGGGTTGATGACGAAAGGGCGACCGCGCTGCGACGCCGTCGATCCGCTTCGTGACGCTTAGAGGGTCAGCCGCGCTCGGATCCTGGGGCTGATGTGCACGTCGTGCGGCAGCGCCGCCAGCTCGCCCGCCTGGACGGGCACCCCCTGCCTGTGCGCGATCTTCGACAGGTGGGCCCAGTGCAGCGCAGCTTCCTCTTCGTAAGAGCGCCCCTCCGGCGGCTCGTCGGGCCCGACGACCGCGCGCGCGGTCTCCTCCAGCTGTTGCAGCGACAGGTGCGACCAAATGCTGTCGGGGCCGCCAGAGGACCAGCCCCGGTCGTCGAGGAGGGTGAGCCGCCGCCCGCTGACGAGCTCGAGTTCGAGCAGCGCCGAGATCGACACTTCACGATGCTGATCGAGGGCTGCTTCTGCCGCCTCATCGAGATCGATGGAGGTGACCAGTCGCCGGGTGTCATGCACGCTCCATCGTGACGGATCGCGCCCGCGCGACGTCATCGACGGTGCGACCGGCGGGGCACGGGTTGCGCTTGCCGTTCGGGGCGACAGCCACCCCGGCCTTGAGCCGCGGTGAGCCGGCCTCGACCGAGGCAGGGTGTTTGCTGGTGGACACGGTCACGACGCGGCAGAACCGGGTAGCCGCGCGGACCGCGGCAGAACCGGGCGAGCGTAGCCGCCCTCAACGCGGCAGAACCGGGCGAGCGTAGCCGCCCTCAACGCGGCAGAACCGGGCGAGCGTAGCCGCCCTCAACGCGGCAGAACCGGGCGAGCGTAGCCGCCCTCAACGCGGCAGAACCGGGCGAGCGTAGCCGCCCTCAACGCGGCAGAACCGGGCGAGCGTAGCCGCCCTCAACGCGGCAGAACCGGGCGAGCGTAGCCGCCCTCAACGCGGCAGAACCGGGCGAGCGTAGCCGCCCTCAACGCGGCAGAACCGGGCGAGCGTAGCCGCCCTCAACGCGGCAGAACCGGGCGAGCGTAGCCGCCCTCAACGCGGCAGAACCGGGCGAGCGTAGCCGCCCTCAACGCGGCAGAACCGGGCGAGCGTAGCCGCCCTCAACGCGGCAGAACCGGGCGAGCGTAGCCGCCCTCAACGCGGCAGAACCGGGCGAGCGTAGCCGCCCTCAACGCGGCAGAACCGGGCGAGCGTAGCCGCCCTCAACGCGGCAGAACCGGGCGAGCGGAGCCGCCCTCAACGCGGCAGAACCGGGCGAGCGGAGCCGCCCTCAACGCGGCAGAACCGGGCGAGCGGCGGCCGCCCGCAACGCGGCAGTGGTAGCAATTCTCGCCCCGCGCCTATCGCCGATCTCCTGGGTGGTGGGTGCTAGTTTCGCAGCATGGTCATTCGGAACGCCAAGCCAGGGAACACGACGTTTCAGTTCGGTGCAGGACCGAAGCATCTGCGAATCAGGAACAGAAGGTTGTTCCTCGAGGACCTGGAGCGGATCGTGACCATGTTGCGAGAGGACGGAGAGTCCTACTGGAGCAGACTTCCGCTGCGAGAACGACTGCTACTCAGTGCACTTCCTAGTAGAGCCCCCTACCGCAGGCCGTTCGATGTCGTCAAGCAGTCTCGTAACCGGATCATCGTGGCAGACTTGGCCGATCTGGTAACCCTGCCTAAGGATGCGCTCAACAACCTGACCCTGGAGACAACTCGGGTGCGGGTAGAGCTGCACAAGGAGATCGCGCAAGTGATTGTGCAGAACAAAGATGATGCAGTTGCGATGGCCACGGCTGAGAATAATAAGTCGTACGTTCAGACGCAAACGGATCGGTCCCTGAAGGTTTGGTACTCGGTTCTAGGGCCCGTCGCTTGGTTTCTGCCCCTCCTTGCGGCGCTATCCATCTTCATGGCGGTCGCCTCGTTCTTCACGACGACGGGGAAGCCTGTTGTCGAGGTGCCCCTCTGGCTCAGTGGCTTTGCTGCCATGGCGGGTGTCGCCGCCTTCATGAATCACTCTGTGTCGGGGGTGTTGATCGCGCCGTTCAAGCGATCCGAGTTCCGCGCCAACGATACTGCAAGAAGACGCTGGCGCGTAAGCACGACTGTAGCCGTGACGGCCATCCTCACGGCCGCGACAACGAATCTCATCAACCGGTAGCCAACGGAGGTTGTCGTGCGACCACGAGTAGCAGCGGTTTGTACGTCCTGCGATCGCTTGCAGGAGAGTAACTTCTCCGAGGGTAACGAGGACCTTGATGCCGAGCTTAGGACGCTGGTTGTTCGTGTTCCCATCGCGGACTTGCCATGCGCGGAGTGTGGAACGACGACCGTGATCCCACCAGCTCGCTATGAGGTCCACGGGCCGGCTACCTACGCTTTTGAGCTCGAAGCCACACCCATGACCATGGAGGATCTGCAGCGTCGACGCATCCTATTAGAGAATCAGGAAGACGACTGGCATCCGGCACGCGTTGTACGGCTGGTTGGACGTCGGTTGCGGGTGCTGGAGGACCTCAAGCCGCGGAAGTTGAGCACGGCTGAGAAGCGGGAGTGTTGGTCCCGCACACTTCCCGAGGGTGACGATAACGTACACGACCTTTTGGCCATCAGCCAGACCGTAGAAGCAATTCCATGGCTGGCAGACGCACCCGAGACCATCAGCGAGACCCTGGCATCCCTGCCGGAGACCGGGTTGGCGACGTTGCGGGAGAGCCCTCTCCCGCCAGACTGGGGTGACACATACGGCGGGTCAGGGCTCATCGGGGCACGCCGTTTGGCTAGACGCCGAATTGGTTTGGCTGAAGGTATGCTCGGGGCTCTTGGTGAGGCGCTGGCAGCGAAGCGAGTAAGTGCCATGTTCGCCGTGGCTCGGTCAGTAGTTGAAATCTCCGCTCTAGCCATGTGGTTGCTGCAACCTGCAGACCTGCGTCTTGTAGCGGCTCGCTACTACGCCGACCGCTGGAGCGGCCTGCGAGCCGCCGTACTTCTGCGACCTAGCATGAAAGTCGAACTGCAGTCGATAGCTCGCGAGGAAGCCAAAGGACTTGCAGCAGAGGGCTATGACGTCGGTTGGGACAAGCAGGAGTGGCCTACTACCCTCGAGAAGCAGGGGAAGGCGAACGCCCTTTCCGCGGTCGAGGCGTGTTTCCCGGATCGGGAGCTTGGCGAGGAGGCCTACCGCGCGCTGTCGGCCCTCGCACATGGTGAGGAATACGGCCTAGACGACTTCACCGTGGCGCAGGACGCCATGGTGGTGACACTCGAACAGCAATACATAATACTTCGGATGGCAGTCTGGCCCTATGGAGTAGCCCTTCACCGCCTAGGAGAGACCATGGGAAGCAGTCCAGCGCCAGCTCTGGCGCAGGTGAATGCCGTTCTCGAATCCGTGCGGGTTATGCTCGAACGACTGCAGGCCAAGGACGAGAGCGCTTCGTCCGTCGACTCAACAGCACTTCACCCGTCGCCGGCCCACGGCGATAGTGCCGGACCAAGGCCTGCGCGTCCCGTTCATGGAAGGAAGAATAGACGCAGGAAGGGGCGGCGTCACAAAGAGTAGGTTCTCTCCACTCGAATCGGCTCTTCGCTGCTGAGTACAGACGCGAGATTAGCTCGCTGATCCGGAGCGGCTCGGTCTCGTAGTTGACCAACCGCAGCCAGTCCGACAGCGCCGCTTCGACCGGGTCGAGATCGGTGCCGAGCGCCCCCACGAGCCCGATCACGACCTTGGGCCGCCTGCCGACAATCGCCCGGCCCGTATCCGTGTGACTCCGAGGCGGGCGGCCTAGAAGCGGCCTGGTGGGTCACTGTCTCCCGTTTTGTCGTCCTGTGTGCCAGCGACAGGTATACGGGACCTAGCGCATAGCGGTCCAGGCCAAGAGCACATCTAGTAATGCCGGGCTGCCCGCCGTTCGGCGTGCCTCCCTGCTCATGTGCCCAGTGTTGCCGGTCGTTGTGCCAGGCTCTGGTTCGCTGGCCTGCCAGCGCGAGCCTGTCGCCGACGAGCGATACCGCAACGGCCGCTCATCGGCAGAAGAGGGCGTCGTACCGCGCTTCGCGGCGCGTCCGTCTCGATGCAGAACCGAGCAGGGACGGCGGAGCCGCACGGTCCGAGCGGCCGCGGCGTACCCGCCTCGGAGCTCCTGCGCCTGTCAGCCCGGCGGCGCCGGAGCGAGGCGAGACGGCCCCAGCGGACGTCGCGAGCAGCCCGCTGCGACCCCGTCGAGCCGCTCGACCCGCGTCCACCCCGTCCACCCCCGCTCCGCGATGAGCTCCCGCAGCCTCCCGACGGCCGGGTGCGCCTGCTCCGCGAACGAGTCCATGAGCGCGACGAACGCCGGGTCGGGCATGACCTCGTCCTGCAGGGCCAGATGCCCGCTGGCCGCCGCGCGCTCGTACAGCGCGCACATCCGGTCGGCGATGTCCCGCAGCAGGCCCTCGTCCTGCCCGTCGTCGGCGAGGCGGCCGAGGAGGCCGTACAGCTCGACGACCTGCGGGTCCTCGAGCTGCGCCACCTTGTCGGCCATCAAGGCGGGGACGGAGTCGGGCCAGCGGGCGGCGACGAGGATCCAGGCGTCGCGCTCGGCCTGCAGCAGCTGCGGAGGCGCCCCGACCGCGCGGAGCCGGTCGAGGTAGTCGACCACCTCGGCGGGGACGGCCAGGGTGTCGCCGCTGCGCAGGGCCGCGATGCGCCGCCGGTGCTCCTGCAGCGCGCGGAGCCGCTCGCGCAGCTGCCGGTCGATGTCGGCGGTCGCCTCGGCGAACGTCGCCTCGTCCGCGTCGAGCAGCTGGCGCACCCGGGCCAGCGGCACGCCCGCCTCGGCCAAGGTGCGGATCCGGATGAGCCGCACGACGGCCGGCGCGTCGTACGCCCGGTAGCCCGAGCCGTCGCGCTCCGGCTCCGGCAGCAGCCCGACCCGGTGGTAGTGGCGCACCGCCTTCACCGTCACTCCGGTGTAGGCCGCCAGCTGGCCGATCGTCAGCACGGTCCCAGCCTCCCCGGCCCGTCAACCGGTCCGGCGGCGGTAGACGAGCATCGCGGCGCCGTACGCGACGAGCAGCAGCCCGAGGCACCAGGCGAGCGCTGTCCAGGTGTCCGCGCCCACCGGGCCGCCCGCGAACAGGCCGCGCGTCGCGTCGACGATCGACGTGACCGGCTGGCTCTCCGCGAACGCCGCCACCGGCCCCGGCATGCTCTCCGTCGGCACGAAGGCCGAGCTGACGAAGGGCAGCAGGATCAGCGGGTACGAGAACGCGCTCGCCCCCTCGACCGACCCGGCGGTCAGCCCCGGGACCACCGCGAGCCACGTGAGCGCCAGCGTGAACAGCGCCAGGATCCCCGCGATCGCGACCCACGCCAGCACGCCCGCGCCCGAGCGGAAGCCCATGAGCACCGCGACCAGCACGACCACCACGACCGACACGAGGTTGGCCACGAGCGAGGTCAGCACGTGCGCCCACAGCACCGACGAGCGCGCGATCGGCATCGACCGGAACCGGTCGAACATGCCGCCCTGCAGGTCGAGGAACAGCCGGTACGCCGTGTAGGAGACGCCCGAGGCGATGGTGATGAGCAGGATCCCCGGCAGCAGGTAGTCCACGTAGCGGCCGTCGCCGGCCTCGATGGCGCCGCCGAAGACGTACACGAACAGCAGCATGAAGGCGATCGGCATGACCGCCGTCGTGATGATGGTGTCAGGGCTGCGAGCGATGTGCAGCAGCGACCGGCCCAGCAGGGCGGTGGTGTCGGCGACCGGGTGCCTGGCCATGTCTCAGCCCTCCGCGCTCTCGCCGCCGACGACGGCGAGGAAGACGTCCTCGAGGGTCGGCTGCTTCTCGACGTACTCGACCCTGGCCGGCGGCAGCAGGCGCTTGAGCTCGGCCGGCGTCCCCTCGGCGATGACCCGGCCGCCGTGCAGGATCGCGACCCGGTCGGCGAGCTGCTTGGCCTCGTCGAGGTACTGCGTGGTCAGCAGCACCGTGCGCCCCTGCTCGGCCAGCCCCCGCACCGCGCGCCACACCTCGAGCCGCGACTGCGGGTCCAGCCCGGTCGTCGGCTCGTCGAGGAACACCACCGGCGGGTCCCCGATGAGGCTCATCGCCAGGTCGAGCCGGCGCCGCATCCCGCCCGAGTACGTCGCCACCCGCCGCCGCGCCGCATCCGCCAAGCCGAAGCGGGCCAGCAGCTCGTCCGCGACGCGCCCCGGCGCCGGCAGGTGCCGCAGCCGCGCGACGAGCACGAGGTTCTCCCGCCCGCTGAGCACCCCGTCGACCGCGGCGAACTGCCCGGTCAGGCTGATGGACTCCCGCACGTCGTACGGCTGCGTCGCCACGTCGAAGCCGTCGACGCGGGCCGACCCGGCGTCCGCGCGCAGCAGGGTGGACAGGATCCGTACGAGCGTGGTCTTGCCGGCCCCGTTGGAGCCGAGCAGCGCGACGATGCTGCCCCGCTCCACGGCGAGGTCGACGCCGCGGAGCACGGGCAGGTCGCCGTACGACTTCTCGAGGCCCCGGACGTGGATCGCCGGCCCGGGCTCCGGCTGCAGGTCTGTGGTCGCCATGCGGCGAGCGTGCGGGGTTGACCCAGGGTCAAGGTCAAGCCCGCGCGACGAGCGCGGCGAGGGCCTCGGCGGCCGCCTCGGTGAGGTCCGCGACGGCGTACGAGGTCGGCCACGCGCCGCTGCCGTCGTCGAGCCGCGCCTCGGGGGTGAACCCGAACGTCGAGTAGCGCTCGCCGTCGTCCTGGCCGCTGCGGAAGAAGCAGACGACCTTGCCGCCGCGGGCGTACGCGGGCTGGCCGTACCAGAGCTTGGGCCGCAGGTCCGGGGCGGCGTCGGCGACCAGGCGGTGCAGGCGCAGCGCGGTGCTGCGGTCGGGCTCGGCCATCTGCTCGATCTTGGCGAGCACGGCGGCCTCGTCCTTCGCGCCCTTCGCGCCCTTGCCGCCGGAGCCGGACTCCTGCCGCAGCTCCGCGGCGCGCTCGCGCACCGCCGCCAGCTCGCGCTCGGAGAGACCGCTGCTCGTCGTGCTCCCGTCGGTACGGCTCATCGCTGCCCCCGTCGTGGTGGTTCGGACCGGTCGCTGCCGACGCTAAGGGCGCCGCGGTGCCCGCCGCTTCTCCGTTCCTGACCGATCCGGGCCCGTGGCCCGCCACCTGTTGACGGCGGGACCGCACCGTGCTGCACTTCCGGAAGTTCCCGGTCGGTTCTCGGAACTGTTCCGAGACGCGGGCACCGCAGGCCTGTCGAGGGCGACGACTGTGCGAGGAGAGCGCGAGCGCATGGCACGACGACGTGGAGCGGGGATCGCCCTGCTCGGACTGGTGGGACCCCTGGCGCTCGTGGCGCCGGCCGCGACCGCCGCACCCGGCACCGTCTACGCGACGGGCTTCGAGGACGGTACCGGCGGCTGGGCCGGGCGCGGCACCGCGCAGCTGGCGGTGTCCGCCGCAGCGGCGCGCACCGGGGAGCAGGGCCTGGCCGTCACCGGCCGCACCGACACCTGGCACGGCCCGGGCCTCGACGCCCGCGAGGTCATGCACGCCGGGACGTACGAGGTCGAGGCGTGGGTCCGCCTGCCCGAGGGCAGCGGCACCGACGTCGTCACCGCGAGCGTCGCCCGGACGCCGACCGGCGGCACGACCGCGTACGACACCGTGGCCTGGCAGGTCCCCGTCAGCGACGGCGGGTGGACCAGGGTCGCCGGCACCTACACGCACGCCACGGCGGTCAGCCAGCTCGAGCTCTACCTCGAGAGCCCGGACGCCACGCAGGACCTCTACGTCGACGACGTCCGCATCGTCGGCGAGGCGGCGGCCCCGGTCGAGCCGGGCACCGGCACCGCGCTGTCGAGCGGCTTCGAGACCGGCCTCGAGGGCTGGGGCCCGCGCGGCGACGCGCAGGTCGCCACGACCACCGCCGACGCGCGCAGCGGCTCGGCGAGCCTCGCCGTGACGAACCGCCTGCAGTCCTGGCAGGGCCCCACCCGCGACGTCACCGAGGGCCTGGCCGTCGGGCAGACCGTCAGCGTCAGCGTCTGGGTGAAGCTGGCGCCCGGCGAGGCCCCCGCCTCGCTGCGGGTGTCGGTCCAGCGCGACCGCGCCGGCACCCCCACCGCGTACGAGAACGTGGGCGGCGCCAGCGGCGTGGTCACCGCCGACGCGTGGACCGAGCTGAAGGGCACGTACACCCTCGGCGCGCCGGTCGACACCGCGCAGGTCTACGTCGAGGGCGACGCCGGCGTCGACTTCCTCGTCGACGACTTCGCGCTGCGCGGCGTCGTCGAGACGCCGGTGCAGGACGTGCCGCCGCTCAAGGACGTGCTGGGTGCGCAGGGCTTCGAGCACGTCGGCGTCGCGATCGACCAGCGCGAGACCGTGGGGCGCCCGTCGGCGCTGCTGCAGCGCCACTTCGACGCGTTCACGCCGGAGAACGACGGCAAGCCCGAGAGCGTGCAGCGGGTCGAGGGGCAGTTCACCTTCGCCAACCTCGACCGTCTGCTCGACTACGCCGACGCCACCGGCACCCAGGTGTACGGCCACGTCCTCGTGTGGCACTCGCAGACCCCGGCCTGGTTCTTCAAGGACGGCGACCGCGACCTCACGAGCAGCCCGGCCGACCAGGCGATCCTGCGCGCCCGCATGGAGGCGCACATCAAGGGGATCGCCGACCACATCGACGCGCGCTACCCCGACGGCGACAGCCCGATCTGGGCGTGGGACGTCGTCAACGAGGTCATCGCCGACGGCGACACCGCCAACCCGCACGACATGCGGGACAGCCGCTGGTTCCAGGTGCTCGGCGAGACCTTCGTGGACGAGGCTTTCCGGCTCGCGGACCGGTACTTCCCCCAGCAGCAGCTGTTCATCAACGACTACAACACCGAGATGCCGGCGAAGCGGGCCGACTACCTCTCGCTGGTGAGGGCCCTCAAGGCCCGCGGCGTGCCCATCGACGGCGTCGGGCACCAGGCCCACGTCGACTTCGCCCGGCCCGTGCAGTGGCTCGACGACTCCCTCACCGCCGTCGAGCGGCTCGACCCGTCGCTGTTGCAGGTCATCACCGAGCTCGACGTCAGCGACTCGAAGGAGAACAACGGCGCCGACGTCTCGAACGGCACCGTCCCGCAGCACTCCCCCGCCATGCCCGAGGGCGAGGCGGCCACCGAGGTCGGCTACTACTACCGCGACCTCTTCGCGATGCTGCGCCGGCACGCGGCGTCCGTCGAGTCGGTGACCTTCTGGGGCATCAGCAACGCCCGCAGCTGGCTGCGCACCTGGCCCGCGGCCCGGCCCTGGGAGGAGCCGCTGCCGTTCGACGACGACCTGCAGGCCGCCCCGGCGTACTGGGGGACCGTCGACCCGGCGCAGCTCGCCCCGCGCCCGGCCGACGTGCTCCCGCCGCGCATCGCGGCGCGGGACGCCGTGCGGGTGACGACGAGCGGTACGTCCGCCCGGGTCGCGTACGCGCTGCCGGAGGCCGGCGACACCCGCGACGGGCGCATCGCGCCGACCTGCGCCCCCGCCTCGGGATCGCGCTTCCCGCTCGGTACGACGACGGTGACCTGCACGGCGCAGGACAGCCGGGGGAACCGGGCCACGCCGGGCACCTTCGACGTCGTCGTGACCCGCGTCGCCGCCGACCTGGAGGCCGACGTCACCGGCCCGGCGAGCCTGCGTACCGGGGCCACCGGCACCTGGACCCTGACGGTCCGCAACGACGGCCCGACCGCGGCCGAGGGCGTCACCGCCGTCCTCGCCGCGTCCGGGGTCAAGCAGGCGTCGGCCACCGGCGGCGCCGGCACGGGCACGGTGACGGTGGCCGGCACGAAGGTCAGCGGTACGCGCTGGACGGTCCCGTCCCTCGCGCCCGGCGCCTCCGCCACCTTCACCCTCACCGGCAGGGTCACCGCGCCGCGCGGCCGGGTCGTCGCCGCCCTCGGGGCCGTGGCCTCGCGGACGGCGGACCCGGCGCCGCGCGACAACGTCGACACCGCGCTGACCCGCGTCGCCCGCTGACGCACCCCGGAGCCCCCGGTCCTCCCGCGAGGGCCGGGGGCTCCGGCGCGCCCGGGTCAGGCAGGAGCCGGGCCGAGTCGACGCAGGGCGTCCCGCCGCCGCCGCAGGTGCTCCGCCTGCGCCGGGTCGGTCGCCAGGTCCGCGGCCGTGCCCAGCGCGTCCGCGGCCTCCGCCGGCCGCCCCGCCTCGGTCAGCAGGTGCCCGCGGGTCGCCCACCACGGCTGGAAGCGCTCTCCCCGGTCGGCGAGGTCGTCGAGCGCGGCGAGCCCCGCGGCCGCGCCGTCGACCCGACCGGTGACTGCCGCGAGGGCGACCGCCCCGCCGAGGGTGGGCGCGAGGCGCTGCAGCGCGGTGTGCAGGGTCCGCAGCGCCGCCCAGTCGGTCGTCCCGGTCCGGGCCCGCGCGCAGTGCACCGCCTGGATCGCGGCCTCGCACTGGAACCGGCCGAGCGGGCCGGGGGTCGCTCGGCGCAGGTAGGCCTCCCCCTCCGCGACCAGCGCCCCGTCCCACGTCCGCGGGTCCTGCTCGTCCAGCGGCAGGTACGCCCCCGGCGGGGCCGCGCCCGCCCGCGCCCGGGCGAGGGTCACGAGCGCCGCCAGCCCCCAAGCCTCCGGCTCGTCGCGCAGCGCGGTGGCGAGGGTGACGGCCAGGTGGTGCGCCTCGTCCGACCGGTCGATGGCGTAGCAGCCGTACACCGCCTCGAGCACCGCAGGCAGCCGCTCCGGCATCGCCGCGCGGCCCGGCACCGCGAACGGGATGCGCGCGTCCCGGATCCGCCGCTTCGCCCGGACGAGCCGCTGCGCCATCGTCGCCGCGGGCACGTGGAAGGCGGCGGCGACCTGCGCGGCGTCGAAGCCCAGCACCGCTTGCAGCATGAGCGGCGTGCGGACCGCCGGGTCGACCGCCGGGTGCGCGCAGACGAACAGGAGCTCCAGGCGCCGGTCCGGCAGCGCGTCGGGGTCGAGGTCGTCCAGCGGCGAGTGCGCGTCCGCCCCCTGCTCGGCGGCGGCGACGAGCGCGACGCTCCCCCGGTGCGCCGGCGAGCGCCACACGTCGCGCTGCCGGTTGCGGGCGACCGTGAGCAGCCACCCCTCCGGGTTCCGCGGCACACCCGCCGCCGGCCAGGTGGCCAGGGCCCGCTCGAAGGCCGCGGCCAGCGCGTCCTCGGCGAGCGCGACGTCGCCGGACGGCGCGGCGAGCAGGGCGACGAGGCGCCCGTACGACGCCCGCGCCGCCCGCTCCGCCGCCGCGTGGGCGTCCGCGCGGCTCACGCGTTCGGGCGCCAGGAGCCGTCGGCCCAGTACGTCGCCCCGGGCCGCACCTCGACCGCGCCCCACGCCGCGTTGGGCGCCCGCCGCGCCCACTCCAGCGCCGCGTCGAGGTCGGGCACGTCGATGACGACCGTCCCGCCGAGCTGCTCCTTCGTGTCGGCGAACGGGCCGTCCTGCACGAGCAGCCCGCCGTCACCGGCGCGGACCGTCGTCGTGGCGACGGACGGCTGCAGGACCTCGGCGGACAGCAGGACGCCCGCCTGCTCGAGCGCGGCGCCGTACGCGGCGAAGGCGCGCTGCCCCTCGGCCATCGCCTCCTCGCCGAGCTCCTCGGTGGTCGCCTCGGGCCAGTGGAGCACCAGGGTGTAGCGCATCGGGGACGTCCTCTCGGGTCGCGCCGGGCCCCTGCGGCCCGGTCCACGCCACCATGACGATCCTGGCCGAGCCCGATCGACAGGCCGGGCGTCGGGCCGTCAGCCGTCGGCGAGCCGGGTGCGCAGCGTGGCGACACCGGGGCCTTCCAGGTCGTCGAGGTACGCGCGCCGCCCCGCCATGGCCATGACCAGCGCGAGGGTCGTGCCGCGCACGAGCGGACCGGCGCCGGCGGCGAACGGCCCGTCGGTCGCCTCCAGGCGCAGGCCCTGCGCCGTGCTGCGCCCGGGGACCGTGAAGTCCCGCCCGGCGAAGAAGGCGGCGACCGGGGTGACGGCCCCCACCGGCGGGGTGCGCGGGAGGCCGAGGGGGCGCCGCACGTCCTGGGCGTGCACGACCACCTCGCCCAGCCAGGCCGCGGTGTGCCCGCTCGGGCCGGTCGTGCGGGTCGTGACGCGGCGGAACCGCTCCAGGGTCTGCGCCGGCGTCGCCCCGCGGTGCTCGGCGAGGCGCCGGTCGTTGTGCAGGTCGGCGTCGAACCGGGCGCCGGCCATGCTCCGGAGCCACCGCAGCCGGCCGACCGACGCGGCCGCGGTCAGGTGCGCGACGACCTCCTCCACCGTCCACCGCCCGCACAGCGAGGGCGTCGCCCACTGCGCCGCGTCGAGCCCCTCGAGGTCGTCGGCGAGGGCGGCGCGCTCGGCGTGGGCGGCGGCCCAGAGGGCGCCGCGGACGGTGGTGGCCTGGGGCACGGGGACCTCCGGGGGACGGGTGTGGGGCATGACCATGACCGCGCGACCCGCCCGTCCTCATCGGTCCGGCCGTCCCGGATGGGGCAGGCTCGGTGCCGTGGAGACCTTCCCGGAGCCCCCGGCGCTCGAGCCCGACGCGGTCGCCGCCCTCGTGGGGTACGCACGCGACGTCGTCGCGCACCTCGAGGCCGAGCGGCGGGAGGCCGCCGCACGGGGGCTGGACGCACCGGAGCTGCCGGGGCTGGTCGAGGGCTGGACCTTCGTCGCGACCGCGTTGGCGGAGAGCTACGACCGCCTGGACCTGCTGCCGGAGTAGCTGCCGGCGGGTCGGTTCGTCCGGTCCCGTGCTGGTCTGCGCCCGTGCCGGACGGCATGGCAGCAGTCTCGTCCGAGACAGGGGGGCTGGAGGGGTTACGCACCGGTCGGTCCGAGGTCTACCTTCCCCTGCGTACCGTCGAGGACGCCGGTACTGCGGGTGACCCGCGTGCTCTGTACGGGGCCTCCCTCCGTCGTCCTCCGGCGCTACTGCCTGGCCAGTCGGGGGACGAGAGCCGTCGGAGAGGGAGTCCGCCCATGCGACGAGGAGCAGTACTGCTGTGCGCAGCGGTGACCGTGGGGGGCCTGCTCGCGGCGCCACCCGTGGCGAGCGCGGACCGCGGGGTCCCCGCGGGCCAGCCGCCGGCGCCCGAGCGCTTCCAGAAGGTCACGCTGGACGACGAGCCGGGCGAGCCGATGAGCCTGGCCGTCCTGCCGGACAGCCGGGTCCTCTACTCGGCCCGCACCGGCGAGGTCTTCATGAACGACCCGCTCACCGGGCTCAGCACCCTGGTCGCGGACTTCAAGGACCACCCGGGTGGGCTCTACCTGCACGACGAGGAGGGCGTGCAGGGCATCGCCGTGGACCCGCAGTTCCGCCGGAACGGGTGGGTCTACGTCTACTACTCGCCGGCGATGGACACCCCGCAGGACGACCCGGAGTCGCCGCTCGTCAACGAGGGCGACGCGCCGGAGTGGGGCACGCCGGAGGACTTCGCGGCGTTCCGCGGCCCGCTGCGGCTCTCGCGGTTCAAGCTGGTCGACCGGGCGGACGACCCGGCGACGCCGGCGCGCGAGTACGGCTGGGAGCTCGACTTCGACTCCGAGCAGCAGATCATCGACGTCACCCAGGACCGCGGCATCTGCTGCCACGTCGGCGGCCAGATCGCCTTCGACGGCCGGGGGAACCTCTACCTGTCCACCGGCGACGACACGAACCCGTTCGCCTCGGAGGGCTACGCGCCCCTCGACGACCGGGTCCGCGTGAACGAGGAGGGCGAGCGGGAGTACCGCAACCCCGCCTTCGACGCGCGCCGCACCTCGGCGAACACCAACGACCTGCGCGGCAAGGTCCTGCGCATCCGGGTCCGCCCCGGCGGCGGGTACGCCATCCCCGAGGGCAACATGTTCCGCCCCGGCCAGGCACGGACCCGGCCGGAGATCTACGCGATGGGGTTCCGCAACCCGTTCCGGTTCGAGGTCAACCGCGAGACCGGCGAGGTCTACGTGGCGGACTACTCCCCGGACGCGCCGGACGCCGACCCCGCGCGCGGCCCGGCCGGGCACGGCCGGTGGATCAACGTCACGCGCCCGGCGAACTTCGGCTGGCCGTTCTGCGTGACGCCGACCATCCCGTACCGGGACTACGACTTCGAGACCGAGCAGTCGGGGCCGTACTTCACCTGCAACCGCCCGCTCAACGATTCGCGCTGGAACGTGGACACGCGCGTGGGTGACACGGTCCTCACCAGCGCCGGGCGCCGGTACGCGCCCCCGGTCGCCTGGCCGCAGGTCTGGTACTCGTACGACGAGTCGCCCTTCTTCCCCGAGCTCGGGCCCACGGAGGTCGTGCCGCCGGAGCAGTCGCCCAACGGCACGGCGGTGGGCGGCGACGGCATCGGGCCGATGGCCGGCCCGGCGTACCACTTCGCCGGGCGCAACCCGTCGCGCATCAAGTGGCCGAGCTACTACGACGACGCGGTGCTGTTCTACGAGTGGAGCCGCGACATCATCCGCGAGTTCCGGCTCGACCGCCGCGGCGGCCTCGCCGACATCCGCGAGTTCGGCTACACCGGGATCGTCGACAACCCGATGGACATGGAGTTCGGCCCGGACGGCGCGCTCTACGTCCTCGAGTACGGCGACGGCTTCTTCTCCGAGAACCCGGACGCGCAGCTGTCGCGCATCGACTTCGTGCGCGGCAACCGCTCTCCCGAGGTCGACGTGTCCGCGGACCCGGAGGGCGGGCTCGCGCCGCTCACCGTCGCGTTCACCAGCGACGTCATCGACGCCGACGGCGACCGGCTGCGCTACGCGTGGGACTTCGACGCCGACGGCGTCGTCGACTCCACCGAGGAGGACCCGACGTTCACCTACGCGGAGAACGGGGTCTACCGGGCGACGCTGCGGGTCGAGGACCAGACCGGCCGCTGGGCCGCGTCGTCGGTCGAGGTACGGGTCGGCAACGCCGCCCCCGTCGTGACCCTGACGGTCGAGCCCGTCGACGGGTCGTTCGACTACGGCGAGCCCGTGACGTTCACGGTCGACGTCCAGGACGACCAGCCCGTCGACTGCGCGCGGATCACCGTGTCCTACATCCTCGGGCACGACCAGCACGGGCACCCGCAGTCCGGCTCCGCCGGCTGCTCGGGCCAGATCAACGTCCCGCCGCTGGACTCCGCGCACGCGCAGGACCCGGACGTCGCCGCCGTCTTCGTGGCGACGTACGCCGACGACCCGCCGGAGGGCGAGGAGTCCCTGCAGGGCAGCGCCCAGGTCGTCCTGCGACCGGACGCGGACGAGGAGCCCGAGCCGACCCCGTGAGCCGCGGGCCGGACTGACCGCACGACCAGGGAGCGGGGCCCCGCCACGGGCGGGTGCCCCGCTCCCTGCCTACGCCGCCGGCCGGGTACCTGCCGCCGCCCGGGTATCTGCCGCCGCGCGGGCGGCCTCCCTCGAGCAACCCGCACAGGGACACCGTTCGAGGGGGAGGACGCCATGGACGAGGCACGGTTGACGCGGCTCGACGAGCGGGAGCTGCGCGAGCTCATCGACCGGCGTGACGTGCTGCACGCGCTGGAGCCGCAGCGGCTGCACCTGCGCTGGTGGCGGCCGTGCTCAGTGCGCGTGCTGCTCGTCACCGACGGCGGCCTCGACTTCGGCTCCGGTGACTTCGGGCTCCGGACCTTCGTCACGACGCTGCTGTCGGGGACGTACCCCGCGCACTTCCGCATCACCCTGGCGCACCGCCGCTCGCGCGGCGGCGACGCCATGATGGAGGACGACGGCCGGGTCGAGCGCCGCATCTCCGGCTTCCGGTTCGACGACCGCGGCCACTTCGCGGCGGACCAGTACGACCAGCTGTGGATGTTCGGGATCGAGAGCGCGCCCGGGATCACCGACCGGGAGGTCCGTGCCGTCGCGGAGTTCATGGACGCCGGTGGGGGTGTCTTCGCCACCGGCGACCACGCCGCCCTGGGCAGGGCCATGGGCGAGCGGATCCCCCGGGTCCGCTCCATGCGGCTGTGGGACTCCACGCCCGGCGTCGACGAGGTGTCCATGGGCGGCCACCGGCGCAACGACACCAACCGGCGTGGCCACGACGCGGCGTCGACGTTCGACGACCAGTCCGACGACGTCCCGCAGGTCATCACGCCGCGCTGGTACCGGACCCGCGTGGGTCTGTTCGAGGCCGTCTACCCGCACCCGCTGCTGTGCGGGCCGGACGGCGCGATCACCGTCATGCCGGACCACCCGCACGAGGGAGAGTGCCACGAGCCGGCCGACACCTCGCAGGTGGTGGACGTCGGCGGAGCGTCGTTCGTCGAGTACCCGCCCGCCGTCGGCGGCGGGCCGAAGCCGGTCCCCGAGGTCATCGCCACCTCGACGGTGCTCGGCGGCACGAAGTCCGGCACCAAGGACGCCACCCAGGGCCACACGTTCGGTGGCATCGCCGCCTACGACGGGCACCTGGCTGGTGTGGGGCGCGTGGTGACCGACGCGACCTGGCACCACTTCGTCAACATCAACCTCATCGGAGCGGCCGGCGCCGCACCGCCGAAGGACAGCGGCTTCCTGGCGACCCCGGCGGGCGCGAGCCACCTCGCGCGCGTACGGACCTACTACCGCAACACCGCCACGTGGATCAGCCCGCCCGGACTCCTCCGCTGCATGAACCGCCGGCTGCTGTGGGACCTGGTCTGGCACCACCGGGTGGTGGAGGCCGTGGCGACCACCGCCGAGGTCGACCTGCGGCGGGCCCACCCGGTCCTGCTGTGGCACATCGGCAAGCAGGCGCGCGACGTCCTCGGGCGGCGCACCAGCGCCTGCCAGTCGGTACGCCTGGTGCTCGACCTGGTCTGGCAGGAGGCGCTGCCGGAGCTCTTCCCGGAGGTCGACCCGTGGCTGCCGCGGGACCTCGAGAGCCGGCCCGCACCCCAGCAGGTCCCGTGGTTCGACCCCTCCCCCGTGCTCGACCTGGCTCTGGGCTCCGCCGTCACCGCCGTGCACCAGGCCTTCGCCGAGGACGAGCAGGTCGACCAGGACTCGCTCGACGAGCGGCTCGACGAGGTGCTCGCCCGCGGCGTCGCCGTGGGCCTCGAGCGGGCCCGCGAGAGCGCGCGGGAGGCCCTCGAGCAGCTCGACGCGCTGGTGCAGCGCGTGACGACGCGCTGAGGGCGACGCGCAGCTGCACGGGTGCTCGGGTGGAGGTGAGGAGCGGTGCACCAGAGGGCTTGGCTGGGCGCCATCACGCTGGTGGGTGCCGGGCTGGTCGTCCTGGGGGCACTCACGCGCGGCTACGCCTCATCGGTCTTCGCGAACCTGGGGACGACGGTCCTCCTCGCGATCCCCCTCCTGCTCATGGAGCGGGCGTTGGAGCGGCGCTTGGCCCGCGCCACGGAGCAGACCGACCGTGCGATCGACGACCTCGGCGGTCGCGTGGTCGACGTGCAGGAGTCCCTGGCCGAGGTGAGCGACCGGCTGAGGGAGGCGGCGGACGAGACGGCCCGTCGTGTGGCGGAGCAGCGCGCCCGGGACGGGGCGGACCTCGTCGCCCCCGCGCGCGCCATCTCCGACGAGCCGACGTACCTGTCCGTGATGGGGGCGATGGAGGCGGCCGAACGTGCACGGGCGATCGCTCGGCACAGGAACAGGGGCGGGCTCTCGGTGCACGTCTCGTTGTCCTGCATCGACCGCGGCTTCTCCGTGACGGTGACCAGGCGGTCGAACGCGACCCACCTCGCGCCCGTCGTGGCGCACCAGCTCCTCCTGAGCGTCACCCCGACAGGGGAGGGCCAGGCCCGCTCGTCCTGCACGGTCTGGTGGGAGCCCGACTGGTCCGTGCAGGAGTGCTTCGTCGAGGTCGACCGCAGCCTGCGCCGCGAGCTCGGTGCCGGCGCTCCCAGCGTCCCGCCCGACGTCGTGCTGGAGCAGCTGGCGTGGGGGCTCGCGGTGGCGCTGCGTCGTAGGGCGGCGCTCGGTGCCGGCGCCCGCGAGCGGTGGGCGTTGAGGGCTGTCATCGCGCCGGGATGGCTCGTCACGACCGAGGGGCTCGAGCACGTCGAGCGCGGCATCGTCGCCCCGATGCACCACCTCATGGACGCAGGGGCGGAACCTCCTCGCGATGCCGTGGACCCTGACGTCGTCGAGCAGCTCAGCCTCGTGTGGCACGAAGCCCGTCGCCTGGTCGGCGCCTGAGAGACGGGCCCGCAGGACGAGGGCCTGGGTCCCGGGACTTCCCAGCCCTCGTCCCCGACCTGCCCGCGCGGGCGGAAGCGTCGGGTGGACCCGTCCCGGAGCACGGGCGCGACCGGGGGGACCCTGACGAGACTACGGCGCAGCGGGCGTCGCGCGGTCCCGCTCGGCGACCTGCTGGCGCTGCCACTCGTACACGCCGGGCATCCAGTCCGCGCCGTACGCGGCGTCGGGGCCGATCCGCGGGTCGGCCGGGACCCGGCCGTCGCGCAGCGCCTCGACGTACGCGCGGTCGAGGTCGACCCGCCGGCGGGCCTCGTCGGCCCCGGCGACGGACCCGTGGCCGGGGACGACGACGTCGACCTCGCCCGCCACGCGCTCGAGCACCCGCAGCCCCTCGAGGTAGTCCTCGAGGCCCGTCGCGGAGCCCAGGTCGGGGAAGGGGACCAGGACGTCGGAGAGCATGTCGCCGGCGACGAGGACGCCGCGGTCCTCGACCACCAGCGCCGCGTGGCCCTGGGCGTGGGCGGGGTGCTCGACGATCCGCGCGCGGGGCCCCTCCCACGGGACCTCGGCGCTGCCCGGGGGCAGGGCGGTCACGAGGCCGAACGGGTCGAGGGGGATCTCCTCGGCGATCTCCGGCGGGAACCCCTCGACGACGGTGGTCCTCCAGTCCTCCTCCGACAACACACCGCGCATGACGGCGGCGCATGCGGCCGTGCCGTAGCGGGGGGCCCCGCCGAGGGCGGGGTGCCACAGCACGTGGTCCCAGTCGGGGTGCGTGGAGAAGCCGGCCACGACGGGCTGGCGCATCGCGTCCAGGTCGTCGGCGAGGCACGCCATCTCGTCGGCGGTGATGCCGGGATCGACGAGCAGGACCCCGTCCCGGCCCTGCACGACCACGGTGTTGTTGCGGAGCAGCTCGCTCTGGTGCACCAGCACCCCTTCTGCGACCTGTGTCAGCACCGGGTGCCTCCTCGCGTCGTGTCGTCCGGGTCGTCGGGGGGCAGACCCGCGGGCCCGCCGGGACTCATCGCCGGTCCGCGCTCCGACCGCGGCCACCGCCGCCCGAGCGACCGTCCCGGTATTGCCCTTGCCGGTGCCGTCCCCGCGCTGCACGCTGTGGCCCTCGACGGGGGCGGGAGAACTCATGGGCAAGCTCATCTACGCGGCGAACACGTCGCTCGACGGCTACGTGGAGGACGAGAGCGGCTCGTTCGACTGGTCCGAGCCCGACGAGAAGGTGCACGCGTTCTGGAACGAGCACGAGCGGGGCATCGGCACGTCGCTCTACGGGCGGCGCATGTACGAGGCGATGCGCGTCTGGGAGGGCGACGACTGGCTGGAGGGCCGGCCGCCGGTCGTCCGCGAGTACGCCGGGATCTGGCGGGACGCCGACAAGATCGTCTACTCCTCGACGCTCGACGGGGGGTCGACGGCGAGGACGAGGATCGAGCGCCGCTTCGAGCCCGAGGCGGTGCGACGGCTCAAGGAGTCGTCCGCGGCGGACCTGAGCATCGGAGGCGCGACCCTCGGGGCCGAGGCCTTCCGGCACGGCCTGGTCGACGAGTGCGTCCTGCTGCTGCACCCCGTGCTCGTCGGCGGCGGGAAGCCGGCGCTGCCGCTCGGCGTACGGCTCGACCTGGAGCTGCTGGACCACGGGCGGTTCGACAGCGGCGCGGTCTACCTGCGCCACGCGGTGCGCGGCACCGCCTGAGGCGGGTCCCGCCCCGCTCAGCGCCGCAGCTCCAGGTCGAGGCGGCGCATGAGCTCGCCCGCCCTGCCGCCGCCAGCGGGGGCGGGCGGCAGCCTGCGCAGCACGGCGCGGAGGCCCGGCGGGGCGTGCCTGCCCGCCTGCTCGACCTCTCGCTCACCCACCTCGCGGTCGCCGCCCGCGAGCAGCTCGAGCGCGTGGGCCGCGTGGGCCGCCGCTCCGAGCACGTGCTTGACCTGGTGGGCGTCCGCGAGGGGATGCAGGTAGGCGCTGGCGGCCGCGTGCGCGGCGGCCCTGGCCGCGTCCCGGGCCGCGGGGGTGGTGGCGTCGCGGGCTGCGCGGTGCGCGGCCCATGCCGTCGCCCGCTGCCGAGCGCTGCGCGGGCCGCCGGCGGCGAAGGCGTCCGCGGCGTCGACGGCTCCGCGCGGCCTGCTGTCGTCCGGGTGCTGGCCCTCGTAGGCCGCCAGGGCGGTGCGGGCACGGTCGGCGGAGAAGCGCGCGATGTCACGCAGTTCCGCGGTGCTGAGGTCGATGCGGTCTGCGGGGGGTGGCACGTCCCCATGGTCGCGCGTCCTCGTGGACCCGCGCGGCCCGTCCAACCGGTCAGCGGTGCACCCGGTAGCGCAGGTGCAGCACCCGGTCGCCCCGGACCACCTCGTCCGGACCCTCTAGCAGGTGCTGCGCCTCGACCGACTCGAAGAAGCGCTTGACGGAGCGGAGCACGACGGGGGCGACGTCCACGCGCACCTCGTCGACCAGGCCCGCAGCGAGCACCTGGCCACCCACGTCGCCGGCGGCGACCACGACGAGACGGTCCCCTGCGAGGTCCTGCACCGTAGCCACGGCTGCGTCGACGCCGTAGACGAAGTGGAACGGCGCGGCGGGTCCCAGCCCTCGGGCGCCGGGCGGTGGGTCACGACCATGACGTGGTCGATCCCGGACGGCGGGTCCCCGCCCCAGCCGTCGGTCAGGTCGAACCACGCCGTCGGATCCGCGCGCGGCGCCGCGAGGAGTCCAGCGTGCCCCCGGTAACGGTCGCTCTCAGAGGTCTGCTGCGTCGTCGACGACGAGCACTGGTGTCAGCGGTATTCGCTGCCGCCACGTCTGCGACAGGTGGTCGTACTGCTGCAGGACGAGGTCGATGAGCTCCTCGCCCGTGATCAACCGCAAGCCCTGGCGCACCCTCTCGATCGAGAGCGCCTCACGGCTGTACCCCCCGAGAGTGACGAAGAGCGATAGCTCGCCGTGTGCTTGCGTACCGACCAGCTGCTGCACCTCGGGAGCGCCGACCGTCGTGGTCTGATGCTTGCACTGCACCTTGATGAGCGGTGGCTCGACGCCGAGCGGGTCGCGATGCGCGATCACGTCCACTCCGCCGTCCTGAGAGTATGCAGTCACTCTCGCCACGTAGCCCAGGGCGCGGAGGAGGTCAGCGGTGAACTGCTCGAACTCCTCGTGGCTCAGATCGCGCCTCAGTCGCTCAAGAACGAAATCGCGAGTGTGCCGGTGGATCCGGCCTGCCCGAGGTTCGTCCACCGCCGCTTCGAACTCGGCGTCGCCCGGTGCCGCTCGGACGACCGCTCTGGCGACGGCTGCCTCCGTGTCGGTCTTCGCCTGGAGCGCCGCGCGGAACTCGTCGTCGTGCTTACGGATGCCGAAGACGGTGAGGAAGGCGCCGAGCTCGTACAGGGCCGCCTGCGAGAACATGGTGCGCGACAGGCCGGTCCTCTTCCACTCCACCTTGCGCCTGTGCCTGTGCGTCGTCGCGCCGGCGTGGAACTCGTAGGGGCCGGTCACGACCCCGATGTTGATGGTGCTTTCCTTCTTGTAGGGCGCCACGACGAGGTCCCCTGGAGCCATCTCCACGCCGAACCGGTGGAGGATGCCCGCCCACACCGCGAACGCGCCCGGTTTGCGCTCGGGGTACGCGTCGGCGAGGGCGATCTTCAGTCGATCCCGATCTAGGCCGATGGAGCGCAGGTCCGGCAGGGCGTCCCAGCCGATGCTGACGAACCCCTCCTCGAACAATTCGCTCCCGAGCGTGTCGTTGTGGATCCCCCACACTGCGGTCATGGCCCCGCCTCTCCGTTCCGGCACGAGCGGAACTCGGCTGAGAACCTACTTCGGCTCGGGCTCTCTCGCTGCTGCGAAGCAGCACCCCGTGCTGCGAATCCCACCAGGGTGTGAAGAGCGTCGGCCGATCGAGCGCTCTTGCCCAGTGCAGGAGCGCCAGGGAGGTTTCGCTTCTGTACGGCTCCCGCGCCAGGCCCTAGTTTTGCGACCCACCAACGGAGAGGTGAGGCGTGAAGAGGCTCCTGGTCGCCGGCTCGCTGCTGCTCGGCGTACTCGTGCTCTGCGTGTCGCCCGCTGCAGCCGATCACGACGGGTTTCCACACGCGGACGCGCGCTTCGCGCTGACTGACGTCACCTGGGACGACCGGAGCCGCCTCCGGTTGCGGGGGGAGGGCAGGTGCAGCACCACCGAGTCGGGCGTGCTCCACGGCGCGGTGCGACATGCCGTGACGACCCACAACAACTTCCTCCGGTACCCGGAGCTACCCTCACCCGAGGTCCTCGAGTTCCGCACCTCCTACACGGCACCAGCCCAGTTCCGCTGCGATGACGTGCACCGGTCTGTCGAAGTCGTGTTCCCGGACCCGGGTCTGCTTGCGGGGACACGGGTCGGCCTTCACACCGAGGTGCGCATCGGCCAGGTCATGCTCGAAGTGCACCAGCCGCACCTGCAGATCCCTCTGCGGTCGGGACTCGCTCGGTGCGTCCTGCGCGCGGAACTGCCTCGCGCACTGCCGATCGACGGGATCGACCGCAACGTCCCGGTGGCGCTGACCAACACCTGCTACGAGTCGTCGGTCACGTCGTTCGACATCCACGCGCCCGTCGGCGGTACTTGGCACCGCTTGCACTACTCGGACCTACGACACCCGGAGAAGCGACAGATCGATGTCTGGCCTGTGCGGTCCACGGACCTGAGGCTGGGGAGCTACCGATCCTCGCTGTGGGCGAACCGCGGCTACCTCGCCCTCCACGAGTCCCACACCGTCGTCAAGTACGGGTCGAAGACGTCCCTGTCCGCGCGACGGGCGGGCGAGCGGGTCGAACTGCGGGCTTGCCTCGCCCACTACCGTCCCCCGGCCCGTCGCTTCTCGCCGTGGCGAGGGGCGAGGGTCACCCTCCAGCAGCAGCGTCGCGACGGGACGTGGAAGTACGTGAAGACAGCAGCCACTGACGACGTTGGTTGCACTCGAGTCCCCCACCTCAACCGCTACGCCGGCACGTACCGAGCAGTCGCTTGGGAGACCGACCGCGTGTTCGGCCGAACCTCCTCGAACGTGTTGCGCTGAGTCGACGTCGTCCCGCCCGCGCGGGACGCGCCGTTGATGCTCGGGGGACGACTGCCCCCCGAGCCGGCGCTTCCCCGCTCGTGCACCGCCGGCACCCCCTGGCGCCCTCGGCGTCCCGGTGATCAACTGGCAGCAGGGCCGCTCGTCGACGCCCGGCCCGGGGAGGTCCGCCATGCACCGGCTGCCCTGCGCCCTGGCCGCCACGGCGCTCGCGGGGGCGGTGGCCCTCGTGGCCCCGCCGGCGGCGGCCGCGCCGTACTGCGGCATCACCTGGGGGAGCCTGCACCAGCAGGCGCCGGACTACCAGGTGGGCTCGGTGACCGACGTCCGCTCCGGCCGGCACGCCTGCTTCGACCGCCTCGTCGTCGACGTGGCCGGTCTGCCGCAGGGGTTCTCGGTCCGGTACGTCCCCGTGGTCCGCGCCCCCGGCTCCGGCGCGGCGGTGCCCGTCGCGGGCGGCGCCCGGCTGGAGGTCACGGTGTGGGCGCCCGCGTACGACGAGGGGAGCGGCGAGCCGACGTACCTGCCGCGCGACCGGCGCCACGTCGTGGACGTGGCGGGCTACCGGACCTTCCGCCAGGTCGCCTGGGCCGGCTCGTTCGAGGCGGGGACGACGCTGGCGCTCGGCGTACGGGCGCGCCTGCCGGTCCGGGCCTTCGCGCTGCCCGGCCCCGGCGACGCCTCGCGGGTCGTCCTGGACGTCGCCCACCGCTGGTGACGCGAGCACCCCGCCTGGGTTACAGTCCTTCAGCAATGTCTGAAGGTCATTAACCCTCGGAGGTGCGACCGTGCGACCGCGGCTGACGCCGGCGCTGCTGGCGCAGGCGGGTGCGGAGCTGGCCGACGAGCAGGGCTTCGACGCGCTGACCCCGTCGGCGCTGGCGCGGCGGCTCGGCGTCACCGTCCCGGCCCTCTACGCCCACGTCCCCGGCGCGCGGGGGCTGCGCGTGCGCGTGGCGCTGCTCGCGCTCGAGGAGCTGGCCGAGCGCTCCGGCGCCGCGCTCGCCGGGCGCTCGGGCGCCGACGCGCTCCGGGCGCTCGGCGACGTGCACCGCGACTACGCCCGCGAGCACCCGGGCCGCTGGGTCGCGGCAGCGCTGCGCCTCGACCCCGAGGAGGCGGCCAGCAGCGCAGGCCCGCGCCTCGCCGGCCTCATGCGCGCGGCCGTGCGCGGCTACGCGCTCACCGGCGAGGAGGAGGTCCACGCCGTGCGCCTCGTCGGCAGCACCCTCCGCGGCTTCGTCGACCTCGAGGCCGCCGGCGGCTTCGACCACTCCGACCCCCCGCCCGCCGCGAGCTGGGACCGCGCCCTCGCCGCGCTCGACGCCGCGCTGAGCGGCTGGCCCGCGACCCGTACCCACGACCACGAGGCACCCCGATGACCACCGCCCTGACCACCACCCCGCTCACCGGCGACCTCGTGCGCGGCGCGCTGGAGCTCGAGCCCACCCCGCGCGGCGTGCTGCCGCAGCGGCTCCCCGCGCGCGCCCGGGCCCAGGGCGCCGACCCGCAGCTGAGCATGGCCGCGTCGCAGCCCTCCGGCGTGCGCGTCGCCCTGCGCACGTCGGCCACGGTGCTCGAGCTGGACGTGCTGCCGACCAAGCGCGCGTACGTCGGCGCGCCGCCCCGCCCCGACGGCACGTACGACCTCCTCGTCGACGGCCGGCTCGTCGCCCGCGGCAGCGTGCAGGGCGGCAGCGTCCTCACCGTCGACCCGCGGGCCGGCACCTTCGAGGTGAGCCCGGGTGAGCCCGGGACGCTGCGGTTCGACGGCCTGCCGCCCGGCGCGAAGGACGTCGAGGTGTGGCTGCCGCACGACGAGACGACCGAGCTCGTGGCGCTGCGCACGGACGCGCCGGTCGCCCCGCTGCCCGACCGCGGCCGACGGACCTGGCTGCACCACGGCAGCTCGATCAGCCAGGGCTCGGGGGCGCAGAGCCCGTCCACGACGTGGCCCGCGGTCGCCGCGCTCGCCGCGGGGGTGGAGCTGGTGAACGTCGGGCTCGGCGGCAGCGCGCTGCTCGACCCGTTCACCGCGCGGGCCCTGCGCGGCACCCCGGCGGACGTCGTCAGCGTCAAGGTCGGCATCAACCTCGTGAACGCGGACCTCATGCGCCGCCGCGCCCTCGGCCCCGCGCTGCACGGCTTCCTCGACACGGTCCGCGAGGGGCACCCCGACGCGCCGCTGCTGCTCGTCACGCCGCTGCTGTGCCCCATCCACGAGGACACGCCGGGCCCGGCGGCGTTCGACGAGCAGGCGCTCGCCGAGGGCCGGGTCCGCTTCCGGGCGACGGGCGACCCGGCCGAGCGGGCGCAGGGCAGGCTCACGCTGCGCGTGGTCCGCGAGGAGCTGCGGCGGGTCCACACGCAGCGCGCGGCGGAGGACCCCCACCTGCACCTGCTCGACGGGCTCGAGCTCTACGGCGAGGCCGACGCCGCCGAGCTGCCGCTGCCCGACGCCCTGCACCCCGACGCGGCCACGCACCGGCGGGTCGGGGAGCGGTTCGCCGGGCTCGCCTTCGGGCCGGGAGGCCCGTTCGCTGCGCGGTGCCCGGCCTGACGAGCTGCGGCGGCCGGGTGGACCATGGCCCCATGCCGGTCAGCTACCGCAACCCCGTGCACGACGCCTACTTCGCCGACCCCTTCGTCCTGCGCACGCAGGGCCGCTTCGTCGCCTACGGCACGGGCCGCCACGTGGAGGGCCGCGCCTTCGAGGTGCTCGAGTCCGACGACCTCGTGACCTGGCGCTCGGCCGGCGGGGCGCTCGTGCCCGTCGAGGGGCTGGGCAGCGACTACTGGGCGCCGGAGGTGTGCGAGGCGGACGGGCGCTGGTGGATGTACTACTCCGTCGGCGAGGGGGACGCGGGGCACCACCTGCGCGTCGCCGTCGCGGACGACCCGCTGGGGCCGTTCGTGGACCGGGGCGTCGACCTCACGCCGCACGAGCGCTTCGCCATCGACCCCAGCCCGTTCCGCGACCGCGACGGCACCTGGTACCTCTTCCACGCCCGCGACGTCCTCGAGGGCGACCGGGTCGGCACGATGCTCGCCGTCGACGTGCTCGACGGGATGGACCGCCTGCGCGGCGAGCCGCGGACCGTCCTCACCCCGTCCGACGACTGGCAGCTCTTCCTGCGCGGGCGCGAGATGTACGGGCGCACGTACGACTGGCACACCCTCGAGGGTCCCGCCGTGGTCGAGCGGGAGGGCCGCTACTGGTGCTTCTACAGCGGCGGCTCGTGGCAGGAGCCGTCGTACGGGGTGGGGGTCGCCGTCGCCGACCACCCGCTGGGGCCGTGGACCGAGCCGCGCCGCGCGCCGATCCTGAGGACGGTCCCCGGGCACGTCGTCGGGCCCGGGCACAACAGCATCACGACCACCCCCGACGGGCGGGACGTCATGGCCTACCACGCCTGGGACCCCGACGGCACGGCCCGGCGGATGTGCATCGACCCGCTCGCGTGGACCGCAGAGGGGCCCCGGGTGCTCGGCCCGACGTGGGAACCCGCCGAGCTCTGAGGCGCGCGGCCGCGTCCCCTGGCAGGGTGGGCCCGTGCAGATCGGCGTCGACAGCTTCGTCTCCACCGTCACCGACCCCGCGACGGGCGTCGACGTGACGCCGACCCAGCGGGTCCAGGACCTGCTCGAGGAGGTCGAGCGGGCCGACCGGGTCGGGCTCGACAGCTTCGGCATCGGCGAGCACCACCGCCCGGAGTACCTCGACTCGGCGCCCGTCGTGCTGCTGGCCGCCGCCGCGGCCCGCACGACGCAGATCCGGCTGAGCAGCGCCGTGGCCGTGCTCAGCGCCGCCGACCCGGTGCGGCTGTTCCAGGAGTACGCGACGCTGGACCTCGTCAGCCGCGGGCGGGTCGACCTCGTCGTGGGGCGCGGCTCGTTCACCGAGGCGTTCCCGCTGTTCGGGCTCGACCTCGCCGACTACGACGACCTGTTCGCCGAGAAGCTCGACCTGCTGCTGCGGGTGCGCGACCGCGAGCGGGTCACCTGGTCCGGGCGGCACCGCCCCGCGCTCACCGGGCAGGGGGTCTACCCGCGGCCGCTGCAGGACCCGCTGCCGGTCTGGGTCGGCGTCGGGGGCACGCCCGCGTCGTTCGCCCGCGCCGGCGCCCTCGGCCTGCCGCTCATGGTCGCGATCATCGGGGGGCAGCCGGCCCGCTTCCGCCCGCTCGTCGACCTCTACCGGGAGAGCGGGCGCCTCGCCGGCCACCCGCCGGAGCGCCTGCAGGTGGGCCTGCACTGCTTCGGGTTCGTCGGCGAGACGACGCAGCAGGCGGCCGACGACTTCTACCCGGGCTGGGCGCAGATGTTCACGAAGATCGGCCGGGAGCGCGGATTCGCGCCGCCGACCCGGGCGCAGTACGACGCCACCCGCGACGAGGACGGCGCTTTCCTCATCGGGGACCCCGAGGCCGTCGCGGCGAAGGCCCTGCGCATCCACGAGGACCTCGGCGGCGTCGTGCGGCTCAACCTGCAGATGACGAACGTCCGGCTCGCGCACGACAACCTCCTGCGCGGCATCGAGCTGCTCGGGACCGAGGTGGCCCCGCGGGTCCGGGCGGCGCTCGGCACCTGAGGCGCCTGAGCCACCTGAGCCACCAGAGCCGCCTGGGCCGCCTGGGCCGCCTGGGCCGCCTGGGCCGCCCCGTCAGGGCCAGGTGCGCGCCGCCGCCGCGAACTCCCCGGGGTCGCTGTGCAGCGGGACCACGCACAGCAGGTGCCCGCCGGGGGCGCGCAGGGTCCGGCAGCCCTGCCACGCCGACACCTCGACCGCGCCGAGCCCGACGAGGCGCGCGACCTCCGCGTCGACGTCGTCGGTCTCCAGGTCGACGTGGTAGCGCGGTGCGTCCGCGCCGCCGAGGGCCTGCACGGCGGTCACCAGCCCCGGCACCGCGCCCGCCAGCTCGGTGAACCCCGGCTCGCCCGGCGGGTGCCGGGGAGGAGCCCCCAGGGCCCCGGACCAGAACGCGGCGCTGCGCCCGGCGTCGGCCGCCGGCACGTCGACGAGCAGGGTGGACAGGCGGCTGCGGTGCACGCGCCGACGCTAGGACCTCCCCGGCGCCCGGGAAGGGCGTTGACCGCGCGCGGCGACGGGTCTACGTTCGTACTCAACCAGGCGGTTGAACAAGGAGGCGCCGACGTGGCGGCGGACCAGCTCTCGCGGGCGTTCTCGGCGCTCGCCGACCCCACCCGGCGCGACATCGTCGCCCGGCTGACGGTGGGCGACGCGACGGTGAACGAGCTGGCGGCGCCGTACGCGGTGACGCTGCAGGCCGTCTCCAAGCACCTGCGGGTGCTCGAGGACGCCGGGCTCGTCAGCCGCAGCCGCGACGCGCAGCGCAGGCCCGTGCACCTCGAGGCCGACGTGCTGCACCTCATGACCGCCTGGCTCGAGCGCTACCGCCGCCGGGCGGAGGAGCGCTACCAGCGCCTCGACGCCC
The DNA here is from genome assembly GCF_003594885.1 of Vallicoccus soli. Taxonomy (NCBI): domain Bacteria; kingdom Bacillati; phylum Actinomycetota; class Actinomycetes; order Motilibacterales; family Vallicoccaceae; genus Vallicoccus; species Vallicoccus soli. The sequence goes on from NZ_QZEZ01000006.1 coordinate 79,798, forward strand.
TGCTGGCCGAGCTGCCCGACGACCCCGCACCCGCACCGCCACCCACCGCACCGCGTGACCCCGAGGAGGAGCCGTGAGCACCACCACCAGCCACCGCGAGACGAGCATCGAGGCCGACGCCGCCGTCCCGCTCGTGCGCATCGTGCGCGAGTTCGACGCCCCGCCGGCCAAGGTCTTCCGCGCCCACACCGACCCCGAGCTGCTCGTGCGCTGGCTCGGCCCGCGCGACCTCACGATGACGGTCGAGCACTACGACTGCCGCACCGGCGGCTCCTACCGCTACCTGCACACCCGCGACGGCGAGGAGTACGGGTTCCACGGCTCGTTCCACGAGGTCCGCCCCGACAGCCTCATCGTGCAGACCTTCACCTTCGAGGGCTGGCCGGACGGGGTGGCCCTCGAGCGGCTGGTCCTCGAGGACCTCGGCGACGGCCGTACGCGCCTCACCGCCACCTCCCTCGTCGACTCCTTCGAGTCCCGCGACGCCTTCCTCGCCAGCGGCATGGAGTCGGGCGTCCGCCAGGGGTACGAGCGCCTCGACGACGTCCTCGCCGAGGGCGCGTGAGCGGGGTGCCGACGCCGGCCGAGGGCTTCCGCGCGGCGGCGGACGCCTTCGGCCGGCGGGTCGAGGGGGTCCCGGTCGGCGCCTGGGACGCCCCGGCGCCCTGCGCGGGCTGGGTCGCCCGCGACGTCGTCGGCCACCTCGTGGACTGGACGTCGGCCTTCCTGCGCGGCGGCGCCGGCGTCGAGCTCCCGGCGGGGCCCCCGTGGCGCGAGGACCCGGCGGGCGCCTGGGCCGCGTGGCGCGACGGCGTGCAGGCGCTGCTCGACGACCCGGCGACGCCCGGGCGGGTGCTGCGCAACCCGCACACCGGGGACGTGGCGCTGGACCAGGCGGTGGAGCGGTTCGTCACGCCGGACGTCTTCCTGCACACGTGGGACCTGGCGCGCGCCACGGGGCAGGACGAGCGGCTCGACGAGGCGCGGTGCGCGCAGCTGCTCGCCGGCATGGAGCCGTTCGACGCGGCGCTGCGCAGCAGCGGTCACTACGGTCCGCGCACGCCGGTCGCGGAGGGTGCCGACGCGCAGACCCGGCTGCTCGCGTTCATCGGCCGGCGGCCGTAGGAGGCACGGACGGGAGGGGCGCCGGGAGCGGGCGGTCAACCGCGCGCGACGGGGTACCGGGGGTGCATGACCGACACCACCCTGACCGGGGCCGGCCCCACCGCCCGCCCCCTCGCCCTCGTCACCGGCGCCAGCAGCGGCATCGGCCTGGAGCTGGCCAAGCAGTTCGCCGAGCACGGCTTCGACCTCGTCGTGACCGCCGAGGACCCGACCGTCGCCCTGGCCGCCGAGGGGCTGGCCGAGAGCGGTGCCGCCGTCCAGCACGTGCAGGCGGACCTGCGCACGTACGACGGCGTCGAGCAGCTGTGGGCCGCCGTGCGCGCCACCGGCCGGCCGCTCGACGCGGCGGCGCTCAACGCCGGCGTCGGCCGCGGCGGCGCCTTCCTCGACATCGACCTCGACGACGAGTTCGAGGTCATCGACCTCAACGTCCGCTCGACGGTGCACCTGGCCAAGCGCGTGCTGCGCGACATGGCGTCGCGCGACGCGGGCCGCGTGCTCGTCACCTCCTCGATCGCCTCGACCATGCCGGGCTCGTTCCAGGCGGTCTACAACGCCTCGAAGTCGTTCCTGCAGTCGTTCACCGAGGCCCTGCAGAACGAGCTCAAGGACACCGGCGTCACCCTCACCTCGCTCATGCCGGGCCCGACGGACACCGAGTTCTTCCACCGCGCCGACATGGACGACACCACGGTCGGCCAGAGCTCCAAGGACGACCCGGCGCAGGTCGCGAAGCAGGGCTTCGAGGCGCTCATGGACGGCAAGGACAAGGTCGTCGCGGGCTCGGTGAGCACGAAGCTCCAGGGCGTCGCCAACGCGGTGCTCCCCGACAAGCTCAAGGCGGCGGCGCACCGGCAGATGGCCGAGCCGAAGCAGGACTAGCCGGACCGGGCGCGCAGGGGGCGCGCTCCGGCTTGCGCTGGAGCGCGCTCCAGCTCCTAGCGTCCGCACCGTCCGGGCGCCCCGCCCGGGCGGGAGGAGGACGTCGTGCGCGACGTGGACGGCTGGGCCCTGACCGAGCCCGGCGGGACGATGCGGCCCTGGCGGTTCACCCGCCGCGACCCCAGGCCCGACGACGTCGTGGTGCGCGTGACGCACTGCGGCGTCTGCCACACCGACCTGCACGCCGTGCAGGGGGCGCGGGCGGGCGACCTGCCGGTCGTGCCCGGGCACGAGTTCGTCGGCGTGGTCGAGGCGGTGGGCCCGGACGTGACCAGGTTCGCCGTCGGCGACCGGGTCGCGGTGGGCAACATCGTCGACGCGTGCGGGCGCTGCCGGAGCTGCCGCGAGCGCGAGGAGAGCTACTGCCTGGAGTTCCCCACGCTCACCTACGGCGGCGTCGACCGGGTCGACGGCTCGCGCACCCTCGGCGCCTACTCCACCGAGTACGTCGTGCGGGAGGCGTTCGCGTACCCGCTGCCGGACGGCCTCGACCCGGCCGGCGCCGCGCCGCTGATGTGCGCCGGCACCACGGTCTGGCAGCCGCTGCGCCGGTACGGCGCGGGCCCCGGCGTGCGGGTCGGCGTGGTCGGCCTCGGAGGCCTCGGCCACCTCGCGGTGAAGTTCGCGGCCGCGCTGGGCGCGAGGGTCACGGTGTTCACGACCTCGGCGGCGAAGGCGGACGACGCACGGGCCGCCGGCGCCCACGAGGTCGTGGTGTCCCGCGACGCCGCGGCGATGGCCGCCGCCGCGCGCTCGCTGGACCTCGTGCTCGACACCGCCCCGGCGGCGCACGACCTCGGCCCGTACGTCGAGGTGCTCGACATGGACGGGACCCTCTGCATGCTCGGGATCCCCGCCTCCTACGAGGTCCCGGCGCTCCCGCTGCTCGTCGGGCGGCGCCGACTCACCGCCTCCGGCTCGGGCGGCACCCGCGACACCGCGGAGATGCTCGCCTTCGCCGCGGAGCACGGGGTGGTCGCGGACGTCGAGGTGCTGCCGCTCGAGCGGGTGCAGGAGGCGCTGGACCGCCTCGACCGCGGGGACGTGCGCGGCCGCTTCGTGCTCGCGGTCCCCGGCGCCACTGCCTAGCGTGGGGGCCATGACGACGTGCGCCGCCCCGCCCGCGCCCTACCTCGGCATCCGCGAGGTGTCGGCGGCGACCGGCCTGAGCGTGGACACGCTGCGGTGGTACGAGCGTACCGGCCTGCTCCCGGAGGTCGTGCGCACCGCCGACGGGCGCCGGCGGTACTCCCCGGCGGCGATCCGCTTCGTGCGGCTCGTGCAGGCGCTGCGCCGCACCGGCATGCCGGTCGCGCAGGTGCGCGAGTTCGTGCAGGCCGGGGGCGGGGAGCTCGCGACCCACCCGGTGCGCATGGCGGTCCTCGAGCGGCACGCGGCGGCGGTCGAGCAGCGGCTCGCGGAGCTGCAGGGCGACCTCGCGCTGGTGCGGGGGAAGATCGAGGACTACCGGGGGCTCATCGCGCAGGGCCTGGACTGCGAGGACGAGGCCTCGGACCGGGCGCCGGCGTGGGCGGCGACGGCGTCGGCCCCGGGCTGAGGACCGGTGGCCCGCCGGTGGCCCCGGACCGCTGCTCAGGCGGGTCGGTGCAGCTCGGCCCGCCAGTGCGGGCCGTCGTGCTCCTCGACCGCGACGACCTCGAGGCCGCCGGTCGCGAGGGCCTCGACCTCCGCACGGGCCAGCGGGAACGGCGGGCCGTCCGCCGGGCCGGTCGCGGGGGTCCGGCGGAAGGCGACGGCCAGCAGGGTGCCGCCGGGGGCGACGAGGCCGGCGACGGCCCGCGCGGCGTCCGAGCGCGGCGGATCGGGCAGCGCGCCCAGCGTGTAGACCTCCACCACGAGGTCGAACGCCCCCCGCCACGCCGCCGGGAGGGCGAGGAGGTCCGCCACCTCGTAGGAGACCGGGCTGCCCGGGTGCCGCTCGCGCGCCAGGCGCACCGCGGTCGGCGCGACGTCGAACCCGGTCGTGCGGAAGCCGAGCGACGCCAGGTGCTCGGCGTCGGCGCCGAGGCCGCTGCCGACGACGACCGCGGTGCGGCCCTCCCCGCGCAGGCCCCGCCCGGCCGTCCAGGTGCGCAGCAGCGGGTGCGGCGCCGAGCGGTCCCAGGGCATCCCGACGGCGCCGGCCTCGCCCTCGGCGTACAGCCGGTCGAACCACGTCGTCGGCGCCCCCGCCGCGATCGCCTCGGCGGCCAGCTGCGAGCCGCGCACGTCCCAGTCCCGGCTCACCGCCCCGCACCCCCGTCGCGCACGTCGCGGGGCAGCACGCCGTACGCCGCCCGGAACCGCCGCGCGAAGTGGGTCGCGTCCCTGAACCCCCAGGCGTGCGCGACGGCGGCGACGGTGCGCCCGCGCCCCGCCGGCGAGGCCAGCTCGTCGCGGGCGCCCTGCAGGCGCAGCGCGATGACGTGCTGCTCGAGGCTGAGCCCGTGCCGCGCGCAGACCCGGTAGAGCTGGCGCCGCGACACCGACAGCGCCGCGGCCACCGCGTCGGGGCCGAGCTCGGGGTCGCGCAGGTGCTGGCGGACGTACGCCCGCACCTGGGCCACGAGGGTCTCCTCCAGCACGGCGCCCCGGTCGCCGGCCCGGTCGTCGGCGGAGGCGAGCAGGGCCCGTACGAGCTGCGCGGTCGCGCCGCCGACGGCCTCGGTGGCGGCACCGGCGGTCGCGGCGGGGCTGCGCGCGAGGTCGAGCAGGTGCCGGCGGACCAGGGCGTGCAGCGGGCTGCTCGGCAGCCGGGCCGCGGCGCGCTGCACCGCCTCCAGCGGCATCCCCAGGTCGGCGGTCGCCACCTGGACCGACGCCGAGGACCCGCGGCCGGTCCAGGAGAAGCGGAAGGGGCGGGTGATGTCGACGAGGAGCAGGTCGCCGCCGCGGACGACCCGGCGGCTGCTGCCCCCCTCGTACCGGCCGGTGCCCGTGCCGTGCACCGCGAGGGCGACCGCGTCGGGGGACGCGCCGCGCACCGCCCGCTCGGTGCGGGCCATGGCGACGCCCGTGGTGGCCGCGGTGAAGAGCCGCACGGGCCCCAGCGGGCGGAGCTCGAGGCGTCCCTCGACCTCGCCGTCCCCGTCGAGGTCGACGTGCGTGGAGCCGCTGGCCTCGCGCAGCGCCGTGCGCAGCGCCTCGGCGCGCTCGCCGGGCGCGAGCTCGCGGGTGTCGAGCAGCACGCCCACCGCAGCCTCCCGAGGTCGCCCGCGCCCGACGGTAGGCGGGCGGCCGTGTCCCGGCAAGGGTCGCGGGGCCCGGCGCCGGCGGGCCGGGACCGCTCCCGGCGCGGCACGCAGGGCCGACGGGGCGGCACGCAGGGCCGCCCCCGTGTGCGGCGGCGCCCGTACGGTCGCGGCCACCGGGGGCGGCGCGGCCCCGCGACGACGGACGAGCGGCGACGGAGGACGCGACGATGGACGGGACGATGGGCGCAGGGGCACCCGACACGGTCGTGCTCGTGCACGGGCTCTGGATGACGCCGCGCAGCTGGGAGCACTGGGTGCCCCACTACGAGGCGAAGGGGTACCGGGTGCTCACGCCCGGCTACCCGGGCTTCGAGGTGGAGGTCGAGGGGCTGCGCGCCGAGCCGCAGCGCATCGCGGACCTCACGGTTCCGGAGACCGTGGACTACCTCGCGGGCGTCGTCGAGGCCCTGGACCGCCCGCCGCTCATCATCGGCCACTCCTTCGGGGGCACCCTCACGCAGCTGCTGCTGGCGCGGGGCCTCGGGGCGGCCGGGGTGGCCATCGACTCCGCGCCCCCCGAGGGCGTGCGCGTCACGCCGCTGTCGCAGGTGCGCTCGCTCTTCCCGGCGCTGCGGAACCCGGCGACGGTGCACCGGGCCGTCGAGTTCACGCCCGAGGAGTTCCACTACGCCTTCACGAACACCCTGAGCCGCGAGGACTCCGACGCCGCGCACGCGCGCTACGCGATCGGCGCCCCCGGCCGCTGGCTGTGGGCGTACGGGGTGCTCGCGAACCTCAAGCCCGGGCACCAGGAGACCTGGGTGGACTTCAGCGCCGACCGGGCGCCGCTGCTGTTCATCGCCGGCGGCGAGGACCACATCATGCCGCCCTCGGTGAACCGCTCGAACGCCGCGCACTGGGAGAAGTCGCCCGCGGTGACGGAGTACTACGAGTACCCCGGCCGCGACCACTGGACCTGCGCGGCGCCCGGCTGGGAAGCGGTTGCTGACCACGCGCTGGAGTGGGCGGCCGCCCACGCGCGCACGCCGCGGGTCGAGCCGGCCTGACGCGGCAGGGCGGGGGCCCGGTGCCGGGGCTCAGACCTCCGGCACGCAGGGACCCCGGCCGAGGACCGCGAGGCCGGTGAGGTCGCCCGCCGCGAAGTCGGTGACGGGGCCGGTCGAGGGGTGCATGAGCTGCGTCGGGTCGTCGACGTGGCCGAGGCCGACGAGGTGGGCGAGCTCGTGCTGGACGATGCCGCGCGCCGCGGCCCAGCCCCCGGGACGAGCCAGGACGCGGGCCATCTGCCCGGCGTCCAGCACCACCTCGCCGGTCACCAGGACGGGCGGCCGGCCCGGTGCCGTGACGGAGTGGCTGCCCGCGTAGCCGGTCACCTCGCCGGCGAGCCGCGGCGCCTCCGCCGGCGTCGCCCAGGCCACGAGGACCGGCGCCCAGCGGTCCCCGTACGCGTCGCGCTGGAACGGCGCCCGCCGCTCGACCGGGCCCTCGGCGGTGGCCCCCTCGGCGACGAAGCGCAGGCCGGTGGCCGTGCCCACCCGGGCGACCGCCTCGGCCAGCAGCAGGTCCCCGCCGGGCGGGGCGCCGTCGGGGCGGACGACGTAGTGCACGGGCCGGCACGGGTCGTACGCCGTGGCCCCGCCCTCGCGGGGGTGCAGGAACCGGTACGCGGCGCTCGTGGCGGCCAGCGGCGCCGGCTCGCCCAGCGGCGCGCCGGCCGCGCCGCGCCCCGGGGTCGGCAGGTCCGGCCCGACCGGCGACGGGGCGGGAGCCGCCCCCGGCAGCGGGGGCACCGGACCGCCGAGCGCCCCCCAGGCGAGCGCCGCGACGACCGAGGCGCCGAGCAGGAGCTGGCGCCCCAGCACGCGCAGGGGCCCGCGCACGGCCGGACGGCGCGGCTCCGGCACGACGTCCCGGGCCGCCGCCTCGTCGCGCACCCACCGCGGCACCCGGCCGGACGGCGAGCGGGGCAGCTCCGGCCCACCGGCCGGCCGCACCGGGTGCTGCTCCGGGTGCTGCTCCGGGTCCTGCTCCACGACGACCTCCCGCGCCGCCCGGGGCGCTGGGCGGCGCCGGGCCCATCGGCCGGTGCGCCGCGGGGCTGAGGAGGACGGGCGCCTGCTCGCACCCCCGGGCCGGCGGGCGACCCGTACGGCCCCTGGCGCGCGGTGGTCAGGGGGCGACGACGTCGACGACCACGCGCGCCGGGTCCTCCAGCAGCGTCACGCGGAACGGCGCCTCGGCGTCGAGACCGACGAACGACTGCGCCTCCCCCTCGAAGGCCCCCGTCGTCACCACCTCGCGCACGAGCGCGGTGTCACCGGGCAGGCGCCGGCCGGTGAAGGGCTCGAGGCCCGCCGGCGGCTCGTTCGCGATGCCGGTGAGGAGCACCTGCAGCGCCGCGCCCCCGGCGAGCGGTACAGGGGCGCCGCTGAACTCCTGGAGGGCCTCGTCCACGTAGCCCACCCGCCAGCCGGGCAGCGCCCCCGCGGGCCCCTCCAGCTCGTAGACCACCCGGTCGTAGCCGTCCTGACGGCCGGTGCGGATGTCCGTGACCGTCAGGCCCCCGCCGCCCTGCAGCTCGGCGGTGTCGTCGCGGGTGTCCGCGGGGAACGGGGGCCCGCCGTCCGGGTCGCCGTCCGGGTCGCCGTCCGGTTCGCCGTCCGGTTCGTCGTCCGGTTCGTCGTCCTGGCCCGGCCCGTCGGGCGTCGCCGGCGGGTCGGGGGTCGGCGCGGTCGTCGGCGCCGGGGTGCCGGACGGGGTGCCGGTCGGGGTGCCGGTCGGGGTGGCCGGTGCCGTCGCGGTGGGCACGGCGACGACGGTGCCGCCCCGGTCGTCGCCCGGCCCGAGGACCAGCGCGCCGGCGCCGACGACGGCGACGAGCACGGCGGTCGTCCCGGCGGCCGTGGCGGCCCGGCGCCGGCGCCGCAGGCGCCCGGCGCGCGCGTGCACCGCGGCCAGGTCGGGGTCGTCGGCGGGCGGGCCGCCGGCGCCGCGCAGGGCATCGCGCGGGTCGGTCATGGGAGCACCTCCTGCAGGTCGGCGAGGCCCGGGTGCCGCCGCAGGCGGGCGGTCCCCTGGGCGGTGAGGGCGCGCACCGTACCGGCGGCGCAGCCCATCCGTTCCGCCGCCTGCTCGACCGACAGGTCGAGGACGTAGCGCAGCACCACCGCCTCGCGCTGCCGCGGCGGAAGCTCGGCAAGCGCTGTCCTGACGGCGCCGCCGAGCGGCGGCTCGGGGGCGTCGACGGAGGCCGGCACGCGCGCCGCGGCACGGCGCAGGGCCAGGCGCTCGTAGCGGCGGCGCCGGAAGTGGCTGTTCGCCAGGTTCATCGCGACCCGGTGCAGCCAGGCGCCCGGCGCGTCCATGCCCTGGACCTCGCGCCAGTGCAGCAGCGCGCGCGCCAGCGCCTCCTGGGACAGCTCGACGGCGAGGTCGCGGTCCCCGGTGTACGCGGTGAGCGCGGCGACGAGGCGCGGGTGCTCGCGCCGGCAGACCGCGTCCGCGTCGTCGCCCGCCACCCGCCCCCCGTCGTCCACGCTCCCCGCCGGACCTGCTGCTACCAGGTGTGCGCCACGTCGACGACGACCCTGGTGGTGCCGCCCGGACCCGCCACGGCGAACGCACGGAACGGCAGCCTGGCCCGCGTACCGATCCCCAGCCCGGTGTCACCCTCCCAGCTCGAGGCCCACACCACCTGCCGGAAGGTGCGGTAGCCCGCGACCGGCACGACCTCGCGCGGGTCGCGCGGCCGGTACGTCGGGCGGTAGTCCTCGTCGTACGCCGCGGCGTGCACCGTGACCTGGAGCGACGCCCCGCCGCGGGTCGGGAGGACGTCGCCGCTGGCGGCCTGGCGCACCTCGGGGACGTACCCGACCCACCAGCCGGCGGCGGGGCCACGGCCGAGGTCGACGACGAGCCGGTCGAAGCAGGCGTGCCGGCCCGCACGCACGCCGACGACCTCGGCGGGGGTGGACGAGCGGTCCCGCTCGACCGTCGACCCCCAGTCCGTGCGGCAGGCGGCGCCCTGCGCGGCGGGCGCGGGCGCGGTCGCGACGAACGACGCCCCGAGCGCGGCGGCGGCGAGGACGGCGGCGGTGCGGTGCATGGGTTCCCCTCCCGTGGTGGTGCTGACCTGTCCCTGACGCCCGAGGGCGGCGCGGCGCTTAGGGGGCTAGGACATCCGAGTTCACCCGTTCGGCGTACGAGAGCACGGTCTGCCGCTTAGCGTGCGCTCCGTCCTGCTGCGACCTCGGGGGGAACCGTGAACCGCTCGCTCAGCACCGCCCTGTCCGCCCTCCTGGTCACGGGGGCCCCCGCGCTCGCCGGGGCGCCCGCTGCGCAGGCCGCCCCGGTCGACGTGCGCCTCGGGGCCGCCCTGTCCGCGTCGTGGATCCACAACGGGCAGGCGGTCCGCTTCTCGGGGGCGGTGCGCCCGGGCATGGTCACCGGGCTCGGCTTCCAGAGCTCCGGCGACGCCGCGCGCTGGAACACCCTCGCCCTGGTCCGCACCGACCGCGCCGGCAACGCGGCGGTCGCCGTCCGGCCGTCGCGCACCACCTACTACCGGACCGCCGTCGGCCGCACCGCCACCACGAACGCGGCCTCCTCCCGGGTCCTGCGCCTGACGGTCTACCCGGCGCTCGCCCCGTACCGGAACTGCGACGGGCTGAACAGCCACTACCCGCACGGGGTCGGCACGCCGGGTGCGAAGGACCGTACGAGCGGCACCCCCGTGACGACGTACCTGCCCTCGGCCGCCGCGTACGCGCTCAACGACGGCGGCGTCGGCCAGCGCGACCTCGACCGGGACGACGACGGGATCGCCTGCGAGAAGCGCTGAGCGGCGCTGCGTGGTCCGGGGCCGCTCCCGCGGGGGCGGCGCCTCCGCACCGGTGAGGACCGTGCGGACGGCCCGTGCACCGCGCTGGCTCCACCCGGACGGCGCAGCGCCGAGGTGGGGGACGGTGCGCTGCGTGACCCCTGAGGGGCACCCTCTGGCGGGCGCGACGCCTGGGGGTGCCCCTCAGCAGACTCGACTCTGCTGAGGGTGCCCCTCATGCGCGCGGACCGCCTCGGGGTGCCCCTCATGGGGTGGCGGTGGGCGGTCAGCCCGCGTCGGGCCGGACGAACCCGGGGAGGGCGGCCTCGAAGCGGCCCGCGAGCACGAGCGAGGGCAGGACGTGGCCCTGCTTCTGGGCGCTGCGCGCGACGTCCGCGCCCCACTGCGACGCGCGCAGGCGCTGGGCCGGCGTGCCGTGGTGCCCGTCACTCTCGAACGAGCAGTCGCCCACCTCGAAGAACGAGCGCTCGACCTGCAGCAGCCGCTTCGCGTTGAGGGTGAGGCCGCGCTTGTGGGTGGCGAAGTACGTGGCGAACGCGTCCGCCATGAGCTCGGTGCGCCGCGTCGCCTCGGGGCCGGTCAGCGGCGAGTCGAACAGGTCCTGCTCGAACTGCACGTGGTGCGCGAACTCGTGGGCGAGGATCGCCCGGGCCCCGACGTCGGCGATGCGGAGGTGCTCGAGGAAGGCGAGGATGCCGTCGCCGAAGACGATCTTGTCGGGCACGCCGGCGACGAGCGGGTCGTCGTCGCCCTCGGCGGTGAAGGCGTACGCGTTGAGGGTCAGCAGCGGGTTGTCCGCGCCCCCGGGCAGGCGCCGCACGGCGTCCACCACCAGGGCGGCGAGCTCGCGGGCGTCGGCGGCGGGGACCCCGTACACCTCGCGGTAGAACCGCTCGACCCGGGCGGCGTCCTGGGCCGCCGCGCCGTGCATGGCGAGCAGCTGGATGTCCGAGCTCTGCACGTCCCAGAAGCGCTGGGCCGAGCGGAACGACGTGCTCAGCTCCTTGCGGTAGTCCGGGTCGAGCGCGTAGCGCGGGTCGCTCGCCGTGCCGTGCAGGAGGGCGTCGTACGTCGCCACGTCGAGCCCCCCGAACAGCGCGAGGACCAGCAGGTCCTCGGTCGGCACCCCGGCGACGAGGTCCTCGACGAAGGCGTCCAGGGCCGTGGGGGCGCAGGCGTGGTCGGCGGGGTCGATGACGCGCTCCAGCGCCTCCTGCGCCGGCGACGGCTCGACGCCGAGGCGGGCCGCCGCGGCGGCGCGGCGCTGGTCCCAGTCGGCGGGGAGCAGGCGGGCGAGCGCCGGCGGGAGGGCGGCGGACGTGGCGGCGGCGGTCGTCCGTGCGGCGGCGGCCGTCGGCGCGGCGACCGGGCCGGGGGCGGCCGCGGCGGGCGTGACGAGGCCGAGGCCGAGGGCGAGGCCCGTCGCGGCGGCGAGGGACCAGCGGGTGCGCTTGAGCATGCAGCAGTCCTACCGGGGAGTCGCTGAGCGACAGCGCAGCGACGGCGAGTGATGACGGCGCGGACTCTACGTCCCGTACGCCCCGGTGCGGGAGGGGTGAGCCCCGCTCAGCGCTGCGGGTACGGCGTCTCGCCCCGCGCGAGCATGCCCACGTACTGCGCGATGCGCCGCGCCCGCGTCTCGGGCCGGACCGCCGTGACCACCCGGTGCAGGACGGCGTACCGGTTCTGCCCGCTGAGCCTGCCGAACAGCTCCTGCGCCGCGGGCTCGGCGGCCAGCGCGGCGGCGAGGTCGTCGGGGACCTCGATCGTCGCCGGGCCCGCGTACGCCGCGTCCCACCGGCCGTCGGCCTTCGCGCGCTCGACCTCGGCCAGGCCCCGCGGGCGCATGCGGCCCTCCTCGACGAGCCGCGCCACGTACTGCGTGTTGCGCACCGACCAGATGCTGCGGGCGCGCCGGGGGGTGAAGCGCTGCCAGTACGTGCCGCCCTCGCCGCCGCGCGCCTGCCCGTCGATCCACCCCTCGCAGAGCGCCTCGTCGAGGGCCTGCGCGTACGTCAGGCTCGTCGGCTCCGTCGTGCCCTTCTTCGCGAGCATGAGCCAGACGCCCAGCTGCTCGTCGCCGTGCTCGGCGAGCCACTCGCGCCAGGCCGCCACGTCGCGGACGACGAGCTCGGGCTGGGTCTGCGCCACGGCGACAGCCTGCCACCGCGGGCCGGGCCGCGTCACGGGGAAGCGCTGTCCTGGTTGAGCCGCACGGCCCGCTCCAGGCGCCGGCGCTGCAGGCGGCCGAGCAGCGCCAGCCCGACCCCGTTGAGCAGCCCGGGCGCCAGGCTGCCGAGGTCGAGGTACGACGGGGCCGGCCCCCGCACCACCAGCGCCGCGCCCACGACCGCGGCCGCCGCGACCGGGTAGCGCCAGCGGCGGGCGAAGCGCAGCGCCGACGCCCGCTCCCGCCGGCGCTGCTGCAGCCGGTGCCGGCCGATGGCGACCACGGCGGGACGGAGCCTCGCGTCGGCGCTGCGCTCGCCGCGTCCCAGCGCCCGGGCGACAGCGTCCTCGTCCTGCCAGCTCAGCCGGAGCCGTCGCGCTAGCGCCCACTCGTCGTCGGGAGCCGCCGGGGCCCCCGGCAGGGGGAACCGGCGCCCGACGTGCAGGGCCAGCAGCGGGAAGCCGACGCCGATCGCGACGAGCAGCACGATCCCGACGCCCGTGCCCACGGTGCCTCCTCCCGGCCCGGCGGACGCTAGCGGCGCCGCCCGTACCCCGGCCAGGAGCGTCACCCGGACGGCGCAGCGGGGGCTGCCGCGCGTACCGATGAGGGGCACCCTCAGGCGCGGCCGCATGAGGGGCACCCCCAGGCCGCCGGACGAGGCGTACGGGTGCCTCACGAGGCCAGGACGCCTCGCGGGGCACCCCTACGGGTGCCCCACGTGGTCAACAGGGGCAGCCCGGACGCCCGGAACGCCCCGCTCCGTCCCATGACTCCCCGTGAACCGCCTCTTGACGGGCCGTTGACCCGCTCCTAGTTTGGCGGCCCGGCATCCGAATCCCCGGAGAGCCGCTTCGCACGACGGTGTGCGCCGACCGGACCCCGCCCCAGCGCGGGGCCGCGCCGCACCGTCCCGCCGCTCGAGGTGGAGGGTCCGTGGGGCAGCCGCTCGTCCTGCCGGTCGCGCCGCCGCTGACGCGCGGGCCGGCGGACCAGGTCGCCGTGCGGCGCACGAACCTCGGGGTCGTCCTGCGGCACCTGCGCCACGGCGGGCCGTCGTCGCGGGCCGGCGTCGCCGCGGCGACCGGGCTCAACAAGGCCACCGTGAGCAGCCTCGTCGGGGAGCTCGTGGAGCGCGGGCTCCTCGTGGAGCGGGGCGCGCTGCACCGCGGGACCGTGGGACGGCCCGGGCAGGAGGTGGCCCTGGCCGGGGGCGGCACCGCCGGGGTCGGCGTCGAGGTGAACGTCGGCTACGTGGCCGCGGTGGTCCTCGACCTCGGCGGGCGCGTCGTGCACGCGGCGCGGACCCCGCTCGACGTGCCCCGCGCGGGCGTCGACGCGGCCCTCGACGAGGCCGCCCGGCTGGTGGACGGGGCCTGCGCGGCGGCCGCCGCGGCCGGCGCCCGGCCCGTCGGCGCCACGGTCGCGGTCCCGGGCCTCGTGGAGCAGGCCGAGGGGCGGGTCGCGTACGCGCCGAACCTGCGCTGGGCCGACGTGCCCGTGCTCGACGCCCTGGACCGCCGGCTCGGCGGCTCCGTGCGGCGCGGGCTGCCCCTGGGGGTCGACAACGAGGCCAACCTCGCCGCGCTCGCCGAGGCTGCGGTCGCCGGGCCGGACGGGGCCGCGCACCTGCTGCACCTCACGGGCGAGGTCGGCGTCGGCGCCGGGCTCGTCGTCGACGGGCGGCTGCTGCGCGGCGCCGCGGGGTTCGGCGGCGAGGTCGGGCACATGCCGCTCGACCCGGCCGGCGACCTGTGCGGCTGCGGCCGGCGCGGCTGCTGGGAGACCCTCGTCGGGCTCGCCGCGCTCCTGCGGGCCGCGGCCGACCCCGGCGACCCGGTGCGCGACCCGTCGCTGGACCTCGAGGCCCGCCTCGCCCTGCTGGCCCGGCGCGCCGACGCCGGCGACGCGCGCACCGCCGAGGCCCTCGCCCGGGTCGGCACCGCGCTCGGCGTCGGCGCCTCGATCCTCGTGAACGTCCTCAACCCCCGCCTCGTCGTGCTCGGCGGCTACTTCGCCGCCCTCGGCGAGCACCTCATGCCCCCGCTGCTCGACGAGCTGCGGGTCCGCGTCGTCGCGCCGGGCGCCGGGGGCGCCCGCGTCGTCCGGTCCACCCTCGGGCTCACGGCCGCCGCGCGCGGCGGGGCCCAGGTGGCGCTGGACGCCGTGCTCGACGACCCGACCCTCGTGACCGCTCCCGCCGGGAGCGGCACCGTCCTGACCCTCGACGAGGAGGACCACCGGTGAGACCACGTGGACGACTGCGCACAGCGGTCGTCGCAGCACTCTCGGCAGCCCTGGCGCTGCCCACCGCGGGGGCGTTCGCCGCGCCCGCGGCCCAGGCGCTGGAGGCGCCCGGGGACGAGGCCTTCTCGGCCCTCGTCTTCTCGAAGACGGCCGGGTTCCGGCACGACTCGATCCCCACCGGCATCGCCGCCATCGAGGCGCTCGGCGAGGAGCACGGCTTCTCCGTCGACGCCACGGAGGACGCCGCCGCCTTCACCGACGCCAACCTCGCGCAGTACGACGTCGTGGTCTGGCTCTCCACCACCGGGGACGTCCTCAACCCCGAGCAGCAGGGCGCCTTCGAGCGCTACATCCAGGCGGGCGGCGGCTACGCCGGCATCCACGCCGCCTCGGACACCGAGTACGACTGGCCGTGGTACGGCGAGCTGGTGGGCGCGTACTTCAAGGCGCACCCGCAGAACCAGACCGCGACCGTCAAGGTCGAGGACCACGCGCACCCGTCGACGGACCACCTCGACGCCGAGTGGAGCCGCTTCGACGAGTGGTACGGCTTCCAGAGCAACCCGCGCGGCGACGTGCACGTGCTCGCCTCGCTCGACGAGGGCTCGTTCGACGCCGGCAGCGGCGCGATGGGCCTGGACCACCCGATCGCCTGGTGCTCCGACGTCGACGGCGGCCGCTCCTGGTACACCGGCGGCGGGCACACCCGCGAGTCGTACGCGGAGCCGGAGTTCCTCGAGCACCTGCTCGGCGGCCTGCGCACCGCCGCGGGCGTCGAGGACGCGGACTGCGCCGCGGGCAAGTCCTCCTCCTACGAGAAGGTCGCGCTCGACACCTCGACGCAGAACCCGATGGAGCTCGACATCGCCCCCGACGGGCGGGTCTTCTACGTCGAGCGCGACGGGCGCGTGCAGGTCGTCGACCCGCAGACCCAGCGCACGACGACGGCCGCGCGGGTCCCGGTCTTCACCGGCAACGAGGACGGCCTAACCGGCCTCGTGCTCGACCCGGCCTTCGCGGACAACGGGTGGATCTACCTCTTCCACTCCCCGGCCGGGACCGAGCCGGTGAACCGCGTCTCGCGCTTCACCGTCGGCGCCGGCTCGACGATCGACCTCGCCACCGAGGCGCGGGTCATCGACATCCCGGTGCAGCGCACCCGCTGCTGCCACGCCGGCGGGTCGCTGCAGTTCGACAAGGACGGCAACCTCCTCATCACGACGGGCGACAACACCAACCCGTTCGAGTCCGGGGGCTACACGCCGATCGACGAGCGCGCGGGCCGCGCGGACTTCGACGCCCAGCGCACGTCCGGCAACACCAACGACCTGCGGGGCAAGGTCCTGCGGATCACGCCCAAGGCCGACGGCGGGTACGACGTCCCGGCCGGCAACCTCTTCGCGCCCGGCACCGAGCTCACCCGGCCCGAGATCTACGCGATGGGCTTCCGCAACCCGTTCCGCCTCGGCGTGGACCCGCTGACCGGGCACGTCATGGTGGGCGACTACGGCCCCGACGCCGGTGCGGCGAGCCCGACGCGCGGCCCCGAGGCCCGCGTCGAGTGGAACCTGATCACCGAGCCCGGCAACTACGGCTGGCCGTACTGCCACAGCGACACGGCGTACGTCGACTTCGACTTCGCGACGAGCCAGTCGCGCGGGGCCTTCGACTGCGACGCGCCGGTCAACGACTCGCCGAACAACACCGGCCTGCGCCAGCTCCCGCCGGCCGTCGACGCGACGATCTGGTACGCGAACAACGGCCAGCAGACCAACGCCCCCGAGATCGGCGGCGGCGGCGCGCCCATGGGCGGCCCGGTCTTCCGGTACGACCCCGAGCAGACCTCCGAGCGGGGCTGGCCGGCGTACTGGGACGGCAAGGCGGTGTTCGGCGAGTGGAACACCAACCAGCTCTTCTCCTTCCAGCTCGACGAGACCGCGTCGCGGGTCGTCGACATCAACCGCATCCTCGAGACCATGTCGTTCAAGCGGCCGATGGACCTCGAGTTCGGTCCCGACGGGGCGCTCTACCTCATCGAGTGGGGCTCCGGCTTCGGCGGCGACAACGACGACTCCGGCGTCTACCGCGTCGACTACACGAGCGGCACCCGCGCGCCGATCGCCAGCGCGTCCGCCGACGTCACGAGCGGCCCGGCCCCGCTGACCGTGCAGTTCTCGTCCGAGGGCTCGCGCGACCCCGACGGCACCGCCGTCACCTTCGCGTGGGACTTCGGCGACGGCACGACGAGCACCGAGGCCGACCCGGTGCACACGTACACCGCGACCGGTGACGTGACCGCCCAGCTGACCGTCACCGACGCGGACGGGCAGACCGCGGTCGCGAACGTGCCGATCGTCGTCGGCAACACGACGCCGACGGTGCGGATCGACTTCCCGGACAACGGCGGCTTCGCCGACTTCGGCGACCAGGTCCGCTACGAGGTCACGGTCGCCGACCCCGAGGACGGCGAGGTCGACTGCTCCCGGGTCGTCGTCCAGGTCGCGCTCGGGCACGACAGCCACGCGCACCCCGGCGACGCGTACACCGGGTGCGAGGGCGTGCTCCAGACGTTCCGCGAGGACGGCCACGGCGACACCGCGGACATCTTCTCGGTCGTCGAGGCGCGCTACACCGACGGCGGCAACGACGGCGCCTCCCCCCTCACCGGGCGGGACCTGCACGTGCTGCAGCCCAAGCTCAAGCAGGCCGAGTTCTTCAGCGAGACCGGGCGCCTGCCCGGCTCCCCGGCCGGCGGCGACGCGGGCGTGGTCCGCGAGACCACGAGCGACACCGCGGGCGGCGGGCAGAACCTCGGCTACATCGAGACCGGCGA
Organism: Vallicoccus soli; assembly: GCF_003594885.1. Classification (NCBI taxonomy): domain Bacteria; kingdom Bacillati; phylum Actinomycetota; class Actinomycetes; order Motilibacterales; family Vallicoccaceae; genus Vallicoccus; species Vallicoccus soli. Next base: position 97,170 of record NZ_QZEZ01000006.1, read on the forward strand.
CTGGTGGGCGTACGAGCCCATGGACCTGCTCGCCGTCGACGAGGTCGTCGTGCGGGCCGCGTCCGAGCCCGGCGGCGGACGGCTCGAGATCCGCAGCGGGGCGCCCGACGGCCCGGCCGTCGGCGCGGTCGACGTGCCCGCGACCGGCGGGTGGCAGGTCTACCGCGACCTGACGGTCGCGCACGACGGCTCGGCCACCGGCGAGGGCCCGCTCTACTTCGTGGCGGTCAGCGGCGGGTTCAACGTCAACTACCTGCGCTTCGTCGGCAAGGGCGTCACGGACAACCAGCGCCCGGTCGTCGGTGCCACCGGCACGCCGACCCGCGGGACGGCGCCGCTTACGGTCGCCCTGTCGGCCACGGCGACGGACCCCGAGGGCGACGCCCTCACGTACCGCTGGGACGTCGGCGTGCCCGGCGCGCCGGCGCAGACCGGCGCCGAGGCGTCGTACACGTACACCAGCCCCGGCACCTACACGGCACGGGTCACCGTGACCGACGCGCGCGGGGCGAGCACCGAGGCGACCGTCCAGGTCGTCGTCGAGGCGCCGAGCGCCGCCTGCCTCACCGGCCGGTCGGACGACTTCCTCGGCACCGAGCTCGACCGCTCGCGCTGGACGACGGTCGTGCGCGAGAACCAGGACCTGCGGGTCCGCGACGGCGGTCTGGTCCTCCCGACGACCAAGACCGACATCTACGGCGCGGGCGCGGGCACGACGCCGAACATCGTGCTCCAGGACCTGCCCAGCGGGCCGTTCCAGGCCACCACCAAGGTGACCCTGCCGGCGCGCACGCAGTACCAGCAGGCCGGTCTGGTCATCTACGGCGGTGACGAGGACTACGCCAAGGTCGTGCTGCAGGCCCGGGCCGGGCTCGCGAGCCCGTCCAAGGCCGAGCGCGTCGTGCAGTTCATCCGCGAGGAGGGCGGCAACCCCAACGAGGTCGGCGAGAGCAACAGCCCGCAGCTGGGCGACGCCTTCCCCGACACCGCGTACCTGCGGTTCACCAGCGACGGCAGCAACCTGACGGCGTCGTACTCGGCGGACGGCAGCACCTGGACGCAGATGCCGCAGACCAAGTCGCTCGCGGGGATCACCGACCCGAAGATCGGCCTGATCTCCCTCGCCGGCAGCGGTGAGCGGCCGGTCGTCGACGCGGTGTTCGACTGGTTCCAGATCACGCCCGACGACACGGCGTCCGCCCCCGGGCCGGACGACGAGTTCGACGGCACCGCCCTGGACCGCTGCCGCTGGACCGTGCTGCGCGAGGACGCCTCGGCGCTGCGCGTCGCCGGCGGGTGGCTGGAGCTCGACACCGGTGACGGCGACATCTACGGCACCGGCGGCACGCCGCCGCGCAACTTCCTGCTGCAGCCGCAGCCGGAGGAGGACTGGACCGTCGAGACGCTCATCGACGGGTCGGCGTTCGACCAGCAGTACCAGCAGGGCGGTCTCATCGCGTACGCCGGCGACGGCGACTACGTGAAGCTGGACCTGGTCACCGAGAACGCCGCCGGCTCGCCGGTGTCGCGCCGGATCGAGCTGCGCAGCGAGGTCGGCGACGTGGTCCAGGCCAACCCGCCGGACGCCACGCAGCTGGCGACCGGGGTCTGGCACCTGCGCCTCGCCAAGGAGGGGTCGACCTTCACCGGCTCGTACTCCGCCGACGGCGAGACGTGGACCGAGCTCGGCACCGTGACCAACGCGCTCGCCGCCACGACCGGCCGGGTCGGGCTCTTCACGCTGGGCGCCGCCCAGCAGGAGAGCGCGACGGCGCGCTTCGACCACTTCCGGGTGGTCGGGGACGAGGAGCCGCCGCCGGCGGACACCACCGCGCCCACCGTCGAGGCCACCCTCGACCCGTCCTCGCCCAGCGGGCAGGGCGGCTGGTGGACCGGCCCGGTCACGGTCGCGCTCGCGGCCACCGACGACCGCCCCGGCGACCTGCGGGTCGAGCGGCGCGTCGGCACCGGGCGCTGGGCGGCGTACACCGGCCCGGTCACCGTCACGGCCGACGGCACCACCGTCGTGCGCTTCCGGGCGACCGACGCGGCGGGCAACACCTCGCCGGTCGGCCGGGTGCAGGTGCGCATCGACGCCACCGCGCCGGGCCTGGAGGTCACCGGCCTCGCGGCCGGCGGCTCGTACGGGGACTCGCTCGACCTCACGCCGGCCTGGCGCGCGGTCGACGCGGTGTCCGGCGCCGGCACGGTCAGCGCGCGCCTCGACGGGGCGCGCCTGCAGCCCGGCGCGGCGCTGGAGCTGCACCGCCTGACCCTCGGCGCCCACCTCCTCGTCGTCACGGGGACGGACGCCGCGGGCAACGAGGCGACGCTGGAGGTGCCGTTCACGGTCACCACCTCGTTCGCCGACGTGCGGGCCCTCGTGGAGCGGTTCCGCGCGGAGCGGGCGATGACGACGGCGACGGCGAAGGCGCTCGTGCGGCACCTCGACGGCGCCGAGGCCCACGCCGCGGCGGGCCGCGCCAAGCAGGCCGTGCGCCAGCTCGACGCGTTCCGCGGCAAGCTCGGCGGCGTCACCGCCGGCGTGGCGCGCAGCGTCCTGCAGCGCGACGCGGCGGCGCTGACCGCGCAGGTGCGCGAGGGCTGACGCCACCGCGCCACCCAGGGGGAGCCGCCGGTCCGCTCGGGCCGGCGGCTCCTCCGCGTGCGGGGACCCTCAGCGCAGGTGGGACGCCCCGTTGAGGTCGAGCACCGCGCCGGAGGCCCACTCCGCCTCGGCGGAGGCGAGGTAGGCCACGGCCGCCGCGACCTCCTCCGGCGCGGCGACGCGGCCGAACGGGCTCTGCGCCCGCAGCGCGTCGCCACCCGGGCCCTCCAGGTGCTCGGCCGCCATGTCGGTGGCGACGAAGCCGGGCGCCACCGAGGACACCGCGATCCCGTGCTCGCCGAGGGCCAGCGCCAGGGACTGGCCGAGCGCGTGGACGCCGGCCTTCGCGGCGCCGTACGCGGGCACGTCCGGCTCGCCGCGGAACGCCCCGCGCGAGCCCACGTTGACGATGCGCCCCCGCGGCGCCCCCGGCTCCGGGTCGACGTCGAGCATGTGCCGGGCGACGCACCAGGTGACGTTCGCCGTGCCGAGCAGGTTCACGTCGACCGTGCGGCGCCAGGCCGCGACCCACTCCTCGTACGGGGTCGCGTCGAGCGGGTGGCCCAGCCGCCGGTGCCCGCCCGGCGCCGGCTCGGTGTAGAGCGCGGCGTTGTTGACGAGGACGTCGATGCGCCCGAGCGCGTCGGCCGCGGTCGCGACCATGGACGGCACCGCGGCCGGGTCGCCGATGTCGCCCCCGACGACCACGTGCCCGTCGCCGTCGAGCGAGGCGAGCACCTCCTCGGCGCGCTCGCGCGACGCCCGGTGGTGGACGGCGACGCGGTCGCCGTGGGCGGCGAGGCGGCGGGCGACGGCCGCGCCGATCCCGCGGGACGCGCCGGTCACGAGGACGCCGCGGCGTGGGGTGCTCATGGTCCCGACCCTAGGAGCCCTCTGTGCCCGCTCAGCGCGCGGTGGCGAGCCGCGCCGCGAGCTCCTGCCGCAGCCCGGGCACGCCCTGCCCGGTGAGCGCGGAGACGGCGAGGGCGTCGGGGTACGCCCGCTGCAGCCCCTCCAGGCGGTCCGCCGGTGTGACGTCGACCTTGTTGAGCACGAGCAGCTCGGGGACGTCGCCCGCCCCGACCTCGGCGAGCACGCCGCGCACCGTCGTCAGCTGGTCGATGGCGTCGGGCGCGGACGCGTCGACCACGTGCACCGCGAGGTCGCTCTCGGCCACCTCCTCCAGGGTGGAGCGGAAGGCGTCCACGAGCTGGTGGGGCAGGTGCCGGACGAACCCGACCGTGTCGGCCACCGTCATCGTCGTGCCGTCCACCACCAGCCGGCGCACGGTCGGGTCGAGCGTGGCGAACAGGACGCCCTCGACGGCGACGTCCGCGCCGGTGAGCCGGTTGAGCAGCGCGGACTTGCCCGCGTTGGTGTAGCCGGTGAGCGCGACCCCCGGGACCTCGTTGCGCGCCCGCCGCCGCCGGGTGGTCGCCCGCCGCTCGGCGAGCTGGCCCACGCCGCGGCGCAGCCGCCCCGCGCGCGAGCGCAGGCGGCGCCGCTCGACCTCCAGGCGCATCTCGCCGGGGCCGCGGACGCCGATGCCGGCGCCGCCCGCGACCCGGCCGCCGCCGACCCGGGACATCTCGCGGCCGTGGCCGAGCAGGCGCGGCAGCTGGTACGCGATCTGCGCCAGCTCCACCTGGGTGCGGCCCTCCGCGGTGCGCGCGTGCTCGCGGAAGATGTCGAGGATGAGGGCGGTGCGGTCCACGACCCGGACGCCCGCCCGCTCCTCGAGGTTCCGCGCCTGCGCCGGGCTGAGCTCCTCGTCGGCGACGACCACGTCGGCGCCGGTGCGCCGCACGACCTCGCCGAGCTCGTCGGCCTTGCCCGCGCCGACGTACGTCGCCGGGTCGGGCCGTCCGCGCTCCTGCACCACCCGGTCCACGACGTCGATGCCGTCGGTGTCGGCGAGCCGCTCCAGCTCGTCGAGCGACAGCGGCGAGCCCGTCGCACCGACGACGGGCAGCGGGCGCCCGCCCGCGGGCGCCCGGTCGTCGCTGCGGTGCACCGCGAGGAGGACCGCGCGGGGCCGCTCCCCGTCCACCGCCTGTCGGCTGCGCCGCGCGTCCTCGCGCCCGATGAGCCACGCTCCCGCCACCACGACCCCCTCGTCACCTGAGGGGGCGCGGCTACCCGGGCGGCCGCGGGTCACACGCCGCGGGCGGGTGCAGGTCCGTCGAGCCACCAGGCGAGCGCCGCGTCCACGAGGGGCCGCGGGACGACGTGGCCGCCGCGGAACTCCTCGTAGCGCACCTCGTGCCCGCGGCCGCGCAGGTCGCGGGCCACGGGGCGCCCGCAGCGCTCGACGGGCAGGACCGCGTCGTCGGTGCCGTGCGCGACGAACGCCCGGGGCAGCCCGACGCGCCGCGGCGGTGCGGCGAACCCGGGCGAGAAGGCGAGCAGCGCCTCGTACCGGTCCCCCGCGGCGAGCCCGAGCGACAGGGCGTACGAGGCCCCGTCCGAGAAGCCGCCGAGGGCGAGGCGTCCCACCGCGCGCTCGGCCCGCACCTGGTCCAGCGCGGCGTCGAGCGCATCGGCGTCCGGCCCGAGCCGACCGAGCAGCAGGTCCCAGGTCGCCCCGCGCGAGGTCGTCAGCAGGGCGAGCGCCCCGTGCGCGGCGGCGGCCCCGCGCAGCAGCGGCACGCCCTGCTCGCCGGTGCCGCCGGCGCCGTGCAGGAAGACGAGCAGCGGCCGCGGCGCCGGGTCCTCATCGGCCCCCGGCGGCACGAGAAGCAGCGGCGGTCGACGGCCCGGCAGCGCCAGCTCGCGCACCTGCGGCAGGGCCGTCACCCCCGCCGCACCCGGGTCGTCCGGCTCGGGCACGGTCCCCTCCTGTCCGTCGTCGGGCGGGGCGGCTACCCGCGCGACGACCTCCCACGCCCGGCGGGCGGACGGGGGCCGTGCTCAGGCGTGGCGGACCGCGATGCCGGGGTAGTCGAGGACCAGCCCGGCGTCGTCGTACACGAGCAGGGCCGCGAAGCCCCCCTCGGACGTGTAGTCGTAGCGGTGCGCGTCGCGCCGCCGGTACGTCTGGTCGAGCCGGCGGACGGTGAGGTCGAGCGCCTGCACGTACGCCGCCGACGCGGCGGTGGGCGCGTCCCCGCGGATGTCGAGCCGGTGGACCGGGAGCGTGTTGGTGCAGGCCGACGCCTCGAGGTCGACGTCGACGAGGCCGTCGAGGTGCGGCGCCGGGGCCCCGTCCACGGTCCAGCGGCCCTCCCCGTCCGAGCGCAGCGTCGTCTCCCGCGGGCCCGCCACGGTGTCGGACCAGACCCGGGCCTCGCGCGTGCGCCACGCGTCGTCGAGGCGGACGTCGTAGCGGACGGCGTACGGCTGGCCGTCCTCCACCGCCGAGGTGTGCCCGCGCAGCCGGCCGGGCTCGGCGTAGAGCACCTCGAAGCCGTCCACCGCGCCGGTGAAGCGCCAGGCCGCGAACGGGGGCAGGGCAGGGGCCACGGCGCCAGTGAAGCAGCGGGGCCCCCGGCCGCACCAGCGGTCGGGCCGGCGCTACCGCGGCAGGGGCGGTCGGACGGCGCTCACGGCGAGCACGGTCACCGAGACGACGAGCGTGCCGCGCGAGGCCGCCCGCGCGAGCTCCCGGCGCCACGCCTCGACCGCGCCCGGGTCGAGGCCGGCGGCGGCCGCGACGGCGACGACGAGGCCGAGCGGCGGGTCGCCGGCACCCGCGGGCCGCAGGAGCAGCACCTCCGCGGTGAGCCGCGGGTCCGTGAAGCCGGCCTCGGCCACGAGGTCGAGCAGGCGGGCGCCGGCCGCCGGCTGCGGCACCCGGGCCGCCCAGGCCTCGCGCGCGGCCGCCACCACCGCCGGCTCGCCGGGCCAGACGGCCAGCGTGCGCCAGTCGGTGTCGACGAGCACCGCGCGGCCGCCGGGGCGCAGGACGCGGTGCACCTCCGCGACGGCCGCGGCCGGTCCGGGCACGTGCTGCAGCACCCGCTCGACGCGCACCAGGTCGACCTCCGCGTCCCCGACGGGGAGCCGCTCGGCCGCGCCGACGGCGAAGCGCGCGGCGCTGCCGGTGGTCGCGGCCCGGCGCCGCGCCACCTCGACCATCGCCCGGCTCGGGTCCACGCCGAGCGCCCGCCCGCCGGGGGCGACCAGCAGGGCCAGGCCCTGGACGTCCTCGCCGGTCCCGCAGCCGACGTCGAGCGCGCGGGCGCCGGGGCGCGGGTCGAGCTGCTCGACGGCCCACGCCTTGAGCCTGCGGACCGCGGGGAGCTGCGCCTGCACGTCGAGCGCCGCCACGGCCGCGGCCCGCTGCGCCTGCGAGCCCGCGTCGACGTCGCGGAAGGAGCCGGCGTGCTCCCGGGCGGGCCCGGCGCTCACCGGCCGGGCCCGCGCCGGGCGGTGCACAGCCAGGCGGCCGAGGCGTAGCGCACCCCTCGGGGACCCTCGTGCCGGACGAGGCTCGCCCGCAGGCGGTCGACGGCGGCCTCACGGTCCGCGGCCGGGCGGCCGTCGAGCTGCCAGCCGAAGAGCCCGAGCAGGAACCGCAGCGCGTCCTCGGCGTCCTCGCCGAACCACAGCGGCGCGTCGCGGGGCTCGAGCGCGACCCCCGACCACCCGGCGGCGGTCAGCACCGCCTCGACGTGCCGCGGGTCGGCGAGCGAGAACGGGCCGGGGGCGGTGCCGGCCGTCGGCGGCGCCGCGACCCCGGACAGCGCGCCGGCGACCTGCGTGATCCAGGCGTTCTCCGCGGCGGCGCGCCAGACCAGCAGGACGAGCCGCCCGCCCGGCCGGGTCGTGCGGGCCAGGCCGGCGAAGGCGGCGACGGGGTCGGCGAAGAACATCGCGCCGGTCCGCGAGACGACGAGGTCGTGCGCCTCGGGAGCGAACGGGTGCACCTGGGCGTCGGCGCGGACGAACCGGGCCCCGGTCACCCCCTCGGCGCGTGCCCGGCGCCGGGCGACCTCGAGCAGTCGGGAGGACAGGTCGACCCCCACCGCGCCGCCCTCCCCGGCGGCCCGGGCGGCGTCGAGGGTGGTCCGCCCGGCGCCGCAGCCCACGTCGAGGACGCGGTCCCCGGGCCGTACGCCGGCCGCCGCGAGGAAGCCGTCGTGGTAGCCCGCGACCGACCGGTCGAACCGGTCGGCGTGCCGGGCCCAGTAGTCCCCCTCGTCGCCGTCCCACGTCCGCTCCTGCGCCCGGTTGCCCTCGTCGACGCGCGCCCGCTCGGTGGTGGCCATCGGGTCCTCCTACAGTCCCCTCGGGAGTACGGCCTCGTCCTCCCAGTAGTCCCGAAGGGAGTACCGGTGTCAAGGGGTGCGCTGACCACGACCTCGTACGCCGTCCTCGGCCTGCTCGCGGTCCGGCCGTGGTCGACGTACGAGCTGACCCGGCAGATGGGACGCTCGGTCGGCCTGGTGTGGCCGCGGGCGCAGAGCAAGCTCTACGAGGAGCCCAAGAAGCTCGTCGCGCACGGGCTCGCGACGGGCGCGCGGGAGCTCGTCGGCCGTCGCCCGCGCACGGTCTACGCGATCACCCCGCAGGGGCGGGAGGCGCTCGCGGAGTGGCTGCGCGAGCCCGGCGCGGGGCCGGTGCTCGAGGCCGAGCAGCTGCTCCACGTGCTCTTCAGCGAGAACGGGACCCGCGAGGACCTGCTGGCGACCCTCGCCGCCGCGCGAGCGTGGGCGAGGGAGCGGGCCGCCGAGAGCGCGGCGGTCGGGCAGCAGTACCTCGACGGCACCGGCCCCTTCCCCGAGCGGCTCCCGCAGCTGCTGCTCGTGTCGCGGTTCCTCACCGACTACTACGCCCTCGTCGAGCAGTGGGCGGCCTGGGCCGGCGAGGTCGTGCCGGGGTGGCCGCAGGACGTGGCCGCGGCGACGGCGGACCGGGCGGTCCTCGAGGACGTCGTCGCCCGCGCGCGCCGTGCCGCCGGCCAGGAGCCGTAGCGCTCAGCCGCCCAGGGCCCGGCGCACCTCCCCGTCGCCCGTCTGGCCGAAGTCGACGTACGCGCGGCCCACCGCCAGGAACGGCTCCGGCACCCACGGGCAGACGAGGGCGTCGACCTCGGCACCGACGTCGCGCACGGCCTCGGCGGACCCGACCGGCACGGCGACCACGACGCGGGAGGGGGCCGAGCGGCGCACCGCGGCGACGGCCGCCCGTACGGTCGCCCCGGTCGCCAGCCCGTCGTCGACGAGGACCGCGACCCGGCCGGTGACCGGCACCGGCGCGCGGTCCCCCCGGTACGCCGCCTCCCGCCGCCGGAGCTCGGCCAGCTCCCGCTCGCGCACGCCCGCCAGGGTCGCGTCGTCCACCCCGGCGCGGGCGAGGACGTGCTCGTTGAGGACGGTGCGCACCTCGTCGCCGACCGCGGCCACCGCGCCCATCGCCAGCTCCGGCCGCCCGGGCAGGCCGAGCTTGCGCACGATGAGCACGTCGAGCGGCGCGCCCAGCGCCGCCGCCACCTCGGCGGCCACCGGGACCCCGCCGCGCGGCAGGCCCAGGACCACCGCGTCCTGACCGCCCGTGCCGCCCGCGAGGGCGGCGGCCAGCACCCGCCCGGCGGCCCGCCGGTCGGGGTACGGGGGTCGGCCCGGTCCCGCCACGCACGACGGCTGCCCGCCGGGCCGACCGCCCACGCCTCCCGCCTCCCGACGCCCGGGCGCGCCGGGCGGGTCGGGCCCGGACCGGGCGGACCGCAGGGGTCGCGGCGGGCACCTGCGGCCGGGCAGGATGCGGCGCGTGACCACCGTGGAGCCGGCGGGCGCCGCCGACCTGGACGGGCTCGCCGCGCTCCTCGTGGACGCGGTCGAGGGCGGGGCGAGCGTCGGCTTCCTCAGCGGTCTCGACCTGGAGGGCGCCCGGGCCTTCTGGCGGCGAGCGCTGGGTGGCGGGGCGTCCACCTGGGTGGCCCGCGACCGGGACGGGGCGGTCGTGGGCTGCGTGCAGCTGCACCCGTCCGCGATGCCCAACGGCGCGCACCGGGCCGAGGTCGCCAAGCTCCTCGTCCTGCGCCGGGCGCGGGGCGCCGGCGTCGCGGGCGCGCTCATGGCCCGCCTCGAGCAGGAGGCGCGCGCCCTCGGCCGGACCGTCCTCGTCCTGGACACCGAGACCGGCAGCCCGGCCGAGGCGGTCTACGCCCGCTGGGGTTGGCAGCGGGTCGGGACGGTCGACGCGTACGCCGCGGACCCGTACGGGACCCTGCGACCCACCACGATCCTCACGAAGCGGCTGTGAGGCTGCGGCAGGCGTGCCGGGGCTGCCCGTCGGGTACGCCTCAAGGCGGAGCCGTCCCCGACCGAGAGCCTCCTCCATGACCCGTCGCGCCAGCGCCCCCCGCGTCACGTACGGGGGCGTCGCCCGGGCCGCGCTGCTCGTCGCCGCCCTCGCCGTGCCCGCCGTGACGCTGCCCGCGCTGCCCGAGGTGTCCCTCCTGCCGGCGCTGCTCGGCCTGCTGCCGTGGGTCGTCGGCAAGTACGTCCTGTGCCCCCTGCGCTGGTACGCGATCGGCGAGAGCGGGCGCTCGCGGCGCTGGCACCTGCGCGCGTTCGCCGAGGCCGAGCTGCTGGGCCTGGCCACGCCGGGCCACGTGGGCGCGGACCTCTGGCGGGTGCGCCGGCTGCACGGGACGGGCATGGCCACGCCGTCGGGCCTCGCCGAGGTCGCCCTCGACCGCGTGGTCGGGGCGGTCGGGCTCGCCGCCTTCGTCGCCCTGGCCGGCACCACGCTGCCGCTCGGCCTGCTGCTGCCCGCGCTCGGCGCCGGCGCCGCGCTGGCCCTGACCGTCCTCGTCGTGCACCGCGTGCGGCCCCAGTGGGTGCCCGAGCGCCGGCTCCCCGCCCCGCGGCGCCTCGCGGCCGGCGTGCTGCTGTCGATGGGGTACCAGGCCTCCGTCGTCGCGCTCCTGCTCGGCTGCCTCGCCGCGACCGGGCACCACGTCGCGCCGGCCGCGATCGCCGGGGCCTTCGCCGCGAGCCAGCTCGCCGGCGCCCTGCCCGGCCCGCACGGGGCCAGCCCCAAGGACGCCGCGCTCGCCGCCGCCCTCGCCGCGCTCGGCGTCCCGTGGCAGGCCGCCGTCGGGGCCGTCGCCCTCAAGGCCGCGCTCGCCTGGCTGCCCGGCGTCCTGCTCGGCGCGCCCGCGCTGCTCCTCACCCGCCGCGCCGCGCGCCTGGCACCGGTCGAGCCGCTCGCCGCGCACCGCCGCGAGCCCGTCCCGAGCCTCGCCGCCGCGGCGTGATCCCGGCCGGGGGCGGGGCGCCGCTCGCGATCGCCCACCGCGCGGGCAACTCGCTGGAGGGCCTGCACGCTGCGCTCGCGGCCGGCGCGGACCTCGTCGAGGCCGACGTCTGGAGCCACGGGGGGCGCCTCGAGGTGCGCCACCTCAAGACCGCCGGCCCCCTGCCGTTCCTCTGGGACGCCTGGCGGGTCGTCCCGGCCTGGCGCCCCCGGCTGCTCCTGCCGGAGGTGCTGGAGGCGGCGGCGGGCGGCGCGACGTTCCTGCTGGACCTCAAGGGCCGCACGCCCGACGTCGGCGAGCACCTCGCCGCCCTGCTGCACGAGGCCGCGCCGGGGCGCGAGGTGTGGGTCTGCTCGCGCCTCTGGCCGTCGCTGGACCGCTTCCTGCCGCTGGACTGGGCCCGGGTGATGGTGTCGGCGCGCACGGGCGCGGAGGTCGGGGCGCTGCGCGAGCGGGTCCGCCGCGGCGACGTCGACGGGGTCGCCGTGCACCGCTCGCACCTCAGCACCGGGCTGGTCGACGAGCTGCACCGCTCGGTCCGGCTGGTCACGACCTGGCCGGTCAACGACCCGGGCGCGCTGGAGCGGGTGGCGGCGCTCGGGGTCAGCGGCGTCACGACCGACGACCCCGGGGTGCTCGCCGCGCTCGTCGCGGCCCGCCGGGGCTGACCCGGGTGGACGCCGCGCGAGGGCGTCCTCAGGCTGGGGCCCGTGGTCCTCGTGCGCCGTGAGCTGCCCGCCGACGTCCCCGCCGTGCACGCGGTGCACGTGGCCGCCTTCGCCGACGGCGCCCGCACCGAGGCGCCCCTCGCGGCGGCGCTGCGCACCGGTGGGCACCTGCTCGCGCCGCTCACCCTCGTCGCCGAGGCCGGCGGCGCGGTCGTCGGGTCGGTCGTCACCAGCGCCGGCAGCCTCGCGGGGCAGCGCGTCCCCGCCCTCGGGCCGGTCGGCGTGCTGCCCGCGCACCAGGGCCGCGGCATCGGCGGCGCCCTGCTGCACGCGGTGCTCGGCGCCGCCGACGCCCTCGGCGAGCCGTGCGTGGTGCTGCTGGGCGACCCCGCGCTCTACGGCCGCTACGGCTTCGGGCCCGCCGAGGGCGCCGGCGTGCGCGCGCCCGACCCCGCCTGGGGCGCCCACTTCCAGCTGCGCAGGCTCACGGCGTGGGACCCCGGGCTGGCGGGGGTGTTCCGGTACGCGCCGCCGTTCGACGGGCTGTGACGCCCGGGCGCTTCCCGCGTGACGCATGAGGGGCACCCGGAGGCGCGTCGGGCCCCTGAGGGTGCCCCTCAGCAGGCTCGACCCTGCTGGGGGTGCCCCTCAGGGGACATGCACGGCTGAGGGTGCCCCTCATGGGCCCCGGTGCCCGCCTGAGGGCGCCCCTCATGGGCCGCGCCGGGACGGGCGTACCACCGCCCCGCTGTGCCGGGCCTCAAGCCGCGGCGAGCTCCACGGCCCTGGCCCGCTGACGCACCCGGTCCGAGCGCACGGAGTACGCGAACACCACGATGCCGAGCAGGGCGAGCACCGCGCCGACCGCGGCCGGGGCGGTGTAGCCCCAGCCGAGGGCGATGACGAGGCCGCCGAGCCAGGCGCCCAGCGCGTTCGCGACGTTGAGCGCCGAGTGGTGCAGGGCGGCGGCGAGGGACTGCGCGTCCGGCGAGACGTCCATGAGGCGCATCTGCAGGGCGGGGATCATCGCCGAGCCGGTCGCCGCGAACAGCAGCAGCGTGACTGCCGCGGGGACGAGGGCGTGCGCGGTCCAGGTGAAGAGGACCAGGAGCACCGCGTTGGCGCCCAGGCCCAGCAGCACCGTGCGCGGGATGCTCCAGTCCGCGAGGCGGCCGCCGACGAGGGTGCCGAGCGTCATGCCGACGCCGAAGACGGCGAGGATGACCGGCACGACCGACTCGCTGGTGCCGGTCACGTCGGTGAGCGTCGGAGAGATGTAGCTGTACACCGCGAAGAAGCCGCCGAAGCCGATCGCCCCGGTGAGCAGCGCGAGCCACACCTGGCGCCGGCGCAGGGCGCCGAGCTCCTGGCGGGCCGTCGCGCCCTCCTGCGCGGGGACGGCGGGGACGTACCGCGCGACGGCGGCGACGGCCAGCAGGCCGACGACGGCGACGAACCCGTACGTCGTGCGCCAGCCGAGCTCCTGCCCGAGCCAGGTCGCCACCGGGACGCCCAGCAGGTTGGCGATGGTGAGGCCCAGCATGACGAAGGCGACCGCGCGGGCGCGCCGGTCCGGCGGGGCCAGCGCGGCGGCGACGACGGCCCCGATGCCGAAGTACGCGCCGTGCGGCAGGCCGGCGGCGAAGCGGGCGACGAGCAGCGAGCCGAAGCCGGGGGCCAGCGCGGACGCGGCGTTGCCGACGGCCACGCCGACGAGCAGGAGCAGCAGCAGCGTGGTCCGCTGGAGCTTCGCGCCGAGCACGGCGAGCAGCGGGGCGCCGACGACGACGCCGAGCGCGTACGCCGAGACCAGGTGCCCGCCCTCGGGGATGGTGGCGCCGAGGTCGCCGGTCACCTCGGGCAGCACGCCCATCGTGGCGAACTCGGTGGTGCCGATGCCGAAGCCGCCGACGGCCAGCGCGGCGAGGCTCGCGGCCAGCGGCGCGGAGCGGGGGGACTGCACGGGGCCTCCGGGAGGTGCGGGGCGGACGGGGTACGGACGCCGCAGCACCGGGACGCTCGCTCTGCCAGGGGCAAGGCCCCCGACGGACCCGATGTTCCCGGAGCGGCGGGTCGCAGCCCCGGGCGTGGCGCGCGCCACGTCCGCGGGAACGCTGCCGGCGCTCCGCCCGTCGAGGGAGCAGGGTCCGTACGGGGCCCGGCGACGACGGCAGCGGGCCGGACGGCCCGGGAGGGGGACGGCATGGCTCTGCGCGACCTCATGGCGCGCTTCGGCGCGGGGGCGGCCTCGGTGGACACGGTGCTCGACCGTGACGCGGTGCAGCCGGGGGGCTCGGTGACCGGGCGGGTCGTCGTGCTCGGCGGCAGCGTGGCGCAGCAGGTCGACGAGGTCGTCGTCGGGCTCGAGGCCCGGGTCGAGGTGGAGAGCGGCGACCACGAGTGGCGCGAGGACGTCGTCTTCGGCGCCCAGACGGTCGGGACGGGGTTCCACGTGGAACCGGGCAGCCGGACCGAGCTGCCCTTCGCCGTCGCGGTGCCGTGGCAGACCCCGGTCACCGCGCTCGGCGGTTGGCACCTACGCGGCGTGCGGGTCGGTGTGCGCACTCGCCTAGCCATCGCGGGGGCCGTCGACCCGGGCGACCTCGACCCCGTGACCGTCGTCCCGCTGCCCGTGCAGCACGCCGTCGTCGAGGCGCTCGGCGGCCTGGGCTGGCGCTTCACCCACGGCGACGTGGAGAAGGGGCGCCTGCGCGGGTCGGACCTGCCCTTCTACCAGGAGCTGGAGTTCCGCCCGCCGTCCTCGCTCGCGCGCAAGGTCAACGAGCTCGAGGTGACCTTCCTCGCCGACCCCCGGGGCGTGGAGGTCGTGCTGGAGGCGGACCGGCGCGGCGGGCTGCTGTCCGAGGGGCGCGACGTCGTCAGCCGGCTGCGCCTCGGCCACGACCAGACCGACCCGGTGCGGCTGCGCGCCACGGTCGACGCCGCCGTGCGGGAGCTGGGCGCGCGGCGCGGGTGGGGGTGGTGACGCCCCTCGGCGACGCCGGGCTGGCGCACCTGCACCGCTGCCTCGAGCTCGCGGAGGAGGCGCTGGAGGCCGGGGACGACCCGTTCGGCTCGGTGCTCGTGGACGCGGCGGGCGTGGTCCGCTTCGAGGACCGGAACCGGGTGGCCGCGACCGGCGACCCGACGCAGCACCCCGAGATCGCCGCCGCGCGCTGGGCGGCGGTGCACCTCGACGCCGACGAACGGGCGGCGGCCACCGTCTACACCTCTGGCGAGCACTGCCCGATGTGCGCCGCCGCGCACGGCTGGGCCGGGCTCGGGCGCATCGTCTGCGCGGCGACCGGGGCGCAGCTCGCCGGCTGGCTGGCCGAGCTCGGCGCCCCCGTGCCGCCGGTCCGCACCCTCGCCGTGACCGACGTCGCCCCGGGGGTCGAGGTCGTGGGCCCGGTGCCGCCGCTCGACGCGCGGGCGCGGGCCCTGCACGTGCGGCGCCACCGGGCCCGGACCCCCGTACCGGGCCCGGCGGAGCCGCACTAGCCGGTCACAGCGGCAGGCGCAGCACCGCGAGCGCCGCCTCGGCCTGGCGCAGCAGCGCCGCCCGCGCCGGCGCGTCGGCCCGGGAGCCCTCGACCTGCGCGACGAGGTCCTCGAGCAGGCGGACGGCCTGGGCGCGCCGGCCGTCGTCCGCCGCGAGCCCGGCCCGCTGCGCCCACGCGTCGAGCCGGACCGCGAGCGGCGCCGCGAGGCGGCCCTCGGCGGCGAGGTCGTCGACGAGGTGCGACAGGTCCGAGTACCAGGCCGGGTCGGCCGCGACGCCGGCCGGGACGAAGCCGCGCTGCACGGCCCGGGCGGTCGCCGCGGCGGCGCGGTCGACGTACGTGCGCACGTCGGGGTAGCGCCGCGCCAGGACACCCTCGGCCAGCGGGACGGAGCTGCCGTCGAGGAAGCAGAAGCCCGGGCCGGTGTTCACGCCGCTGTTGACGCGCACCGGGGCCACCTGGGCCGCCAGGCGGATGCCGCCCTTGGCCAGGCCGAGGCGGTCGCGCACGACGTCGCCGTCCTCGGTGAGGGCGATGGGCTGCGCCGTCGGCGGCTGCACCCCGTACGCGACCCACGCCACCGTGCGGTCGTACACGGCGGCCTGCACCTGGTGCTGCGGCACCCGCGACAGCGACGGCAGCTCGCAGGTCTGCGGCGTGCCCGGGTAGCCGCCGGGCAGCGAGCCGATGTCGCGCAGCCGCAGCGGGCCGTAGTCGGTGATGAGCTTCCAGTCCCCGTGCGAGGCGCCCGCGACCTCCCAGGTGCGCAGCACGTCGGAGTCGGGCTGGCGCTGCGCGGCGCCGATGAGGTCGATGGCGACGTCGCCCTCGGAGTTGAGCTTGAACAGCGGGGTGTCGAGGTCGGTGCGCACCGGACCGCCACCGCCGTGCAGCACCACCGCGTCGAGCACGTCGGCGAGCGGCTGCACGCTGCCGTAGTACGTGTGCAGGCGCCCGGCGGACTGCGAGTGGCCCGTGGCGATGACGTAGTCGGGGTCGAGCGGGCCCAGCGGGTCGGTGCCCGCGGGGTCGCGCAGGGCCTTCACCGCCTGGCTGAAGACGTCGTACGACAGCGAGTCGTCCTCGACCGTCCCGCCGTCGGTGAGGTCGAGCGCGCCGTAGCGCTCCGGGCTCCAGGCGCGCAGGCCGGTCGCCGAGTGGACGCCCGCGCGCTGCGCCGAGACGCCGACCCAGGTGTACCCCTCGCGCATGAGGTGCTCGTGGGTCTGGAACCAGTCGACCTCCTGGTCCCACTGGTTGCTCACGTTGAGCCACTCGGCGAGGACCACGCCGTTGGAGGCGGCCGCCGTCGCGGGGCGCCGGACGACGATCCGGGTCGTGTACGGGTGCCCCGTGCTCGTCACGGTCGCGTCGGTGCGCCCGTCCGCGGCGTAGCGCGTCGCCTCGCCGGAGACGAGGAACTCCTCCTCGACGTAGCCGGCGGCGCGCAGGTCGACGTCGGTGGCGAGGAAGGGGTAGCCGTGGCGGGGGTCGCCCAGAGGGCTCGTGCGGGCCAGCGGCCCGGTGACGGTGGGGGACGGCACGTCGTCGCCGGTGGCGAGCGAGGCCCGCTGCGCGGGCGCGGCCGTGCTGGCCGGCGCGGCGGCCTGCGGGGCGGCGGTGGCCGGGGCGGCGAGGACGGCGGTCGGGACGGCCAGGGCGGCCGCCGCGACGAGCGCGGGGAGGGTGCGGGGACGGACCATGGTCACTCCGGGGCGTCGGTGGCGGAGCAGCGGTATCGGACGGCGGCGAACCTAGGGAGCACCTGGAGGGGTGTCAACGGTCCAGGTCTGGCCGAAACAGGGGTAGCGTCGCCCGCGTGAGCGACCTCCGCGGCGCGACCGCCCGCACCGTCGTGGCCCTGCGTGAGCACGGCGCCGCCACCCGCGCCGACCTCGCCCGGCGCACGGGCCTGCCGAAGTCCACCGTCTCCGCCGTCGCGGCCGCCCTGGTGGCGGCCGGCACGGTCCGCGAGGTCGGCGAGGCCGAGCCCACCGGGCCCGGCGGGCGCGGGCGGCCCGGCACGCTCCTCGCCCTGGACCCCGGGCGCGGCGAGGTCGTCGGCGTGGAGTTCGGCTGGGCGCACGTGCGGGCGCGGGTCCTCGACGGGGGGCACGGGCGGGGTCCGGGGGCGGCCCGCCGGATGCCGGTGGCGTACGGGGCGCGGGACGGCCTCGAGGCGGCCGCCGGCCTGGTGCGCGACCTGGGCGAGCGCGCGGGGGCCGCCCCGCTGCTCGGCGTCGGGCTGGCGCTGCCGCTGGGCCTCGGCCCCGCCGGCGCCCCCTCCGAGCCGCTCACCGGCGGACCGCGCGGCATGCGCCCGGGCTGGGAGGCCCTGGACGTCCCCGCCGTGCTGTCCGCCGAGCTCGGCGTGCCGGTGCACGCGGACAACGACGCGAACTGCGCGGCGCGCGCGGAGCTGCTGTGGGGCGTCGCGCGGCCGTACGACGACCTCGTCCTGCTCAAGCTGCACGCCGGTGTCGGCGGGGCGGTCGTGCTCGAGCGGCGCGTGCGCACCGGCCGGGCGGGGGGAGCGGGCGAGCTGGGCCACGTCCCGGTGGACCCGCGCGGGCCGCTGTGCCGCTGCGGCGGCCGGGGCTGCCTCGAGGTCTACGCCGGCGTGCCCGCGGTGCTGCGCGCGCTCGCGGCCTGGGCGGACGGGCCCCTCGCCCCGCACGAGGTGCTCGCCGCGGCCGCCGCCGGCGACCCGGCCTGCCGGCGGGCCCTGCGCGACGCGGGCGAGGCCGCCGGGCAGGTCGCGGCGGGGCTGTGCAACGCGCTGAGCCCGCAGGCGGTGGTGCTCACCGGGGCCCTCGCCGGCGCCGGGGAGCTGCTCGCCGGCGCGGTGCGCGAGGCGGTCGCGCGCACCGCGCTGCCGGTGAACGCCGACGTCGCCGTCCTCGTCGGTGCCCTGGGCCCGGACGCGGGCCCGCTGGGGGCGGCGGCGGCCGCCCTCGCCGCCCTGCCCGCCTGACGCCCCGGCGCGCCGCCGGGCCGGTCAGGAGCCGCCGGGCCGGCCAGGTGCCGCCGGGCCGGTCAGGTGCCGCCGGGCCGGTCAGGTGCCGCCGGGCCGGTCAGGTGCCGCCGGTGCGGTCAGGACGCCAGGTCGTGGGGCCGCGGCGGGACGCCCGCCTGCGCGTCGAGGTCGACGCCGTGGGCGGCGACCACCCGCTCGGCCAGCTCGCCGAGCAGCCGGGCCTCCTCGCGGGACAGCGGGTCGAACAGCGCGCGCCGCACCTGCTCGACGTGCCCCGGTGCGGCCGCGCGCAGGGCCGCGGCGCCGTCGTCGGTCAGCACCGCGAGGTTCCCGCGCCGGTCCGACGCGCACCGCTCGCGGCGGACCCAGCCGGCGGCCTCGAGCCGGGCGACCGCGTGCGAGAGGCGGCTCTGGGACTGCTGCACGGCCGCGGCGAGGTCGCTCATCCGGGCCGCGCGGCCCGGCTCGTGGGAGAGCCGGGCGAGGATGGCGTAGTACGCGTGCGGCATGCCCGCGTCCTGCTGCAGCTGGCGCTCCAGCGCCTCCCCGACGAGCTGCTGCATGGCGAGCCAGGCGCGCCAGGTGCGCTGCTCCTCGGCGTCGAGCCAGCGCGGCTCGGGCGCGGCGGGATCGGCCACGCCGCGCAGCCTACGCCGGGCCGGCGCCCGGCCCGGTCGCCGTCGGGCCGCCCGCTCGCTCCCGACCGCCGCCGGGTGCCGCACGGGCCGCCGGGTCAGGCTCCGTCGGTGGGCCCGTCCACCCGGACGTCCACCACGGCGACGTCGACCGCGCCGACCGGCACCGAGGCGCCGGCCCGCAGGTCGCGGCGCACGGCCCTGCGCACGGCCTCCGCGAGCTCGGTGATGGTCGCGCCGCGCTCGACCGTGACGTCGAGGTGCACGCGCACCAGCCCCCCGGGGCCCTGCTCCGCGTCCACGTGCGCGCGGCCGACCACGAGCGCGACGCCCGGCACCCGCTCGGCCGCGGCGCGGGCGAGGCGCTCGACGACGCGCAGCGCGACGCGGTCCTCGCCGCGCCCGCCGTCGCCGACCACCACCGAGCCGCCGGTGCCCGCCGCGTCGCGCACGCGCCGCATGACCGTCGGGCGCAGCGACGCCGGCGCCCGCACGGGCTCGCGGACGAGCTCCAGCACCGGCGCCGGCAGCGGTGGCACCTCCTGCTCGGGCGCTCCGGCCGGGGCGCCGTCGGCGCCGCGGTCGGGTCCGGGGTGCTCTCCGGAGCGTGCGGGACGTCCCCCGTCCATGCCGCTCACCTCCAGTCCTCGAGACGGCGGGCCAGGCTGCGCCGGGCCCGGTGGACGCGGACCTTGGCCGCACCCTCGGTGATGCCCAGGATGCGGGCCACCTCGGCGAGGGGGAAGTCCGCGAAGTAGTGCAGCGCCAGCGCCGAGCGCTGCTCGAAGGGCAGCTCGGCGACGGCGCGGACCGCCGCCTCGCGCCGGGCGGAGGCCAGGGCCCCCCGCTCCGCCGCCTCGACCTGCGGCAGCAGCTCGTGCGGGGGCAGCGGCTCCGTGGGCCGCCGGTCGCGGCGGGCGTTGGAGGCCCGGTTCACGACGATGCGGTGCAGCCACGTGGTGAAGGCGGCCTCGCCGCGCCAGGTCCGCAGCGCCCCCCAGGCCTGCACGAAGGCGTCCTGGACGACGTCCTGCGCGTCGTGGGGGTCGCCGGTGAGGCGCAGCGCGAGGCGGTACGCCCGGTCCTGGTGCCTGCGCACCAGCTCGTCGAACGCGTCGAGGCTGCCCTCCCGGGCGGCCGCGACGAGGTGCGCGTCGTCGGTCACGCCGGGGTCCTTCCCCGAAGAGTTGTGCGCGACCCGTAACCTCCGCGACTCCTGTCGTGTCCAACCGTCCGTACCGATCCGGACGACCCGAGACAGGAGGTCCCCGATGACCACGACCACGACCGGCACCAGCACCACCGCCAGCACGACGACCAGGGACGTCGCCCGCGCCGGCGGCTCCGCGCTGGAGTCGAGCAAGGGCCGCACCGCCATCGCCGACGGCGTCGTGCAGAAGGTGGCGGGCATCGCCGCCCGCGAGGTGAGCGGCGTGCACGCCCTCGGCGGCGGCGCCGCGCGCACCTTCGGCGCGATCCGCGAGCGCATCCCCGGCTCGTCCCAGGCCGTCGGCCAGGGCGTGTCCGTGGAGGTCGGCGAGCGCCAGGCGGCGATCGACCTCGAGGTCGTCGTCGAGTACGGCGTCAGCATCTCCGACCTCGCCGCGGCGGTGCGCAAGAACGTCATCGGCTCGGTGGAGGGCATGACCGGCCTCGAGGTGACCGAGGTCAACGTCAACGTCAACGACATCCACCTGCCGGACGACGACGACGAGGACGCCGAGCCGTCCCGCGTGGTCTGAGCGTGGACGGCGTGCAGCCCGTGCGGCCCGCGCGGCAGGAGCGGTCCGCGGCGTCCGGCCCGGACGTGCGGGCGGTGGCGGCGGCGGTGGTCGCCGCACCGGGCGTCGCCGCCCTCGGCGGCGGCGGCACGGCCGCGCTGGTCGCCACCCACCTCCCGGGCGAGCGGGTGCGCGGCGTCCGGGTCGGCCCGGACGGCGGGCTGCAGGTGGCCGTGGTGCTCCGGTACGGCGACCCGGTGCCGTCGCTCGTCGACGGTGTCCGCGCCGCCGCGGCGTCCGCCGCGCCGGGCCGGGCGGTGGACGTCCTCGTCGCGGACGTCCTGCTGCCCGGCGAGGAGCCGCCCGCGCTGCCCGCCGGCGCCGGGGCCTGAGTGCCCCGGCGCCCGCCGGGCGGGGACGCCGCGGGCCGCCCGGAGCAGCCCCCGTCCGGGGACCGTGCGGCCCGCGCCGCGCGCCGCGCGTGGCTGCGGGCCCACCACCCCGACGCGGGCGGCGACCCCGCCGCCTTCACCGAGGGCCTGCGCCGCGCCGACTGGCGGGACCGGGGCGGCCCCGGGAGCCCCGGGAGCCCCGGGAGCCCCGGGGACCCGGCCGGCCGGGCGGGCGCCGGGCCCGAGGTGGTGTTCGTCCGCCGCCGCGGCGCCCTGCGCCGCGCGGGCTACCTGCTGCCGGCCCTCGTCCGGCGCCTGCTGCCGCAGCGCCCCCCGCCCCGCCCACCCCGCCGACCCCGCCGACCCGTCTGACCCCGCCGACCCCGCCGACCCGGCTGGTCCCGACCGTCCCCCCACACCCTGGAGGCCCCCGTGCCCGCCCCCCTGACCCTCGCCGGTCTCGCGACCGGCCTCGTCCTCGGCCTGGCCTGGGCCGTCGACGGCTTCAGCGGCCTGTTCGTCACCGCCGTCCTCGGCGCCCTCGGCGTCGTCGCGGGCAAGGTGCTCGCCGGGCAGCTGGACCTGACCCCGTACCTCGGCGGCGCCGGCCGCCCCCGGCGGTGACCGCCGCGGCGCCGGCCCGCGCCACCTGGGCCGGCCCCGTCCCGCCGCCTCCCGCGCAGCCCCTGCCGACGCCGCCCGCCGAGCGCGGGCGGCTCACCGTCGCCCCGCGCGTGGTCGAGCGGGTCGCCGCCGCCGCGGCGGCCCGCGTGCCGGGGGCCGGCGGGGTCCGCCACGGCGTCCTCGGCGCGCTGGGCGGGCTCGGCGGCGACGCGGCCGACCCCCGTACCGCCGACGTCGGCGCGCGGGTCGACGGCGACGTCGCCGTGGTCTCGCTGGCGCTGTCCGTGCGCTGGCCCGAGGACGTGCGCCGCGTCGTCGCCGCCGTCCGCGAGGCCGTGCGCACCGAGGTGGCGCGCACCTGCGCGGTGCGCGTGCTCCGCGTCGACGTCGAGGTGCTCCGCCTCGACGCGTCCGTCCCCGACCGACCGAGGGTGAGGTGATCCCCGTGGCCACGTCCCGCCGCAGCGGGTCGCGCCCGGCGGCGGTGCCGCCGCGCGCGCTGCCCAGCGCTCTGTCGCTCGTCGTGTCCCTGCTGCTCCTCGGCGCCGCCGCCGTCGGCCTCGTGGAGGCCGTCGCGGGGGCGACCGGGCGCCCGTACGTCCTCCTGGACGGCCCGGCCGTCGCCGGGGCGCTGTCCGTCGCCTCCTGGCAGGACGCGCCCGTGGTCGCCGCCGCGGTGGGCGCGGCGCTGCTCGGGCTGCTACTGCTCGTCGCGCTCCTGCGCCGCGGGCGTCCCCGCGCCGTCCTGCTGCCCGCGCCCGGCGGGGGGACCTCCGACGACCGGGGCGTGCAGGTCGCGGCGTCGCGCCGCAGCGTCGAGCGCTCGCTGGCCGCCGCGGCCCGCGGCGCGGACGGCGTCCTCGGCGCGAGCGCGCGGGCCGGCCGGCGCCGGGTCGTCGTCAGGGCGGAGGTGGGCCTGCACGACGCCGCCGCGCTGCGCCCCCGCGTGGAGGACGCGGTGCGCGCCCGGCTGGACGACCTGGGGCTCGACGGGCGGCTGCGCCCGCGGGTGCGGGTCGAGGGCGGTGCCCGGTGAGGCGGGTCGACCGGGTCGGCCCGGTGCTCGTCGCCCTGCTGGGGCTCGCGCTGCTGGTCGGCGGCGCCCTCGGCGCGGCCGCCGGCCTGGGCGCCCTCGGCGCCGGGCGCGCGGACGACCCCGTGCTCGCCCCGGCCCTGCGCGCGTGGCCGCAGGAGCGGGGCTGGGCCTGGTGGGCCGTGGCCGGGGGGTGCCTCGCCGTGGCGCTGCTCGCGCTCTGGTGGCTCCTGGCGCAGCTGCGCACCGACCGCGTCGCGCGGCTGGACCTGTCCGACGGCGGGGTCGACGGGGCCCTCGTGCTGCGCTCCGGCGCGCTCGCCGACGCCGTCGAGGAGGAGGTCGGGCGGATGCCCGGCGTCGTGGCGGCCGGCGCGCGGGTGCACGGCCGGCGGGGCCACCGGCTCGCCGTGGTGGTCGACGTCGACGAGCACGCCGACGTCCCCGCGCTGCGCGAGCGGCTGGTCCGCGAGACCGCCGAGCACGCCCGCGCCGCCACGGGCGACCCGGGCCTGCCGGTGGAGGTGCTCCTGCGGCCCGCCGCCACCGGGCGCCGGGCGCTCGCCTAGCGGCCGGGCTCCCCGACCACCGGGCCGTGCGTCCCCCCCGGCGCACGGCCCGGTGCCGTGCCCAGGTCCAGCTCCATCTCGAGCTCCCAGCGCGTCCGGTCCAGCGGGTACGGCTCGCGCCGCCCCGTCGGCACGAAGCCCGCGCGGGCGTAGAAGGCCACCGCCCGGGCGTTGTCCTCGTGCACGAGCAGCCGCATGACCGGGGCGCCGCGCCCGCGCGCCCAGGCGACGCAGGCCGCGAGCAGCGCGTCCGCCGCGCCGGTGCCGCCGCGCCAGCCCGGCGCCACGTACACCGACACCAGCAGCGCCACGCCGGGCTCGGGCTCGTACGCGCTCATGGTGCCGACCCAGGTCCCGGTGGCGGGGTCGACCGCGACGAAGCCCGCGCCCGCGGCGGCGTCCGCGGCCCGCGCCCGCCAGGCGGCGTCGCCGAGGCGGCGCGCGCCGGCGAGGGTCTCGAGGTACGCGATGGGCGTGTCCTCGAGCATCTCCAGGCGCAGGTCGCGCCAGCGCTCCCAGTCCTCCGCGCGCACCCGCTCGACCCGCACGCGACCCTCGGCGGGCTCGGGACGTGCCGGGGGCGGCGGGACGGTCGTCACGCCCGGAGCGTAGGGGGACCGGGCGCACCGCCGCGCGGCGTAGCGTGGCGGGCGTGCAGCTCGTGACGCGGGGACCGCTGCGGCTGGCGCGCGCCGCCGCCGTCGCGGCCGCCTGCACCCTGCTGCCGGCCGCGGGCCACCTCGGCGCGGGCGGGCCCGCTCCCGGCGGGGCCCTGCTCGCGGCGGGCGCGCTGGTCCTCGCCGCCTGCCTCGCGCTGTCCGGTGCGCGCTGGACGACCCGACGCCTCGGCGCGGTCGCGCTCGTCGCGCAGGCGGGCGTGCACGCCCTGCTCACGGGAGCGGCGGCCGGCCCGGGCGCCGCGCTCCGCGAGGCCGCCGACCCGGTCATGGCCGCCGGCCACGCCGTGGGCGCCCTGGCCCTGGCCGTCGTCCTCGTGCGGGGCGAGGACGCGCTGTGGGACGCCGGCGCCGGCGTCGCCGCCGCGCTCGGGCGCACGGCCCCGCCCGCCGTCCCCGCGCAGCCGCCGGTGCCGGGTGAGGGCGTGGTGCGGCCCGCCGCCCCCGCACCGCCGCCGGCTCCCCCCGCGCCGCGCCCCCTGGTCCGCCGCGGGCCGCCGCGGGTCCCCGCCGCCGCGCGCGGCTGACGGACCCCGACCCGACGTACCCCCCCGCGCCGCAGCGCGCGGAGGAAGGCGACCCGTGCCCCACCCGAAGACCACCCCCACCCGCCGCCGCGCGGCCCGCGCCGCCGCGGCCGCCGCCGGCCTGACCGCCCTCGGCGCGGCCCTGGCCGGCCCCGCCGCCGCCCACGTGACCGCGGTCGCACCCGCGGGGGCGACCGCCGGCGGCTACGCCAAGGTCGTCCTCACCGTGCCCACCGAGCGCGATGACGCCGGCACGACGGCGCTCGCCGTGGAGCTGCCGCAGGACACCCCGCTGGCCTCGGTCCGCGCCCGTCCGCTGCCCGGCTGGGACGTGGCGCTCACCACCACCCGACTCCCCGAGCCGGTCGCCACGGGCACGACGACGCTCAGCGAGGCCGTCACGCGCGTCACCTGGACCGCGCAGGAGGGCACCCGCATCGCCCCGGGCGAGTTCGAGGAGTTCTCGCTCTCGCTCGGCCCGCTGCCCGACGTCGACGAGCTCGTCCTGCCGGCCACCCAGACGTACGACAGCGGCGAGGTCGTCGCGTGGGACCAGCCCCCGACGGGCGGCGAGGAACCCGAGCACCCCGCGCCGGTCGTCGCCGTGGAGCCGGCCGCGCCCGGCGGCGAGGGCGGGCACGGCCACGGTGCGGACCCGGCGGCCGACGGCTCCGACGCGCAGCCGGTCGCCGCGACGCGCCCCGCGGCCGCCGGGGACGACGTGCTCGCCCGGAGCCTCGGCGGTGCCGGGCTCGTGCTCGGGGCCGGGGCGCTCGGCCTGGCGGCCCGCCGGCGGCGCGCGTGAGCCCCCGTACGGCCGCCGCCCGCCGCCTCGCCGCCGGCGCGCTCGCGCTCGGGGCCGCCAGCACCGGCGCGGTGCTCGGCGCGGGCCCCGCCGCCGCCCACGCCAGCCTCTCCAGCACCGAGCCCGCCGACGGGGCGTCCCTGCAGGCGGCGCCCGGCGTGGTGCGGCTGGTCTTCGACGAGGCGGTGCAGAGCGGCCTGGCGACCGTCGTCGTCGAGGGGCCGGGCGGCCCGGCCGCCGAGGGCGCTCCGGAGGTCCTCGACGGCACCGTCGAGCAGGCCGTCGCCGCGGCCGGCGACGGCGACTACCGGGTGGCCTTCCGGGTGGTCTCCGCCGACGG
This sequence comes from Vallicoccus soli, assembly GCF_003594885.1. Classification (NCBI taxonomy): domain Bacteria; kingdom Bacillati; phylum Actinomycetota; class Actinomycetes; order Motilibacterales; family Vallicoccaceae; genus Vallicoccus; species Vallicoccus soli. The sequence continues at coordinate 122,455 of NZ_QZEZ01000006.1, forward strand.
GCACCCGGTGTCGGGCGAGGTGCGGTTCACGGTCGAGGGTGGCGCGGGCGCGCCCGCCGGGGCCGGCGCGGGCGCCCCCGAGCCGTCGGAGGGGCCGTCGCAGGCGCCGCCGTCGGGGCCCGCCGCGGTGCCGGGGGCCACCCCGGGCGCGGAGGGGACCCCTGCCGCCGGGGCCCTAGGGGCCCCAGGGGCCGCCGGGGCGGTCGGCGGTGCCGACGGGGGCGAGGGGGCCGACGCGGCGGCCGGGGCCGACGAGGGCGGCGGGCACGCGCAGCACCTCGTCCCGCTGGCCGCGGTGGCCGCAGCGGCGGTCGTCGTCGTGGCCGTCACGACCTTCACCGGGCGGCGCGACCGCCGGCGCTGAGCCGGCGGTCGGGGGCGGGCGGTGCGGGGTTAGGGAAGCCTTCGCTATGGTGCACCGGTGACCGCACCCGTGCTCCCCGCCCCGGCCGTCGCCGCCGCCCACCCGCTGGCCGCGACCGCGCGCCGGGTGAGCGGGCTCGCGGAGTGGTTCGAGCTCGCGGTCCCGGGCGGCGACGGCGCCCTGCCCGAGGGTCCGCTCCCGTGGGTCGACTGCAGCGCGGTCCTCGACGGCTCCGCGGTGCTGCGCGCCTGGCATCGGGAGCTGCGTACCCGCCTCGAGGCCGATGCCGGCGCCCCGGTGCCCGCCCTGACCGTCGAGGCCTGGGTGCGGGCCTGGTACCTCTGTGTCCCCGCGTACGCCGGCGGCCTGCCCTTCGCGCTCGACCGCCGCGTCCCGCGCCTGGGGCCCGGCGCGCTCGCCGTGCGCGTCGAGGGCGGGCGCCCGAGCGCGGTCGCGCTGCTCGACCCGCGCTTCGCGTGCCTGCCCGACGACCCGGCGGCGGGGTCGCCGCTCGCCGAGGTGCTGCCCGACGAGCGCGCCCTCGCCGCACGGCTGCGCGCCGAGGTCGTCGCGCACGCCGCCGCCTTCCTCGACGTCGAGCCGCGCACCGTCCGCCGCGGCCCGCACCAGCTCTGGGGCGGGGTGCTCGACGCCCTCGACGGCGCGCTCTCGCTCCCGGCGCTGCTCGGCGGCGACGTCGTGCGCGCCGTCGCCGACGCCCACCTGGCCCTGCCGGGCCCCGAGGCCCCGCTGCCCAGCGGCTCGACCTGCGAGGTCGTCGACGCCGACGTCGCCCCGGCGCTGAGCCGCCGGCGCATCACCTGCTGCTACAACGACAAGCTCCCCGGCCAGGCCGCCGCCCTCTGCGCCGGCTGCCCGCGCGCCCTGCGCTGACGCCCGCCGTCGGGGGCCCGTACGGACGGGTCCTCGGCGCCCCTCCCGCCCGTCGCGGGGTGCCTGCGCCGCCTCCCATGAGGGGCACCCCCAGGCGCGGACGCCGCATGAGGGTGCCCCTGAGCAGAGTCGAGTCTGCTGAGGGTGCCCCTCATGGGCCTGCACCGCTTGAGGGTGCCCCTCATGGGCCTGCGCGCGCATGAGGGTGCCCCTGAGCAGAGTCGAGTCTGCTGAGGGTGCCCCTCACGGGCCCGCACGGCCTGAGGGTGCCCCTCATGGATCCGCGCCCGCGTGAGGGTGCCCCTCAGCGGACCGGCGCAGCGGCGGGCACCCCTGCGCGCATCGCAGGCGACCCCCCGCCACCCCTTGACGCACCGACCGCGGCTTCCTAGTCTCTCGCAATGTTCCGGAAACTTCCGGAACGTCGAGACGGGCGACCGGCAGCCCGCCCCACCGCAGGAGAGCACCCATGAAGCCCACCCGCACCGTCGCGGCCGTGCTCGGCGCGTCCGCCCTCCTCGCCGCGGTCCCCGCGGCCCTGCCCGCCACGGCCGCCCCCGCGGCCGAGCGCGCCGCCGCGGCGGCGCCCGGCGGCCCCCTCGCGCTGCGCGACCTCGCGCCGGAGGGGTTCCGCATCGGCACCGCGGTCGCCGGCGGCGGCCACCACGTGGACCAGCCCTACCCGGACCCGTTCCCCAACGACCGGCAGTACCGCCGCCTCGTCGGGCAGCAGTTCAGCTCCCTCTCGCCCGAGAACCAGATGAAGTGGGAGTTCATCCACCCCGAGCAGGGGACGTACCGCTTCGGGCCGGCCGACGAGATCGTGCGCTTCGCCCAGCGGCACGGGCAGGTCGTGCGCGGGCACACGCTGCTCTGGCACAGCCAGAACCCCGCGTGGCTCGAGGAGGGCGAGTTCACCAAGCCGCAGCTGCGCCGGATCCTGCGCGACCACATCCGCACCGTGGTCGGGCGCTACAAGGGCAAGATCCAGCAGTGGGACGTCGCGAACGAGATCTTCCTCGACGACGGCAGCCTGCGCACGCAGGACAACATCTGGATCCGCGAGCTCGGCCCCGGCATCATCGAAGACGCGTTCCGCTGGGCGCACCAGGCCGACCCCGCCGCGAAGCTGTTCTTCAACGACTACGGCGTGGAGAGCGACAACGCCAAGAGCGACGCGTACTACGCGCTCGTGCAGGAGTTCCAGGCCAAGGGCGTGCCGGTGGACGGCTTCTCCGTGCAGGCGCACCTCAGCACGCGGTACGGCTTCCCGGGCGACCTGCAGGCCAACCTGCAGCGCTTCGCCGACCTCGGGGTGGAGACGGCCGTGACCGAGCTGGACGTCCGCATGGACGTGCCGGTCGGGGAGCAGCCGACGCGGGCGCAGCAGGACCAGCAGGCGGACTACTACCGCCAGGCGCTCGAGGCGTGCCTCAGCGTCGAGGGCTGCGACTCGTTCACGCTGTGGGGCTTCACCGACAAGTACTCCTGGGTCCCGGTGTTCTTCCAGGGCGAGGGCTTCGCGACGGTCATGACCGAGGACTTCCGCCGCAAGCCGGCCTACTACGCGGTGGCCTACCGCCTGGCCGAGGCGAAGGCGTCGTACCCGCGCGGCTGAGAGAGCGCTTGCCGTACCGCCCCGGGTCGCACCTGCGGCCCGGGGCGGTCGCGTCCCGCGGTGCCCGTCAGCCCCGGCGGCGCGGGAGCACGAGCACGGCGTCGCCGACGGGCCGCTCGCCCGCGGCGTCCGACGGCCGGTTGACCACCTCGCCGCGCACCACGGCGGTCGTCGAGCCGCCGCCGTCGAGGTTGACCGCGTCGACGAGGCCGAGCGCCCGCGCCACGCGCGCCGTCTCGGTGAGGGACAGCCCCAGGCTCCCGGTCGAACGGCCGTCCGCGGTGACGAGCACCGTGCGCCCCTGCCGGTCGACGCCGGCGAAGGTGCGCGGGTTGCGCTTCACCGCCCAGCCGTAGGCGAACGACGGGTCGTCGGGGCGCTCCATGCCGTCGCGCGCCGGCGTCACGTGCAGCCGCCCGTCCCGGACCAGCTCCGGCCCCCCGTTGACCACGGACGTCCCCGGCTGCAGCGGGAAGCGCTTGCCGTCATCGTCGCGCAGCAGCGTGCGGAGCCGCAGCGCCGCGCCGGGCCGGGCGAGCCCGCGCAGCGCGGCGGCCGAGGCGCCGGTGCCCTGCAACGAGGTCCACCCGGGGCGCAGCGCGGTGCCTCGCTCGGCCAGCACCGCCCGGACCCTGCCGCGCCGGTCGAGCACGACCTCGACGCCGGGGCCGCCCGGGGTGGTGGCGCCGAAGGCCGCCGTGAAGGCGACGACCTCGTCCGCGTCGGTGCACGTCCCGTCGTGCAGCGGCGCCGTGGTGGGCAGGTCGTCGAGCCCGCCGCAGTTCCGTACGAGGCCGGGGACCCGGTCGACGCCGTCGAGGCGCAGCGCCCGGCCGCCCGGGCCCTGCACCGAGCCGCGCCAGCCCAGCCGCTCCACGGCGGTGCGGCGGGCGTCCTCGCGCAGCACCAGCGCGGGCCGCTCGCCGACCGGCTCGCTGACCAGCCCGCGCCCGTACGCGCCGACCCCGGCCGGGTCGCCGGGCGCCCCCGCCGCCGGGTCGAGCACGAAGAAGCCGCCGTTGACGGCGGCCGTGGCGCCCGCCGAGCGGGCCAGGTCGCTCGTGGTCTCGCGCCGCTCGAGGTCGGGCCCGTACGTCGCGGTGAGGCTCCCGCGGAAGGTGCGCGGGTCGACGGTGAGCACCTCGAGCCGCCACGGGCCGCGGTCCCCGCGGTCCCCGTCCCACCCGGTCCAGACGACCGAGCCGCGGGCGCCGGCCGCGGCCACCGCGGCGGCGAGGGCGTCCGCCGCCGCCCGGTCGCGGGTCGCGCCGACGCGCACCCGCCAGCCCAGCGTCCCGCCGGGGGTGTCGGCGGTGGCCGGCCGCACCACCCGCTCGGCGCGCGCGTCGAGGCCCGCGGCCCGGAGCCGGGCGGCGGTGGCCCGGGCGTCGTCCCGGGGGGCGATCGCGGTGGCGGGCGCGTCGGGGTCGGGCGACGCGGCGTCCGGCACCGCGACCTCGACGGTCCAGCGCAGCGACGGGTCGGGCGCCCCCCGCACCACCGAGGTGCGCACCACACCGGGCTGCAGCCGCTGCGACGTGCGCACCTCGCGCAGCGCCGCCGGCCCGAGGGGGAGCGGGGGTGCGGCCTGCGCGCCCGCGACGGCGCCTCCGTCGGCGCCCTCGACGGGGCGGACGGCGGCCGGGGCGGCCGTCGGCCCGGCGGCGGCAGGGGCCGCGCCGGCGGCTGCGGCGCAGACCAGGGCGGCGAGGGCCGCGGCGGCGGCCGTACGGGGGCGGGGGGACGAGGCGGTCATGCCCGGCACGGTAGGGCGGGTCGACCACGTCGTCACCCCTCCCGGACGGCGTCCGGGTGAACGGGGTCTTGACAGGAGTTTGTTAGTCCACTCTATTAACCAACGTGACTCAGCTCTCAGCGCCGGGGCGGCCGCTCCGGCCGCGCGGCAAGCTCCTGCAGGAGGACGCGCGGCGGCACCACCGCGCGCTCCTGCTGCAGTCGCTGTTCCGCGACGGCCCGGCCAGCCGGGCCGACCTCGCGCGGGCGACGGGGCTGACCCGGGTGACGGTCTCGGACCTCGTCGGCGGCCTCGTCGAGGAGGGGCTCGTCGAGGAGCTGGGGGCGCGGCCCGGGGGGCGCGTCGGCAAGCCCGCGACCCTCGTCGGGTTCGCCCCCGACGCTGCCGACGTCGTGTGCCTCGACCTGTCGGCCGACGGCCGAGTGTGCGGGGCGCTCGTGGCGCCGACGGGGCGGGTCCGCCTGCGCCGCAGCGCGGCGGTCAAGGGGCGCCGCGGCGACGACGCCGTCGCGCTCGTCCTGCGCCTGGCGCGCGACCTCGTCGCCCTCGCCGAGCGGCCCGTCCTCGGCGTGGGCGTCGGCAGCCCCGGCGTCGTCGACCCCGGCGGCACGGTCCTCGACGCGCCCAACCTCGGCTGGCACGGCACCCCGCTGTCCCGGGCGCTGCACGAGCGGCTGGGGCTGCCGGTGCACGTCGCCAACGACGCCAACACCGCGGCGCTCGGCGAGCACACTTTCGGCCGCGCCGACAGCGGGCACCTCATGGTGCTGCGCGTCGGCACCGGCGTCGGGGCGGGCCTCGTGCTGGGGGGCGCGCTCCTGCACGGGCACGGCTCGGCCGCCGGCGAGGTGGGCCACGTCGTCGTCGACGAGGACGGCGAGGAGTGCGCCTGCGGGCGTACGGGGTGCCTGGAGACCCTGCTCGCCGTCCCGCGGCTGCGGGCGCGGGTCGACGGGCTCGACCCGGCGGCCCGCGCGGACGCCCTGGCTGGCACCGGGCGCCGCCTCGGCGCCGCCCTCGCGCCGGTCGTCGGCGCGCTCAACCTGCGCCACCTCGTGCTCAGCGGCCCGCCCGACCTGCTCGACGGTCCGCTCGCCGGCGCGACCGCCGACGCCCTGCGCCGGCGCCTCATGCCGGTGGTCGGCGACGACCTCGTCCTGCGCACCTCCGACCTCGGCGAGGACGTCGTCCTCGTCGGGGCCGCCGTCCTCGTCCTCAACGCCGAGCTCGGCGTCTCCTGACGCCGCCGCACCACCGCACCGCACAGCAGAACAGCACCCCTGCGCGACCGGCACCGTGCCGGCCCGCTGACGCCGCTCACACGAAGGAGCGATCGGATGACCATCTCGAGGTCCCTGGCCGTCGGACTGGTGGCGGCCCTCGCCCTCACCGCGTGCGGCGGCGACGACGGCGACGACGCCGCGCCTGCCGGGTCGGGCGGCACCCCGCAGGCCGCGGAGGTCAGGGTGTGGATCAACGGGCCGGACACGCCGCAGGAGGCGCGCGACTGGCTGAAGACGACGTTCGAGGACCAGCACCCCGGCTCGACGCTCGTCATCGAGGAGCAGCAGTGGGAGGGGCTGGTGGAGAAGCTCACGACGGCGCTCACCAGCCCGTCGGAGACGCCCGACGTCGTCGAGGTCGGCAACACCCAGGCCGCGACGTTCACGACCGCCGGCGCCTTCAGCGACCTCACCGGCGAGCTCGAGGCGCTCGGCGGTGACGACCTCCTCCAGGGGTTCGTCGAGGCCGGCAGCGCCGACGGCAAGACCTACGCGGTGCCCTACTACGCCGGGTCGAAGTACGTCTTCTACCGCAAGGACCTGCTCGCGCGGGCCGGGCTCCAGGTGCCCACGACCCTCGACGAGTTCGTCGACACGGCGGTCGCGCTGAAGCAGGCCAACCCGGAGCCGGCGTCCTTCTCGGGCTTCTGGTTCCCGGGCCAGGACTGGCGCAACGGCGCGGCCTTCGTCTGGGCGGCCGGCGGCGACCTCGCGGTGCAGGAGGGCGGGAGCTGGCGGGGCGCCCTGTCCACCCCGGAGTCGCTGGAGGGCCTGCGCACCGCGCAGCGGCTGTTCACCGAGGCCTCCGGGGCGCCGAGGGACGGCAACGAGGCGGACCCGCAGGTGCCGTTCTGCGCCGGCGAGGTGGGCATGCTCTCGGCGCCGAGCTGGGTGCGGGGGCTGATCGAGGACCCGGAGGGCGGCTGCCCGGAGATGATGGAGCAGGTCGGCGTCTTCGCCCTGCCCGGCCCGGACGGCGGGCCCGCGCCGGTGCTCCTCGGCGGCTCGAACATCGCGGTGCCGGCGCAGTCCCCCGACCAGGAGCTGGCGAAGGACGCCGTCGCGCTGATGCTCAGCGAGGACTACCAGACCATCCTCGCCGAGAACGGCCTCACGCCGGCGCTCGAGTCGCTGTCCTCGGCGCTGGGCGACGACGAGTTCGCGCAGGCGACGATCGAGGCGGCGTCCAACGCCAAGCTCACCCCCGCCGCGGCCGGCTGGGCCAGCGTCGAGGGGTCGCGCGTCCTCGAGGACCTCTTCGTGGGCATCGCCGGCGGCGGGGACGTCGAGCAGCTCGCCCGCGAGGCCGACGCCAAGATCACCGAGGCGCTCGGCTGATGGCCACCACCGCTCCGCCGGCCGCCCCGCTGCGCCGGCCCGCGCTGTCCCGCCGGGCGCTGCCGTACGGGCTGCTCGTCCCCGCGGGCGTCGCGCTGGCCCTGGCGCTGGGCTACCCGCTGGTCCGGCAGCTGCTGCTGTCGACCCAGGACTACGGGCTGGCCCAGCAGTTCGGGCAGCCGGCGGAGCAGGTGGGTGCCGGGAACTTCCGCGAGCTGCTCACCGACCCCCAGCTCTGGCTGGTGGTCCTGCGCTCGGTGCTGTTCTGCGCGGTCAACGCGGCGCTGACGATGGCGCTGGGCACCGGCGTCGCGCTCCTCATGCGCGGCATGTCCCGGCCGGTGCGCGTCCTGGTGCAGAGCGCCCTGCTCCTCGCCTGGGCCATGCCCGTGCTCGCGGCGCTGACGGTGTGGCAGTGGATGTTCGACGCCCAGTACGGCGTCGTCAACGCCCTCCTCGTCGCTGCCGGCGCGGACTACGCCGGGCACTCGTGGCTCCTGGAACCGCTGTCCTTCTTCGCCGTGGCCACGGTCGTCGTCGTGTGGATGAGCGTGCCGTTCGTCGCCTTCACGGTGTACGCGGGCCTGACGCAGGTGCCGGAGGAGGTGCTCGAGGCCGCGCAGCTCGACGGGGCCGGCGCCTGGCAGAGGTTCCGCCACGTCCTCGTGCCGTCGGTGCGCCCGGTGCTGCTCGTCGTCGGCCTGCTGCAGGTGGTCTGGGACCTGCGCGTCTTCACGCAGATCTACGTCCTGCAGGGGGCAGGGGGCGTCGCGAGCGAGACCAACCTGCTCGGCACGTACGTCTACCGCCTCGGCATCGGCGAGGGCCGCTTCGGCCTCGCCGCCGCGGCCGCCGTCCTCATGCTCGTGCTGACGGCGCTGCTCACCTTCCCGTACGTCCGCGCGATGCTCCGCCAGGAGGAGTCGTGAGCACCTCGACGCAGCCGCCGCCGGTCGTGGCGCCCCGCGAGGCCGTGCCGCCCGCGGTGCCCGCCCGCCGCCCGCCGCGGCGCCGGCGGCGCCACCGCCGCATCGCCGACGCCCTGGGCGTGCTCATCGCCCTGGCAAGCGTCTTCCCGGTCTACTGGATGGTGTCGTCCTCGTTCCAGCCCGGGCGCGACATCCGCTCGCCGGGCTCGTCGTGGCACCCGCTCGGCGGCACGCTCGACAACTTCCGCCGCGTGCTCGAGGGCGGCGGGTTCGTCTCCGCCCTGCGCACCAGCCTGGCGGTCACGCTCCTCACCGTGGCGGTCGCCCTGCTGTTCGCGTTCCTCGCCGCGCTGGCGGTGTCGCGCTTCCGGTTCCGCGGCAGGCGCTCCTTCGTCCTCGTGCTGCTCGCGATCCAGATGATCCCGGCCGAGGGGCTGTTCATCAGCCAGTACAAGATGCTCGAGGGGTGGGACCTGCTCGGGACGGTCACCGGGCTCACGCTGGTCTACGTGGCGAGCGTCCTGCCCTTCACGATCTGGACGCTGCGCGGGTTCGTCGCGGGGGTGCCGGTGGAGCTGGAGGAGGCGGCGATGGTCGACGGCTGCAGCCGCACGCGCGCCTTCTTCACCGTGACGTTCCCGCTGCTCGCCCCGGGGCTCGTCGCCACCGGCGTGTACGGCTTCATCCAGGCGTGGAACGAGTTCACCCTCGCCCTCGTCGTCATGACCCGCGAGGAGAACCGCACCCTGCCGGTGTGGCTGAGCACCTTCACCGACACCAACCGCGGCACCGACTGGGGCGCGGTCATGGCCGGCTCGACGCTCATCGCCGTGCCCGTCGTCGTGCTCTTCCTGCTCGTGCAGCACCGCATGGCCTCCGGCCTGGCCGCGGGGGCGGTGAAGGGGTGAGCGCCGAGCTGGAGGGGCTGGCGCTGCGGGTGCAGCTGGCGGCGTTCCCCGGGACCGCGTACGACCCCGCCGCGGAGCGGCTGCTCGCCGCCGGGCTGGGCGGGACGTGCCTGTTCGGCAGCAACACCGCCGACGGGCCGCAGGCGGTGCGACGGCTCACCGACCGGGTGCACGCGCTGCGCCCGGGGGCCCTCGTCGCCGTCGACGAGGAGGCCGGCGACGTCACGCGGCTGCACGCCCGTACGGGGAGCCCGGTGCCGGGCGGCGCCGCCCTCGGCGCGGCGGACGACCCGGCGCTGACCCGCTCGGCCGCCGCGGAGGTCGGGCGGTCGCTCGTCGCGGCGGGCGTCGACCTCGACCTGGCGCCGGTCGCCGACGTCAACAGCGACCCGCGGAACCCGGTCATCGGCGTGCGCTCCTTCGGCGCCGACCCGGACCTCGTCGCCCGGCACACGGCCGCGTGGGTCGAGGGCCTGCAGGCCACCGGCGTCGCCGCGTGCGCCAAGCACTTCCCGGGGCACGGCGACACGGCGCTCGACAGCCACCTCGACCTGCCCACGGTGGCGGTGGGCCTGGACGTGCTGGAGCGCCGCGAGCTCGTGCCCTTCGCCGCGGCGGTACGGGCGGGCGCCGCGTCCGTGATGACGTCGCACGTGCTCGTGCTGGCGCTCGACCCGGACCGCCCGGCCACGCTGAGCCCCGCCGTGCTGGGGGTGCTGCGCACCCGGCTGGGCTTCGGCGGCGCCGTCGTCACCGACGCGCTCGACATGGCCGGCGCCTCCGGAGGCGGACGCGGGGTCCCGCGGGCCGCGGTGCTGGCCCTGGCGGCGGGTGCCGACCTGCTGTGCCTCGGCGCCGACAAGGACGCCGCGCTCGTCGAGGCGGTGCGCGACGCGGTCGTCGCCGCGGTCCGCGGGGGCGAGCTCGCCGAGGAGCGGCTGCGCGACGCGGCGGCGCGGGTCGACGCGCTGGCGGACGGGGGCGCGCGTCGGGCCGGCTCCGCGGGCGTACCGGACGACGGGGCGTGGCAGGGGGCCGCGGCCCGGGCCGTCCGGGTCGAGGGGCGCTTGCCCGACCTGCGGCACGCGGTGCTCGTACGGCTGCGCTCGACGCCGTCGATCGCCGTGGGCGCGGTGCCGTGGGGGCTGCCCGCGGACCTCGACGTGGACCCGCTCGACGAGGGCGCGGCGGGGCGCGTGCTGACCGCGGCGCACGGCCGCCCGCTCGTGGTGCAGGTGCGCGACGCCCACCGCGCGCCCGGTGCCGGGGCGCTGCTCGCCGCGCTCGCCCGGGCGCGACGGGACCTCGTCGTCGCCGAGCTCGGGTGGCCCGCGCCCGGCGCGGGCCGCGTCGCGCGGGTGTGCACCCACGGGGCCTCGCTCGCCTCGCGCGACGCGCTCGCCGGGGTGCTCCGCTCGGCCGGGTGGGGCCGGTGAGCGGCGCGGTGCTCGGCCTCGACGTCGGCGCGACCAAGACCCTGGGCGTCGCCGTCGGCCCCGACGGCCGGGTGCTCGCCCGCGAGCGGGTGCCCACGGGGCGCGGCGCCGCGGGCGTCGTCGCCGCGGTGGCCGCCGTGGTCGACGCGCTCGCGGCCGCGGTGCCGGCGGCGGCGCCCCGCGTCGGCCTCGGCGTCCCCGGGCTCGTCGACCCCGTCGCGGGCACGGTGGCGCACGCGGTGAACCTCGGCGTCGACGGCGTGCCCCTGCCGCTGCGGGCCCTCGTGCAGGAGCGGCTCGGCCGGCCCGTGGCCCTGGCGAACGACGTCAACGCGGCCGCCCTCGGCGCCACCGCGCTCGTGCCCGGGGGGCGCGCCGACCTCGCGTACCTGAGCATCGGCACCGGCCTCGCCGCCGGCCTCGTCCTCGGCGGGTCGCTGCGGGCCGGGGCGCACGGGGCCGCCGGGGAGGTCGGGCACGTGCCCGTCGACCCGTACGGCGCCCCCTGCCCCTGCGGCCAGCGCGGCTGCCTCGAGACCGTCGCGAGCGGTGCGGCCCTCGCCGCCGCCTGGCCGGTCGCGCCGGGCGAGCCGCCCGCGGCGGCGCTGTTCGCGGCCGCGGCCGCGGGCGACGCGGCGGCGGTCGCCGTGCGGGACCGCTTCGCCGGCGGCGTCGCCGCAGCCGTCCGCCTGCTGTGCCTCACCGCCGACGTCGACGCCGTCGTCCTCGGCGGCGGGGTCGCCCACACCGGCGAGCCGCTGCGCGTCGCCGTCGCCGCCGCCCTCGCGGCCCAGGCGGCCGGCTCGCCGTTCCTCGCCTCGCTCCGGCTCCCGGAGCGCCTGGTCCTCGTGCCCGGGGGCTACCCGGTCGCCGCGGTCGGCGCCGCGCTGCTCGCGGCGGGGGCGGCGGGTGCGGCGGGTGCGGTGGGTGCGGCGGGTGCGGTGGGTGCGGGCGTCACGGGTGGCCCGCTCGCGCCCGCGGAGGTGCCGGCCAGCGACATCCCCGGCGCCGCCGCTGCCCCCGTACCGCTGCCGCGGACGGTGTGAGGCGGGCGGGTCCTGCCCGCGCGTCGCTGGGGGGTGCCGCCCCCATGAGGGGCACCCCCAGGCGGGGTTTCTCCCCTGAGGGGCACCCCCAGCGCCTCCTGGTGCATGAGGGGCACCCTCAGCGCGCCGGACGAGGCATGCAGGTGCCTCACGAGGCCTGCAGGCCCCGTGAGGCACCCGTACGCCCGCTCCGCGTGGTCAACGGCGACGCCCGGCGCCCGGCTCGCCGGCGGCCCCCATGAGGGGCACCCTCAGCGCGCCGGACAAGGCGTACGCGTGCCTTGCGAGGCCTGCACGCCTCGCGAGGCACCCGTACGGGTGCCTTACGTGGTCAACAGGGCCCCCCGGGCGGTCACCCGTCGCGCCGCGCGTCCCCGGCGACGACATCGGCGGGGTCGGCGGTCTCGACCCGGTCGGTGGTGTCGGCGTGGTCGCCGGGGGCGACGGTGCCGGCGCGCTCGTCGTCGGTGATCTCGGAGGCGGCGGGGACGGCGTTGGCGCCGGGGAGGCCGCCGGTCTGGCCCAGGGTGCTGGCGTGCTCGTTCGCGTCGGTCATGGGCGCCCCGCTACCCCGTGGCGTGCGCGCCACCCCCGCGGGGAAGGGTGGCGCCGGACCCGCACGCCCCCAAGACGCGCCCCAGGAGGACCCCGTGGAGCACCGCACGCTCGGCCGCAGCGGCACGGCCGTGTCGACGTACGCGCTCGGCACGATGACGTTCGGCAACGAGACGGACGAGGCGGGGTCCCACGAGCAGCTCGACCGGTTCGTCGCGGCGGGCGGGACGCTCGTCGACACGGCGGACGTCTACACGCACGGCGCGTCCGAGGAGATCATCGGGCGCTGGTTCGCGTCGAGGCCGCGCGACGTCACCGACCAGGTGGTGCTCGCGACCAAGGGCCGGTTCCCCATGGGTGAGGGCCCCAACGACCTGGGGCTGTCGCGCCGGCACCTGGCCCGGGCGCTCGACGGCAGCCTGCGCCGGCTCGGCCTGGAGGCGGTCGACCTCTACCAGGTGCACGCGTGGGACCCGCACACCCCGCTGGAGGAGACGCTGCGCTTCCTCGACGACGCGGTGTCCGCGGGCAAGGTGCACCACTGGGGGCTGTCGAACTACACGGGCTGGCAGGTGCAGAAGGCCGCCGACCTGGCGGACCGCCGGGGGTGCACGCCGCCGGTGACCCTGCAGCCGCAGTACAACCTGCTCGTGCGCGAGATCGAGTGGGAGATCGTCCCCGCCTGCCGGGAGAACGGGCTCGGGCTGCTGCCGTGGTCGCCGCTCGGCGGCGGCTGGCTCACCGGCAAGTACTCCCGCGACGAGCGGCCGACGGGCGCGACCCGGCTGGGCGAGGACCCGGACCGCGGGGTCGAGGGGTACGACCGCCGCTCGTCCCAGCAGCGCACGTGGGACGTCGTCGAGGCGGTGCAGGAGGTGGCGCGGGGCCGCGGCGCGTCGATGGCGCAGGTGGCGCTGGCCTGGCTGCACGACCGGCCCGCGGTCACCTCGGTGATCCTCGGCGCGCGCACGACGCAGCAGCTGGAGGACAACCTGGGTGCCGCGGGGCTGCACTTGTCCGCCGAGGAGACCGCGCGCCTCGACGCGGCGAGCGACCCGGGGGCGGCGGACTACCCGTACGGCGTCCCGGGCGTCGAGCAGCGCAGCCGGAGCATCAGCGGTGGGCGCTGAGCACCCGAGAGTCCTCGTCCTGGACCTCGGCGAGGTCCTCGCGACGCCGGCCACGCTGCTCGAGGAGCTGGGCGGCGTCCTCGGGGTCCCGGCCGCCGTGCTCGAGGGCCCCTACTGGGCGCACCGGGTCGCGTACGACGAGGGCGCGCCGCCGGAGGACTACTGGGCGGCCGTCGGGCGCGACCTGGGCCTCCCGCTCGACGAGGACCTCGTACGGCGGCTGACCGCGCAGGACGGAGCGCTGTGGACCCGGCTCCGGCCCGACGCCGAGGACCTGCTGGACCGGCTGGCCCGGGCCCGGGTCCGCACGGCGCTGCTGTCGAACGCGCCGGCGTCGCTGGCCGCGGTGGCCCGTACGCAGCCATGGGCGTCCGCCTTCGACCGGCTGTTCTTCTCCGGTGAGCTCGGTGTGGCCAAGCCCGACCCGGGCATCTACGCCCGCGTCGACGAGGAGCTGGGCACGGCGCCCGGCGACGTGCTCTTCGTCGACGACCGGGAGGTCAACGTCGAGGCGGCGCGGGCGCACGGCTGGCGCGCCCACCTGTGGCGCGACCCGGCGGGCGTCGACCGCGTCCTGCGGGAAAACCTGTTCCCGGTCGAGGGCCCCGCTGCATAGCCTCCCGCTCTGCCCACGAGGAGGGAGAGATGGAGAAGGTCACCGACACGCTGCTCAGCTGGGCCTCGGTCATCGAGGACGCCACGCTGCAGCAGGCGATCACCGCCAGCACCATGCCGTTCATCCACCCGCACATCGCGCTCATGCCCGACGCCCACCTGGGCCTCGGCGCCACCGTCGGCTCGGTCATCCCGACGCTGCGCGCCGTCATGCCCGCGGCGGTCGGCGTCGACATCGGCTGCGGCATGATCGCGGTACGCACCCAGTTCGGCCGCGACGACCTGCGCGACCGCGACCTGCGGGCCCTGCGGGAGTCGATCGAGCGGGCCGTGCCGCTGTCCGCGGGGGCGTACAACGAGCGCCTGACGGACACCGCGGCCACCCGCGTCGAGCGGCTCGAGGCGCAGGCGGCGCAGGACTACGCCCGCTACGCGAAGAACTGGCGGCTGCAGCTCGGGACGCTCGGGTCGGGGAACCACTTCATCGAGGTGACGGTCGACGAGGAGGGCGTCGTCTGGCTGTTCCTGCACTCCGGGTCCCGCGGCGTGGGCAACAAGGTGGCCCAGCACCACATCCGGGTCGCGCAGGAGCGCTGCGCGCAGCAGGGGACGGCGCTCCCGCACCGCGACCTCGCGTACCTCGAGGAGGGGACGCCGGAGTTCGACGCCTACATCACCGACCTGCGGTGGGCGCAGGAGTTCGCGCTGCTCAACCGCGAGGAGATGATGGACCGCGTCGTCGGCTGCCTCTCCCGCGCGATGGGCGAGGACGTCGTCGAGCGCGAGCGCATCAACTGCCACCACAACTTCACGCAGGAGGAGACCCACGCCGGCGAGCGCGTCTGGCTGTCCCGCAAGGGGGCGATCGAGGCGCGCGAGGGGACGCCGGGGCTCATCCCCGGGTCCATGGGCACGGCCTCGTACGTCGTCGTGGGCAAGGGCGACGCCGAGGCGCTGCACTCCTCGCCGCACGGTGCCGGGCGGGCGTACTCGCGCTCCCGGGCGCGCAGGACGTTCACCCGGGAGCAGCTGCGCGAGGCCATGCGGGGGATCGAGTACCGCGACACCGACGCGTTCCTCGACGAGATCCCGCAGGCGTACAAGGACATCGACCGGGTCATGGCCGACGCCGCGGACCTCGTCGAGGTCCGGCACGTGCTGCGCCAGGTCGTGAACGTCAAGGGCGACTGACGCCGGCCGGGGGCCCGCACCGGGCCCCCGGCCCGGGCGTCAGCGGTGCACGACCACCTTGCCGACCGTGCGGCCGGTCTCGAGGAGCCGGTGCGCCTCGCGCAGGCCCGCGGCGCTGAAGTCGTCGATGGCCGTGGTGAGCGTCGTGCGCAGCCGGCCCGCGTCGACGAGCGCCGCGGCCTCGCCCAGCACGCGGCCCTGCTCGGCCATGTCCGGCGTGCCGAACATGGCACGGGTGAACATGAGCTCCCAGTGCCAGGCGATGCTCTTCGCCTTCAGCGGCAGGAGGTCCAGCCCCACGGGGTCGTCGATGGCGACGACCTCGCCGAAGGGCTTGAGGACCTCGGCGAACGCCTCGACGTTCCCGGCCGAGTGCGGGGAGAACAGGCGCTCGACCCCGTCGGGGGCGACGGCCCGCACCGAGGCGACGAGGTCGTGGTGGTCCACCAGGGCGTCCGCGCCGAGGCCCTGCACCCACTCGCGGGACTCCCGCTTGCCCGCGCCGCCGAGCACCCGCACGCCGGTCAGCTGCTTCGCGAGCTGCACGAGGACGGACCCGACACCGCCGGCCGCGCCGAGGACGAGGAGGTCGCCGGTGGAGCCGAGGCCCAGCCGGAAGCGGTCGAAGAGCGACTCCCAGGCGGTGAGCGTCGTCAGCGGCAGGGCGGCGGCCTCCGCCGGGGACAGCGAGGTCGGGCGCGGCGCGACGATCCGCTCGTCGACGGCCTGCAGCTCGGCGTTCGACCCCGCGCGGGTGAGGTCGCCCGCGTACCAGACCTCGTCGCCGACGGCGAACCCCTCGACCTCCGGCCCGACCGCGCGCACGGTGCCGGCGGCGTCCCAGCCGAGGACCCGCGGCTGCTCCTGGGGGCCGAGGCCGCTGCGCACCTTGACGTCGACCGGGTTGACCGACACGGCCAGCACCTCGACGAGGAGGTCGCGCGGGCGCAGCTCCGGGACGGGCAGCTCGACGTCGACGAGGGCGCCGGGGTCGGTGACGGGCAGGCTGTCGAGCGCCGCGACGGCGCGCATGGTGGTCATGGTCGTCCTTCCGTGGTGAGGGGGCCGGCGCCGGGGTCGGCGCCGTGAGGGCTAGGCGGCCGCGGGCCGTCCGAGCAGGTCGAGGAGGTCGCGCACGACGGCCCGGCCGGCGCGGTTCGCGCCGATGGTGCTCGCCGACGGGCCGTACCCGACGAGGTGCACCCGCGGGTCGCGCGCGACCCGCGTGCCCTCCATCCGGATGCCGCCGCCGGGCTCGCGCAGCCCGAGCGGGGCCAGGTGCTCCAAGGCTGCGCGGAACCCGGTCGCCCAGAGCACCGCGTCGTACGGGCGCCGGGTCCCGTCCGGCCAGACGGCGCCGTCCTCGACGAGGCGCGCGGGCATCGGCAGCCGGTCGAGCACGCCGGCGGCGCGGGCCGCCCGGACGTCGTCGGTGACCGGCAGCCCGGTGACGCTGACGACGCTCTCCGGCGGGCGCCCGGCGCGGACGGCCTCCTCCACCTGCGCGACCGCCGTCCGTCCCGCGTCGACGTCCCAGGGGGTCTCGCGCCACAGCGGGGGGCGGCGGGTCGCCCAGGTGGTGCGCGCGCCGACCGTCGCGAGGTCCATGAGGTGCTGCACCGCGGAGATGCCGCCACCGACGACGAGCACCCGCTCCCCCCGGAACGGCCCGGGCCCGGGGTAGTCGGCCGTGTGCAGTTGGCGCCCGCGGAAGGCCCCGCGACCGGGGAAGGCCGGCCAGAAGGGGCGCGTCCAGGTGCCGGTGGCGTTCACGAGCGCCCGCGCCGACCGCGTGCCGGCGGAGGACTCGACGAGCAGCCGGCCGTCCCCCGCCTCGCGCACCGCCGTCACGCGCACCGGGCGCAGGACCGGGAGCCCGAGGTCGCGCTCGTACGCGGCGAAGTACTCCGGGACGACCTCGGCCGCCGGACGGCAGGGGTCGGGGTCGCGCAGCGGGACGCCGGGGAGGTCGTGCACGTGGTTGGTCCCGGCCAGGCGCAGCGACGGCCAGCGGTGCGCCCACGCGCCCCCCGGCCGCTCGCCGGCGTCGAGCACCACGTACGGCACGGCGTACTTGCGCAGGAACCACGCGGTCGACAGCCCGGCCTGCCCGGCGCCGACCACGACGACGTCGGCGGAGCGGTCGGGGGTCACGTCCGCGCGAACGCGCGGGGCCCCCCGGCTAGTCCCGGGCGAGCCTGCGCGCCAGCCACAGCTCGCTGAGCGTGCCGGACAGGTCGAAGGCCGCCAGCCCCAGGCCCCGGCGCCCCGGCACCTGCCCGAGCAGCGTCGCGGCCAGCACGCACGAGCCGTTGACGGCGTCGGCCACGGCCATGGCCCGTACCCACCCGTCCGTGCGGCGCCCGGCGGCGAGCGCCGCGAGCGTGCCGGTGCCGAGGACGAGCTCGCGGGCCGCGACGACGTGGGCCACGCGGCGCAGCGCGGGCCGGTCGGGGACGCCGAGGGCGCGGGCGGGCACCTCGGGACGGGCCAGGAACCAGGCCGCGAAGCCGAGCCGGACGGCGGCGGCGAGGGGTGCGGCGAGGGCGTCGCCCGGCTGCGTGGTCGCGGTCACACGCGGGGGGTACCCGCATACTGTCCCGGCACGCGGGTCCAGACGTCGGGCCGCGATCGCCCTCCACCGACGCAGGGAGTCGACATGAGCGACCGGCACACCCCCCTCACCCGCCGCCGGCTGATGCAGCTGGCCGGGACCGTCGGCGCGGGCTGGGCCGTCGCGTCCTGCGCCGGCCCGGGCAGCTCCGGCGGCGGCGCCGACGAGGCGCGCGACGAGCCGATCCCCACGGGCCCGGTGGAGGGCGAGGTCTCCTTCGCCCACTGGCGCGCCGAGGACCAGGCCGCGTTCGACCAGCTCATCGCCGCGTTCCGCCAGGAGACCGGCGTCACCGTGCGCCAGGACATCTCCCCGTCGAACGACTACCAGAGCACCGCGCTGCAGCGCGTGCGCGGCGGCGGCGTCGGCGACGTGCTCACGGCCTTCCGCGGGGCGCAGTTCAACGACATGGTCTCGGCCGGCGTGTACTCGGACCTGACCGACCAGGACGTCGTCGGGCAGTACGACAGCCAGCTCATCGAGGTCGGCCGGCAGGACGGCACCCAGTGGGGGCTGCCGTACCAGGTCGTCTTCAACATGCCGGTCGCCAACCTGGACCTGCTCGAGCGCGCCGGCGCCACCGGGGCGCCGCAGGACTGGCAGGGCTTCCTGGCGCTGTGCGAGGACCTGCAGGCGCTCGGCGTCGTGCCGATCGCGTGGCCCGCGGCCGCCCCCGGCGACGCGGGGCAGCTGCTCAACGCCATGGTCATGAACAACGCCCCGGCGGACGACATGTTCGTCCAGGTCGAGAGCGGCGACCTGAAGGTCACCGACGAGTGGTTCCTCACGACCCTGCGCCAGTACGAGCAGCTCCGCCCGTTCTTCCAGCCGCGCGCGACCGGCACCGCCGTCGAGCCGGCCCAGCAGCTCTTCGCGAGCGGGCAGGCCGCGATGCTCGCCACGGGGTCGTACCACATCGCGCCGGTCCGGGCGCTCGGCGCGCAGTTCCCGATGGACCTCGTCGCGCCCATCACGGTCCCGGCCGACCAGGCGAAGTACGAGGGCATCTACAACGCCACGTTCATCCTCGGCGTGAACACCGCCTCCGACGTGCGCCCCGCGGGCCTGGCGTGGGTGGAGTTCCTCAGCCGCCCGGAGAACGCCTCCGCGTACGCGAACGCGACCGCGCAGCACGTCACGGTGAGCGGGGCGACGTACGAGAACCAGGACCTCGAGCGGACCTCGCCCTGGCTGACCCGCGACACGCTCCTCGCGCCGCGCTTCCAGTTCGACGACCTCGACGTGCGGGCCGCGGTGGAGAACGCCGCCGTCGCCGTCGTGGGCGGCACGAGCCCGGAGCAGGCCGCCGAGGAGGCCCAGCGCGTCGTCGACCAGGCGCAGTGAGCCGGCTGCGCGCGCGGGGCCGGCGGCGGGCCTCCCGGATCCACCCGGCCCTCTACCTCTTCCCGCTGCCGGCGCTCGTCCTGTACGTCGTCTTCTTCGCCGTCCCCACGCTGCAGGCGGTGCAGTACTCCGTCACCGACTGGGACGGGTTCAGCCCGGACTTCGCGAACGTCGGCATCGCGAACTTCCGCGACGCGCTGACGGACGACGACCTCTTCCGGAACGCCGCGACGAACAACCTCAAGTTCATGCTCGTCGTGGTCGTGCTGCAGACGGCGTTCGCCCTGCTGCTCGCCCTGCTCCTGGCGCGCAACAGCCGCGGAGGGATCCTGCTGCGCGCGCTGTTCTTCTTCCCGACGATCCTGTCGTCGGTCTCCGTGGCGTTCATCTGGAAGTTCGTCTACGACCCGAACTTCGGCCTGGGCAACCGGTTCCTGGGGGCGGTGGGGCTCGACGGGCTGCAGTCGTCGTACCTCGGTGACGACGCGGCGGCGATCTACTGGGTGGCGCTGTCCCAGGTGTGGTTCCACGTGGGGCAGATGATGGTGCTGTTCATCGCCGGGCTGCAGGCGGTGCCCCGCGAGCTCTACGAGGCGTCCGCGATCGACGGGGCCGGGCGGTGGGCGCAGTTCCGCCACATCACCTGGCCGATGATCGCCCCCGCGACGACCATCGTCGTGGCGTACACGACCATCCAGTCGTTCCGGGCCTTCGACCTCATCCTCGGCCTCGGCGGCAACCCGCCGAGACCCAGCCTCGACATCCTGTCGACCCGCATCTACGCGACCTTCGTCAACTCCGAGTACGGCTACGCGGCGGCCGAGTCCCTGCTGTTCATGCTGCTCATCGCGGCGATCACGGTGGCCCAGCGACAGCTGCTGGGCCTGACGAGGGGGTCTGTCTGATGCGCTACCAGCTCGGGCGCCGCGCGGTCCTCGCGGTCTGGGCCGCCCTCATCGTCGTGCCGCTCACCGTCGTCGTCTTCGGCACCTTCAAGACGACCGCCGAGCTCTTCGAGTCGCCGTTCTCCCCGCCCGGGTCGCTGACGCTCGGCAACTACCGCGCGGTCCTCGACGGGGCGCTCGGCACCGCGTTCGTCAACAGCGTCCTGGTCACCCTGGCCTCGGTGGCCCTGACCCTGCTGCTCGCGAGCCTCGCCGCGTACGCCTGCGCGCGCATCCCCGGCTGGGTGGGCTGGGTGGTCTTCGGGTTCCTCGTGCTCGGCATGTCGGTGCCGGCGCAGGCGAACATGGTCCCCCAGTACGTCCTCTTCGACAGCCTCGGCCTGCTCGACAGCCGGCTCGGGCTCGTGCTCATCAACGTCGTCGTGACGCTGCCCGTCGCGGTGTTCATCCTCGGCGGCTTCATGCGCACCCTGCCGCGCGACCTCTACGAGGCGAGCGCCATCGACGGGGCCGGGCCGTGGCGGACGTACCGCTCCATCGTCATGCCGCTGGCCATGCCGTCGGTGGCGGCGACGGCGATCTTCCTCTTCGTCATCCACTGGAACGAGCTGCTCTACCCGCTGCTGTTCATCTCCTCGCCGGAGAAGCGGACGATCCCGCTGGCCCTGCTGAGCTTCCAGGGGGAGTACCTCACCGACTACCCGTTGCTCTTCTCCGGCGTCGTCGTCGCCTCGGCCCCGATCGTCCTGGTGTACGTCCTGCTGCAGCGCCACTTCGTCGCCGGCATGACCGCGGGCGCGGTCAAGGGCTGAGCCCTCCGCCCCCCCGGCTGGCAGGCCCCCGGGGGCCACCGGTCGCGGACCGCTGGAAACCTGTCGGCGCGCTGTGGTGTGGTGGAGCCCACACACCAGCACGCACCAGGGAGCCGGCATGACGGTCGTCGCGACGGGGCGGTCCACGGACCTCGACCCGCGCCTGCTCGAGCACCGCACCGAGCTGCGGGGGTACTGCTACCGCATGCTCGGGTCGGCGCACGACGCCGAGGACGCGGTGCAGGAGACGATGATCCGCGCCTGGAAGGGCCTCGACCGCTTCGAGGGCCGCTCCTCGCTGCGCTCCTGGCTCTACCGCATCGCGACGAACGTCTGCCTCACCATGCTCGAGGGCCGGGGCCGGCGCGCGCTGCCGATGGACCTCGAGGCCGGGCCCTTCCCGCCGGTCGCCGAGTCGCTCGGCAGCCCGGTCGCCGCCGGCACCTGGGTCGAGCCGGCCGCCGACAGCGCCGTGCTGCCCGCCGTCGCCGACCCCGCCGACCTCGTCGTCGAGCGCGAGTCGATCCGCCTGGCCTTCGTCGTCGCCCTGCAGCACCTGCCCCCGCGCCAGCGGGCCGTGCTCATCCTGCGCGAGGTGCTGCGCTGGTCCGCCGAGGAGGTCGCCGACCTGCTCGACACCACGACCGCCTCGGTCAACAGCGCGCTGCAGCGCGCCCGGGCGTCCATGGCCCGCAAGCCCGTGCCCCAGCAGCGCACCGAGCCCTCCCGCGAGGAGCACAAGGAGCTGCTCGCCCGCTACGTCGAGGCCTTCGAGCGCTACGACATCGAGGCCCTCGTCAAGCTGCTGCACGAGGACGCCACGCAGGACATGCCGCCCTACCGCCTCTGGATCCGCGGCCGCGCCGACATCGCGACCTGGATGCTGGGCCCGGGCGCCGCCTGCCGCGACTCGCGGGTGCTCCCCGTGCAGGTCAACGGCACCGTCGGCTTCGTGCAGTGGAAGCGCGCGAAGGACGGCGACGGCTACGACGCCTGGGCCCTGCACGTCCTCGAGGTCGTCGGCGACAAGGTCGCCAGCGTGACCTCCTTCCTCGAGACCGACCTCTTCGCCCAGTTCGGCGTCCCCCTGCACCTCGACGCGGACCAGGAGATCGAGGTCGCCGCGGGCTGAGCGGGCGCGGGCTGAGCGGGCGCGGGCTGAGCGGGCGCGGGTGTCCGATTCGCGCACACGACGGGAGCACCCGTCGGCGTGGCCGGGCTTTGGCGCTCGCGCATGTCCGCTTTGCGCACCCGACGGGGTCCCGGGGAGCGGCGTGTCGAGCCCCTCCGGTAGCGACACGCCGCGCTCTGCGTGCGCGAACCGGGACATACCTACCGACGCCCCGCGCGCCCGCTGCACCAGCTCGTGCCACCGCCGCTCGTCGCCGGCCGGTGCCGTGATGCTGTTCCGGCGGACGCCCCGCAGCGGCGGCGCGTCCCCGTGTCCGGTTCGCGCACACGACGGGTCCTGGTGGAGCGGCGTGTCGAGCCCGACCGGCGGGGACACGCCGCCCTCTGAGTGCGCCGACCGGACACCGGGGCGGTGCCCGTCCGCGGAGCTGCCCCCGGGGGCAGCCGCAGGTACCCGGCGCGGCACCGCGTGGACCCGCTGCCCGGGCGCGCGGCGCCCGCGCCGAACCCCGAGCGCGCCTCCGGGTGTCCGATCCGCGCACACGACGGGTCCGGGGAAGGGCGCGTGCGAGCCCCTCCGGCAGCGACACGCCGTCCTTCGTGTGCGCGAACCCTACACACGGGGCACGCCGGGCCCCGCCGCGCCTTGGCGTCCGCCCGGCGAGCTGCCCGTGCGGCGTCCCGCCTCCGACGAGCCGGCGCACCACCCCGGCGTCGAGCCCCGGGACCTCCGTCAGGCGCCCGGGCCGCGCGGCGGTGCGCCGAGCCCGTCGTCCCGGTGCAGCCACGCGAGCAGGTCCGCGGGGGCGAGCCCCGCGGCGCGCTCGCGGTAGCGCCGCACCCCCTCGGGGCCCAGCACCTCGCGCCCCGTGCCGGAGCGCCCCGAGCGGAAGAAGGCCGCGGGGTCGCGGAACACGCCCGGGGGTGCGGGCGCGAGGCGGTCCGCCCGGGCGCGCATCGTCTCCAGCCCCAGCCCGGCCAGCAGCGGGCCCCAGGCGGTCTCCGGTACGCGCACACCGAGGCGGGTGGCGAGCCGACGGGCCTCGCCGGGCAGGTCGTGGAGCAGGTCGTCGTAGTGCACGAGCACGACCTGCGACGAGGACCGCCGGGCCCACGCGTCGGCGAGGTGGTGCAGCACGCCGGGCAGCCCGTCGAGGTCGGTGCGCGGGTCGGTGTCGCGCTCCACCCACCTGCGCAGCCAGGCCTCGAGGTCCGGGCGGGGCCGCGACGGCACCGGCGGCCGTACGGGCGCCCCGGTGAGCTCCGCGAGCCGCTCCCGGTCGAGGTTCGCGCCCTGGTGGTGCAGCGAGACCGCGGCGTCGAGCGGGTCGCGGGCGACGACGACGTACGTGGTGCCGGGGTGCAGCGGGAGCCCGTCCAGGGGGGTGTGCGTCTTGAGCACCCGCCGGTGCGGCTGCGCGGCGAGCCGCCGGGCGAGGGCGTCGGTCGGCTCGACCGTCCAGTCGACCCACGGGGAGAGCTCGGCCAGCGGGGCGGGCAGGTCGGGCCCGTGCACCAGCGACAGGCAGAGCGCCTGCACCCAGGTCGTGCCGTGCTTGGAGCGGGTGCTGACGACGACGTCGCCGTCCCGCGGCGGCACCGCCGCCCAGCGCGCGCTGTCCTCGTCGGGCGAGACGTACCGGACGGGGGTCACGCCGGCTCCCCGAGCGGCGCGGCGAGCAGGTCCGCGAGCTCGCCGAGGTCGCGGAGCGAGGCGCCGGGCCGCGGCACGTCGCCCGCGAGCCCCTTGAGCGCGGCGACGCGCATCCCCGCCGCCCGCCCGGCGGCCAGTCCGGGGGCGCTGTCCTCCACGACGAGGCAGCGTCCCGGGGCGACGCCCAGCCGGCGGGCGGCGAGCAGGAAGCCCTCGGGGTCCGGCTTGCCGCGCTCCACGTCCTCGACGGTGACCAGCAGCGGCGGGTCGACGGCGCCCGCGCCCAGCCGGGCCGCGGCCAGCGGGCGGTCGGCGCTGGTCACCACCGCCCAAGGGAGCCCGCGGCGCTCGAGGGCGGCGACGAGGGCCCCGGACCCCGGGGTGGCGACCACGTCGGAGAGGTCGTCGTACTGCAGAGCGAGCTGGCGCGCGGCGGCGGTCCGCACGGCCGCGTCGTCGAGGTCGGGCAGGAGGCGGCGGACCGTGAGGTCGGCGGGGCTGCCGTGCGCGTGCTCCAGCGCGGCCGAGGGCGCGACCCCGTGCTCCAGGGCCCAGGTCGCCCAGGCCCGCTCCACCGCCGCGTCCGAGTCCACGAGCGTGCCGTCCATGTCGAGCAGCACGGCGCCGAGGTCGGCGAGGGCTGCGGGCTGCTCCGGCGCGTCCACCCGCCGGACGCTAGTGCACCGCGGCCGGCCGTCGCTCGGGGCGACGGCCGGCCGCGGTGGCTCGGAGGGGGCGCTCAGCCCTGGTCGCCGCGCAGGCTGGGCACGGCGAGGCGGACCAGCTCCACGGCCTGGCGGCGGAACCACTGCCCGGCCGCCGGGTCGACCTGGCGCCACACCGGGTCGACGACGTCGTTGCCGGTGCCGGTGCCGCGGCTGCACTGCCCGTCGGACTCGCCCGGCACCTTGATCCACACGTACGCGTCGACGAGCGGGTCGCCGGTGCGGGTCGTCGGGCGCAGGCCGACGCCGCGGCCGGGCGGGTTGCACCAGTCCTGCGGGTCCGGGAAGGCGCCGGCCGGCGGCGTCCACGGGCCCTGGCCGTTGCGGCTCGTGTCGACGATGAAGTGCGCCATCTGCCGCGGGCGCATGCTCAGGCCCGCGGCCTCGTAGGCGGCCTCGTACGCGGCGTCGGTGCGGTCCCACGTGCTGACGTCGCTGGGGTCGGCCGGGTAGTACTGGCTGGCGCAGGTGCGGGGGTCCACGTCGCGGCGCTCGACGAGGTAGGCGCACTGCGAGATCCAGCGGCCGTACCGGACGAGGCGGTCCGTCCAGCGGTAGTTCGACGCGTTGACGAAGAAGCCGTCCGCCCGCTCGACACCGGCCTTCACGAGCCGGTCGGTGATCTCGCCGACGCCGAGCCAGCCGTCGTGCGTGCCGTCGAGGTAGACCTTCGTGCGGGGCAGCGCCGTGAGCTGGTCGACGGCGTGGTTGAGCATCCGGAACCGCTCGGCCGCCGCGGTCTGCGCGTCGGCCTCGGCCGGCTGGCACCAGTCCTGCTGCCCGTCGAGCGTCGTGTACCAGGGGATGATGCCGAGGCCGTCGGGCTCGACGGCGACGACCGCCTCGCGCCCGCCGATGCCGCGGGCGACCGCGTCCACCCAGGCCTCGTACTCCTCGACGCTCGTCGCGCCGCCCGCGGAGTACTGCGCGCAGTCCCGGAACGGGATGTTGTAGAGCACGAGCACCGGCACGGCCCGCTGGGCCGCGGCGTCGCGCATGGTGCGCTGCACGGAGCGCTGGACCTCGCGCGGGGTGCCGTCCTCGACCCAGACGGCGGTGGGGGTGTCGAGCACCTTCTGGATGAGGTTGGCCTCGGTACGGCGCCCGTCGGCGCGCAGGTCGGCGACCTGCTCGACCGCGTCGGGGTTGGGCTCGGGCACGTAGAAGCGCGTGCCGGCGGGCGCGGCCGGGGCGGGCGCGGCCGTGGCGGGCGCGGCGCCGACGAGCGTGGCGGCCGCGAGCGTCGCGGTGAGACCGCCGAGCAGTCGGCGCACGGCGGACCGGGGAGTGGTGGTCACGGAGGGCTCCGGAGGGAGGGCGGGAGGTGAGCACCGGGAGGTGCCCAGCGATGGTGAGCCGCGTCACCCGGGCTGCGCAAGGGTTTCCGGGAGATTTCTTGGGAGCGGTTCCAGAAGGGCTCGGAGTGTGGTCTCGCGCGGGGCTCCGCGAGCGCTGGGCACGGTTCCACGTGGAACCTCTCCGACTCGGTCACGAGCGGGTCGTCACCAGGGCGACGGCGGTTCCGGGCTGTCCTCGGCCTCGGCGTCCGTCACCGGCAGCGCGCCCGCCGCGAACGCCTCGAGGTCGGGGCCGTCGACCACCCGCGCGGCGACCGGGTCCGACGCGCAGCGCCGCGTGAGCTCGGCGACCGGCAGGGGGCGGCGGGATGCGAGCAGTACGAGGTTGCCGAACCGCCGGCCGCGCAGCACCGCCGGCTCGGCGACGAGGCAGACCCGCGGCAGCACGGCCGCGACCGTGGCGACCTGAGCGCGCGCGAAGCGCAGCGGCGGGCCGTCGCCGACGTTGACCGCCAGCACGCCGTCGTCGGCGAGCGCGCGCGCGGCGGTGCGCACCGCCTCGACGCTCGTGAGGCGGGCGGGGGTGCGGGCCCCGGCGAAGACGTCCGACACCACGAGGTCGGCGAGCCCCGGGTCCAGCCGCGCGAGGGCGTCCCGCGCGTCCCCGACGCGGACCTTGATCCGCCAGTCGCGCGGCCAGGGGAGGGCGCGGCGCACGAGCTGCACCAGCGCGGCGTCGACCTCCACCACCTGCTGGCGCGACCCCGGACGGGTCGCTGCGACGTACCGGGGGAGCGTCAGCCCGCCGCCGCCGAGGTGCACGGCGCGCACCGCCTCGCCCGGCGGGCGCAGCAGGTCCACGGCGTGGCCGATGCGGCGGACGTACTCGTAGGAGAGGTTGGTGGGGTCGCGCAGGTCCACGTGCGACTGGGGCGTGCCGTCGACGAGCAGCGTCCACGCCCCCGGCACGTCCTCCTCCAGGCGCGCCGTCCCGCCGTCGACCGGGTGGGCGCCGGACGGGTCGTCGCGCTCCGGGCCTCGGCGCCCCACCTGTGCTAGGGCCGGCGCCCGAGCAGGGCGAGCAACTGGTCCTGCGGATCGTCCGACGCGGGCTCCTGGCGCTCGCCGAAGAGCCCGCTCCCGCTGACCATCGCCTCGTTGTCCTGCGCCCAGCGCAGCGCGTGCCGCACCAGGCGCGGCTCGAGGCGCTCGTCGAGCCCGGCGCCGCGGGCGAGGTCCCACCCGTGCACCGTGAGGTCGAGGAGCATCTGGTCGGCGTACTCCCGCGCGGGGGCGTCCCCCGACGACAGGTGGACGGTGCTGTCCAGGTCGGCGGCGGACCACGCGGCGGCCGACCCCTCCTCGGCGCGGTCCCAGGCCCGCGCGGGGTCGTCGCCGAGCAGGTCGCCGTCGAAGCGGTCCCCGGCCTCCTCGACCGTGCCGCCCTCGAGCAGGTACGGCGCCCACAGGTGCTCGGACACGAGGTGGCCGACGAGGTCGCGCACGCTCCAGCCCTCGCACGGCGTCGGGGCGTCCCAGCGGTCGGCGGGCACGTGCGCCACCCGGTCCGTGAAGGCCTGCAGCCCGAGGAGCACGAGCTCGTGCCGGTCGGTGGTGCGCGGGTTCTCCATGCCCGCACCCTGCCCCGGAGCGGCCGTCCTCACGCTCACGCCCCGGCGGGGCGCCCGAGCCCGTCGAGCACCTCGGCGCCGGGCAGCGCCGCCACCAGCCGGCCGTCGAGCACGAGCTTGGAGCGGCGCAGCCCGCTGCCCACGACGACCGGCCCGGCGGCCGCCACCGCGCCGTCGACGAGCACCGGCCAGCCCGCGGGCAGGCCGACCGGCGTGATGCCGCCGTGCTCCATGCCCGAGCGCCCGACCGCGTCGTCCATCGGCGCGAAGGACGCGCGGCGCGCGTCGAGCCGCCGGCGCACGGCGCCGTTGACGTCGGCGCGGGTCGTGGCCAGGACGACGCAGGCGGCGAGCGTGGTGCGGTCCCCGCGGCGGCCGGCCACGACCACGCAGTTCGCCGACTCCTCCGGCCGCACGTCGTAGGCCGCGCAGAAGTCGGCGGTGTCCGCGAGCCCCGGGTCGATCTCGGCGACGAGCACCTGCGCGGCGAGCGCCGGGTCGGCGCGCAGCGCGGCGGCGACGGGCGGGGCCAGCAGGTCGGGGCGCTCGAGCGCGGGCGCGGTCGCCAGGCGGCTCTCGGGCAGCGGCGCGGTGCTCACGGCGCCCATGCTCCCAGCGGCCCCCGCACCCGGGGTCGCGGGACCGGGGTCGAGGGGCCGGCGCCCTGTGGGGGCCCGACAACGGCGGCAGGAGGACCTTGTGCCGGCGCCCGTGCGGGTGCCGGGTCCGCGGTGCGGCAGGCTGAGGCCCGCACCAGCCCCGGCTGGACCAGCACCCCGTACCGGAAGGCCACACCGATGACCACACCCTCCTGGGCGCCGCTGCCCGCGCGCCGCGCCGTGCTCGCCGACGTGCTCACCGCCCGCCTCGGGGCCAGCCCGCTGGCGCGCGACGCCGCGCTCGTCGCCGCCGCGGCCGGCCTCACCGGCCTGGCCGCGCAGGTGGCGATCCCGCTGCCGTTCACGCCGGTGCCGCTGACGATGCAGACCTTCGCCGTGCTCGTCACCGCGGCGGCGCTGGGCTGGGCCCGCGGCCTGGCGTCGATGGCGCTCTACGCGCTGCTCGGCATGGCCGGCGTGCCGTGGTTCGCCGAGGGCGCCTCCGGCGTCGGGGGCCCGACCTTCGGCTACGTCGTCGGCTTCGTGCTCGCCGCCGGCGTCGTCGGCGCGGTCGCCCGCCGCGGCGCGACCCGCACCGCCGCCGGCACGGCGCTCGCCATGGTGGCGGGGACCCTCGCGGTCTACGCCGTCGGCGTGCCCTGGCTCGCGGCGACGACGCCGCTCGACCTGGCCGGTGCCGCGTACGACGGTGCGGTGGTCTTCCTCGCCGGCGACGCGGTCAAGGCGCTGGCCGCGGCCGGGCTGCTGCCGGCCGCCTGGGCGCTCGTGGAGCGCGCGCACCGGCGCTGACCGCCCGGGCGGTGCCCTCGGGGCGGGTCGCCCGGCGCAGGTCGACCTCGCTCATCCCGCCCCAGACGCCGTACGGCTCCTGCACCCCCAGCGCGTGGCGCAGGCAGGCAGCGGCGACGGGGCACCGCCCGCAGTACGCGTGCGCAGCCGCCTCCCGCCGGAGGCGGCTGTGCCCGCGCTCGTCGTCGGCGGCGAAGAACAGGGACGGGTCGGCGTCGCGGCACGCGGCGTCGCGCTGCCAGTCCCAGGCGTGCAGCAGCGCGCCCGGCAGGTCCTCCGGCGGTACCACGGCCCCGACCTCCTCGCACGCTCCGCGGGACGGGGTCGATGCTGCAGGGGTCAGCGGCGCCGGGGGAAGGCCCGGACGGGGGACGTCACGCGGTGTTCACGCCCGCGACCCCCGGGCGCCGCGCGGCCAGGCCCGCGACGAGCGCGTCGACGAGGGCGGGGACGTCGGCCGCCGCGAGGCGGAAGGTGGCGGTGCAGCGCTCGCCGCGCCAGACGCTGAGCACCACGAGGTCGTCCTCGTCGTGCCAGGAGACGCGCAGCGCCCGGTCGCCGCCGCGCTGGTCGAGCAGGACGGTCCCGCGCCGCGGCGCGGGCCGCAGCGGCAGCACCTCGGCGTCGGACCGCTCCGTCATGGCCCGACGGTACGCGCGCCGGGCTCGTCGGGGAAGGGCGCCGGACGGGAGGGCCCGGACGTGCGACCGGCGCCGGTCCTGGGCCCCTCCTCCCGGGACCGGCGCCGGGGCCGGTGGCGACGCGGCCGGGCTCCCCCCTCCGGGGCCCGGCCGCGCTCGCACCCCTCCTGTCGGCGGCGGCCCTGGGCACCTGAGGGGTTCGTCGGCGAGACTTGGCGGCGTGCCGGAGCTGCCCGAGGTCGAGGCCCTCGTCGACGTGCTCGCCGAGCGCGCCGTCGGCCGGGTCGTCGCCCGCGTCGACGTCGCCGCGATCAACGTCCTCAAGACGTACGACCCGCCGCCCACCTCGCTCGGCGGCCTGGAGGTCACCGGCGTCACGCGGCGGGGGAAGTTCCTCGCGCTCGACGTCTCCGGCCTCTGGCTCGTCGTGCACCTCTCGCGCGCCGGCTGGCTGCAGTGGAAGGACGCGCTGCCGGCGACGCCGCCGCGACCGGGCAAGGGACCGCTGGCGCTGCGCCTGCACCTCGACGACGGCTCGGGCTTCGACCTCACCGAGGCCGGGACGCAGAAGCGGCTCGCGGTCTACGTCGTGCGGGGGCTGGAGGAGGTGCCGGGGATCGCCCGCCTCGGCATCGACCCGCTGTCGGAGGGCTTCACCGTCGACGCGCTCGCCGGGCTGCTCGCCGGGGCGCGCCAGCAGGTCAAGGGCGTGCTGCGGGACCAGGCGGTCATCGCCGGGATCGGGAACGCGTACAGCGACGAGGTGCTGCACGTCGCGCGGCTCTCGCCGTACAAGCTCGCCGCCTCGCTCAACACCGAGGACGTCCGCACGCTGCACGCCGCGATCGTGGACACGCTCGCCGACGCGGTGCGCCGCTCGCGCGGCCTGGCCACCGGCAGGCTCAAGGCGGAGAAGAAGGTCGGGATGCGGGTCCACGGGCGCGCGGGCGAGCCCTGCCCGGTGTGCGGCGACACCGTGCGGGAGGTGTCCTTCGCCGACCGGTCGCTGCAGTACTGCCCGACCTGCCAGACCGGGGGGCAGGTCCTCGCCGACCGGCGGCTGTCCCGGCTGCTGAAGTAGGCCGTCCGGCCGCGGCGCGGCTCAGCGGCCGGCGGGCCCGTCCTCGCGCGACAGGGCGTCCGCGACCGGGTCCTCGCCCGGGCCGCTGCTGCTGCCGGCGGCGGGCGCGACCCCGGCGGCGCCCGCCGCCAGCGCGGCGGCCTCGTCGCGGCAGACGGGGCACGGCCCGGCCTGCTCCGGCGGGAAGAGGGCGCCGCAGCGCGGGCAGGCCTGGGCGGGGGCTTCGGGCACGCCCCGACGGTACGGCGGGCCGGGCCGCCGGCTCAGCCCCGGGGCCGGTCCGCGTGGCCCAGGTCGCGCTCGGGGGCGACCCGGTCGCGGACCCGCCGCTTGAGCTCGACGACGTCCGGGAAGCCGCCGTCCGCCCGGCGGTCCCAGACCGGGGCGCCGCCGGCCTCGACGCGGAACACCCCGCCGGTGCCGGGCACGAGCGCCACCTCGCCGAGCTCGGTGGTGAAGGTCTGCAGCAGCTCCTGGGCGTACCAGGCCGCGCGCAGCAGCCAGCCGCACTGGGTGCAGTACGTGATCGCGACCCGCCGCTCCTCGTCCGCCACGCCCCCATCCTGCCCTCGCCCCGGTCCGCGACGGCGTCACGTCCCCGCAACGAGGAAGGGTGCCTGCGGAAACGAGGCCTCCCTAGCGTCCGGTCCGCCCCTCTCGGACCGGAAGGACCCCCGTGACCCGTACGACCCCCGCGCGCACCCGCCGCGCCGCCGTCGCGCTCGCCGCCGCCGCGGCCCTCACCGCGGCGCCCGCGCTGCACGGCTCCACCGCCAGCGCGGCCCCCGCCGCGTCCTCGGCGGCCGCCCTCCTCGACGACCGCACCGTCGCCCGCGACGTCGTGACGATGGGCGTGGAGGAGCTCGGCGAGCTCCTCGCGGAGCGCCGCGTGACGAGCGTGCAGCTCGTGCGCGCGTACCTCGACCGCATCGAGGCCTACGAGGAGGCGTACGCCGACCAGCCCGGCGTGAACGCGGTCATCGCCGTGAACCGGCGGGCGGTCGCGCAGGCCCGGCTGCTCGACGCCGAGCGCCGCGCGGGTGAGGTCCGCGGCCCGCTGCACGGCATCCCGATCCTCGTCAAGGACAACTACGACACCGGCGACATGCCGACGACGAACGCCTCCGAGGCCCTCGAGGGCACCCGGCCGCCCGACGACGCGACCCAGGTCGCGCTGCTGCGCGCGGCCGGCGCCATCGTCGTGGCCAAGACCAACCTGCACGAGTACGCGGCCGGCATCACGACGATCAGCTCCCTCGGCGGGCAGACCCGGAACCCGTACGACCAGACCCGCAACCCCGGCGGCTCCAGCGGCGGGACGGGCGCGGGCGTGGCCGCGAGCTTCGCGGCGATCGGGATGGGCTCGGACACCTGCGGCTCGATCCGCATCCCGGCCGCTCAGAACAGCCTGGTCGGCCTGCGCCCGACGCTCGGGCTGTCGAGCCGCGACGGGATCATGCCGATGTCGGCCACGCAGGACGTCGGCGGCCCGATCGGGAGGTCCGTCACCGACGTCGCGCTCGTCATGGACGCCACGGCGGGCTACGACCCGAAGGACCCGGTGACCGCGGCGTCGGTGGGCCTGGTGCCGGAGACGTACACGGCCTCGCTCGACGAGGACGCGCTCGAGGGCAAGCGGATCGGCCTGGTCACCGACCTGCTGGGGTCCTCGGCGGCCGAGCGCCCGACGACGCGCCTGGTCCAGCGGGCCGCGCAGGACATGCGCGAGCTGGGTGCGCGGGTCGTGCGGCTGCCGGCGCAGCCGGAGGTCGTCGCCTCGCTGGGCGCGTCGGGGGTCATCGCGGAGGAGATGGAGCGCGACCTCGACCGCTACCTGGCCCAGCCCGGCATCCGCTTCCCGAAGGGGCTCGCGGCGCTCGAGGCCCCGCGGGACGCGGTGACGGTGGCCGACATCGCCGCCTCGGGCGAGGTCGCGCCGAGCGTGCTGCCGTTCATCACCTCGCTCGTGGGCACCAAGGCGCCCGACGACGCGTACACGCAGAAGCTGCTCACCCGCGCCGAGCTGCAGCACCAGGTCCGCGAGCTCATGGACGCGCACGACCTCGACGCGCTCGTCTACCCGACGATCAAGCAGCCGGCGGTGCCCGTCGGGGAGAGCCAGCCCGGCTCGAACTGCGCGATGTCGGCGCAGACCGGCTTCCCGTCGCTGAGCGTGCCCGCGGGCTACACCGCCGAGGGCCTGCCGGTCGGCGTCGAGCTGCTCGGCCTGCCCTTCAGCGAGCCCCAGCTGCTGGCCATGGGCTACGCGTACGAGCAGGCCACGCAGCACCGGGTGCCCCCGACCTCCGTCCCGCCGCTCGGCTGACCCGGGGACCCGCGCACCCCGGCCCCGCGCCCGAGCGCCGACGCGCTCGGGCGCGGGGTCGGGCAGCATGGACGGGGTGAGGACGGGCGGGTGGGCGGCGGCGGCCGCGCTGGTGGCCGCGGCGCTCGTCGGCGGCGCGGTCGCCTCGCCGGGCCTCGACGGGCTGCGCCCCGCGCCCGAGCCCTACCCGGCGGACCTGCCCGCGGCGGCGGCGGCGTACGCGGGCCCGGCGACCGGCTGCGACCTGCCCGACCCGACCGGCACCGGCGGGTGCGTCACCGGGGCGACGGCCTGGATGCTCGAGCAGGTCGGGGCCGCCTTCGGCGACCTGCCCACCACCTGCTGGGACGAGCACGCGTGGAACCCCTCGAGCGACCACCCGCGCGGCAGGGCGTGCGACACGACCATCGGCCGGCTCGGGGAACGGCCGGGGCCGCGCGGGGTCGAGCGGGGCTGGCGCCTGGCGCGGTGGCTCGTGGCCAACGCCGAGGCCCTGCAGGTCCGGTACGTCATCTGGCAGGGCCGGATCTGGTCGCAGCGACGCGGCGACGACGGGTGGCGGCCCTACGACGGCGGCGGGGTGTACGACCCCGGGGACCCGACCGGCGGGCACTTCGACCACGTGCACGTCTCGCTCACCGCCTGAGCGGCAGCCTCACCGCGCCGGCCCCCCGGGCTCCTCCTCCGGCGCCGCGGGGAGCGAGGACGGCGGGCGCACCGCGTAGCCCCGCCGGCGGCGCAGCGCGGCGGCCCGCGCGCGGTCGTCGAGCAGCTCGCGCCGGCGGCGGGCCCGCTGGGCCGCCTCGGCGCGCTCGGTCGCGTCCCGTCGTGCCTCCGCGGCCACCGACCCCCTCCGGGCGCGGCGCGGACCCGCTGCCCGCGCCTGCTGCCCTCGATGCTCCCCCGGACGCGGGACGAACCACCACCCACCCGGCGTACGCCACCCGGTCGGGTCAGCGGCGGCGCTGCTTGACCTCGTACATGCGCCGGTCGGCCTCCTCGAGCAGGGCGTCCACCGGCACCTCCTCGGTCGCGACCGCGACGCCGACCGAGACGCCCACCCGCACGGTCCTGCCGTCCACCCGGTGCTCGCCGTCGACCGCGCGCTCGACGCGGCGCACGAGCACGTCGGGCGGCAGCCCGCCCGCCGGTCCCTCGCAGAGCACCACGAACTCGTCGCCGCCGAGGCGGGCGACGGTGTCCTCGGGCCGGACGACCGCCCGCAGCCGCTGGGCGACCGAGGCGAGGAGGCGGTCGCCCACGGCGTGCCCGTGCTCGTCGTTGACGCGCTTGAACCCGTCGAGGTCGCACCACAGCAGCAGCACCTCGCCGGGGTGCCGGGCGCGGCGGGCCAGCGCGTGCTGGAGCCGGTCGCGCAGCAGCCGGCGGTTGGGCAGGCCGGTGAGCGGGTCGTGCAGCGCCTGCTCCCGGAGCAGGCGCTGCGCCTCGCGCAGGTCCGTCGTCTCGCGGTACAGGCAGACGACGAGGCCGTCGACGGCGCGCGCGTGCACGGTGAAGGAGCGCCCGACGAGCGACGGGTCGCTGGCGTCGGGGAACTCCACGTCGGTCGTCATCGCCCCGCCCTCGGCGAGCAGCCGGCAGAAGCGGGGGAAGAGGGTGGCGTCGGGGCCGTACACGTCCAGCAGCCCGCGCCCGGCGAGGGGCTGCCCCGCCGTCGCGTCCGCCCGCGCGTTGACGACGAGGTGGCGCAGGTCGACCACCGCCCCCGCGGCGTCGAGCACCGGCTCGAGCACCACGACGCCGAGGGCCTCGTGCTGCAGCAGCGCCACCGCCAGCGCGTGCTCGACGCCCGGCTCCACCGGCCCACCACCTCGTCCCGTGCCGCCCGCGCGCGGCGAGGGACCAGAACCTAGCGCCCCGGAGGGCCGTCCGGGGCGCTGTCGTCGCCCTCGGCCCTGCCGCCGCTCGCGCCGCCGGGGCCGCCGGGACCCCCGGCACCGCCGGGACCGCCGGGACCGTCGGCCAGGAGCAGGTAGAGCGCGCGCCGCGCCTCGGCGAGCACCTGCAGCGCGGCCTGCGACTGCGCGCGGTCGCCGCGCACGAGGACCTGGCGCACCGCCCCGTGCAGCTCGTGCAACGCGCCGCGCAGGTCCGGCCCGGTCTCCTCGCCCGCGAGCTCGGCGAAGGGGTCGCCCCAGCCCGCGCGCTGCTCCTCGACGTGCGCACGGCCCGCCTGCGTCAGCGCCACGAGCTTGCGCCCGCCGTCGGCGGTCACCGTCACCAGGCCCTCGTCCTCGAGCTGCGCGATCGTCGGGTAGACGGCACCGGGGCTGGGCCGCCAGGCGCCCCCGGTGCGCTCGGCCATCGCCTGCATGACCTGGTAGCCGTGCATCGGCTGCTCGGCGAGCAGCAGCAGCATGGCGATGCGCACGTCGCCGCGCTGCGCGCGCCCCCGCCCGGGGCGCCCGCGGTGCCGCCCGCGCGGTCCCGGCCCGCCGGGACCCCCCGGCCCGTCGGGACCCCCCGGACCGCCGGGCCCCCCGGGGCCACCACCGGGTCCCGGCGGGCCGGACGGCCCGCCCGCCCAGGCACCGCCGCCCGCCCAGGGGCCGCCGCCCGCCCAGGACCCCCAGGGCCCGCCGTGGCGGCCGTGCCCCCCGCGCCCGTGCTCGTCGTGCGGCCCGTCGTCGTGGTGCCGGCGGCGCCACGGGCCGTACGCGCGCTGCGCCCGGCCCTCCCCGCCCCACCACCGCTGGTCGTCGCTCCTCATCGGAGCCTCCTCTCGCGAGTCGTTGATGCACTCACGATATATCGTGACGGTGACGTCGACAAGAGGTCGAGATGAGCACGGGGCCGGGAACGCCGACGGCCACCCGCGCGGCAGGGCGCGGGTGGCCGTGGTGGGTCGGTCCGCCAGTCGCCTCTCGGCGAGTGGCCGCTCGTGGCGGCTGGTGGTGAGGCCCGGGGACATGGATCGGACCGACCGCCCCGTACAAGCACCCCGGGGCCCCGGTTGTTCCCCGCGGCTGCTGGGATCGTCCGGTGCAGCAGGTCGTCGTCGGGCTCCTCGTCGAGGACGGCCGCGTGCTCCTGGCCCTGCGCAGCCGCGCCCGGCGGGCCCACCCCGGGCGGTGGGCCCTGCCGGGCGGCCACGTCGAGCCCGGCGAGGCGCCGGGCGCCGCGCTGGTCCGCGAGCTGCACGAGGAGCTCGGGATCACCGTCCTCGCCCACGACCCGGAGCCCCTGCACGTGCTCGCGCCCGGTCTCGACGCGGGCGGGGCCACGGCGCTGTCCGTGCACCGCGTGCGGCGGTGGCGCGGCGAGCCGGCGAACCTGCTGCCGGGGGAGCACGACGCCCTGCGCTGGTGCGGGTCCGCCGCCCTGGAGCGCCTCGCCCTGGCCCACCCGGAGCACCGCGCGCTCCTCCTCGCCGCCGCCGGCCACGGCGCGGCCGCGGGCTGAGGCGCGGCGGCGGGGGCTCAGCCCTGCGCCGGCCGGTACACGAGGTGCAGCACGCCGGTCGGCAGCGCCGTGGACGACACGAGCTCGAGCGGCGCGCGCTCGACGCCGTCGGTCCAGCGGCGCTCGCCGCTCACCACCACCGGGTCGACGAGCAGCTCCAGCTCGTCGAGGAGCCCCGCCCCGAGCAGCGAGGCGACGGTGCGCAGGCTCCCCGACATGCCGATCGTGCCCTCGGTGCGCTCCTTGAGCGCCCGCACGTCGTCGAGGCTGCGCAGGATCGTCGTGCCCTCCCAGTCAGCCCGCTCCAGCGTGGTCGACAGGACGTACTTGGTGGCGGGGTTGATGAAGGCGCCGAACTCCTCGGGGTCGGTGTTCGACGGCCAGTACTGCGACCACTGGTCGTAGAGCCCGCGGCCCATGAGGTACGCCTCGCAGCGCGCCGTGTGCGCGTCGACGACCTTCCCCATGGCCTCGTCGAAGTACGGGAAGTGCCACTGGTCGGGCCGCTCGGCGGACCCGTCGAGGGTGGTGAAGAGGCTGGCGGCGATGCGTCCCACGGTCGGTGCTCCCTGCGGTGTCGGTCGGTACGGCGGGGCAGACCGCCGACCGTACGGGGACTCATCGCCCGCGCGGGTCAGGCGCGCGGCCCCCGCGGGGGGTCGTACGCCCGCGGCAGGCGCAGCCCCGCGTCGACGAGCACTCGCGCAGCACGTCGGGGCGGTCGGTGATGATCCCGTCCACCCCGAGGCGCAGCAGGCGGCGCATGGTCGGGGCGTCGTCGATGGTCCAGGGGACCACCCGCATGCCCTCGCGGTGGGCGGCGTCGACGAGCTCGCGGGTCGTGAAGGGGACGTACCCGGGCGTCCGGACGCCGCCGCCCTGGGGGTCGCCGTGCACCGGCGAGACGGCGTCGGCGCCGAGGTGCGCGGCCGCGGCGACGTACGCCTGCTGCAGGGAGCGGCGCCCCGAGAGGGTGAAGTCGTCGATGTCGAGCCCGCCGAGCCAGGGGCTCGCGCCCTCCACCCCGGCCTGGAGGAACTGCTGGCCGTTCGTGAGCGCCACGAGCGGCAGGCGCGGCGCGACCTGGCGCATGCGGCGCAGCGCGCCCCAGTCGAACGACTGGACCGTCACCTGGTCGGCGATGCGCGCGCGACGGACCTCGGCGGCGACGACCTGCACGAACCGCTCGCGCGGCGCGGTCTCCTCCGGCGCCCCCGCCTCGACCTTCGTCTCGACGTTGAGCGTCACGCCGCGCGCCCGGTAGCGGTCGACGAGGTCGAAGACCTCGCGCAGCAGCGGCATCCGCGCGCCCGGGGCGAGCCGCTGCCCGGGGAAGGCCGCGAGCCGGAGCGAGCCGCAGTCGAGGGTGCGGACCTGGGCCAGGGTGAGGGTGGTGACGTACTTGCCGACGTACGGGAACTCGGGGTCGCCGGGGACGGCGGGCGCGGTGTCGCGGCACTTCGCCGCGGAGACCTGCCGGTCGTGCGTGACGACGGCCTGCCCGTCCTCGGTGATCTGCACGTCGAGCTCGAGGGTGCTGACGCCGAGCTCCAGGGCGTTCGCGAACGCCGGCAGCGTCGACTCGACGACCAGCCCGAGCCCGCCGCGGTGGGCCTGCAGGTCGAACGAGCGGCTCGGGTGGTCCGGCCGGGCGGCGGCCGGCGTGGCCGCGGCGAGCGGGGCGGCTGCCGCCAGCGCGGTGGCGACGGCCACGGCGCGGAGCCGGCGGGCGGGGCGGGGGGTCAGCGGAGTGCGCACGCGAGGCATCGCAGCGTGCACGGGTGTCGGGCGGGTGGACCGGGACGGACCGGGTCGTGTCGGGCGCGCGTCGGTCGTCCGGCAGCGCTCAGCCGGCCTCCGCGCAACCGCTGCGGCCCGGGGGCCCCGCCTGGCCCGGGCGGTGGGCCTGCCCCAGCCGGATGACGTGGTCGAGCTTGTCGCGCGTCGCCGTCAGCTGCTCGAGCTGGGCCTGCACGCGCTCGCGCTCGGCGAGCAGCCGCTCGTGCATCTCGTCGGTGAGCACGCCGTGCTCCAGGCAGGGCAGGATCCGCAGGACGGCCCCGCTGCCGAGGCCGGCGGCGTACAGGTCCTGGATGAACCTGACCCGCTCCACCGCTCCTGGCGGGTAGTCCCGCTGGCCGCCGGGGGTGCGTGCGGGGACCAGCAGGCCCTGCTCCTCGTAGTAGCGCAGCGCCCGCACGCTGACCCCCGCCCGTGCGGCGACCTCCCCGATGCGCACCTGTCCTCCGCCCGCTCCTGGACTTGCACCTGACGTCGACGTGAGGTCTTAGCGTACGCGGCATGACCACCGCACTCGTCACGGGCGCCGGCCGCGGCCTCGGCCGCCACTTCGCCGCCGAGCTCCTCGCCAGGGGGGCGACGGTGTACGCCGGCGCCCGCGACCCCGGGACCCTCGACCTGCCCGGGGCCCGCCCGGTCGCCCTCGACATCACCGACCCCGACGCCGTCGCCGCGGCCGCCGCCCTGGCCGGCGACGTCGACCTGCTCGTCAACAACGCCGGGATCTCGACCGGCGCGCAGCTGCTCGGCGACCTTGAGGGCGTGCGCGCCGAGATGGACGTCAACCTCTGGGGGACGCTGTCGATGGTCCGCGCGTTCGCGCCCGTGCTCGCGGCCAACGGCGGCGGGACCGTCGTCAACGTCGCGTCCGCGCTGTCCTGGTTCTCCGCGCCGGGGGCGGGGGCGTACGCGGTCTCGAAGGCCGCGAACTGGAACATGAGCAACGCGCTGCGCCTGGAGCTCGCGGCGCAGGGCACGCAGGTCACCTCCGTCCACCTCGGCCTGGCCGACACCGACATGGCCAGGGGCGTCCAGGGGCCGAAGACCGACCCGGCTGTGGTCGTGC
The DNA here is from genome assembly GCF_003594885.1 of Vallicoccus soli. Classification (NCBI taxonomy): domain Bacteria; kingdom Bacillati; phylum Actinomycetota; class Actinomycetes; order Motilibacterales; family Vallicoccaceae; genus Vallicoccus; species Vallicoccus soli. The sequence continues at coordinate 161,378 of NZ_QZEZ01000006.1, forward strand.
GCAGGACGCTGGACGCCGTGGAGGCCGGCGAGCTCGAGGTCGTCGTCGACGCGTGGAGCGCCATGGTCAAGGCGTCGCTGGCCGGGGACCCCCGCGCCTTCTACGCCCGCTTCCTGCCGGCCTGACGGCCGCGGGGGCCGGCGGGCGGCACGGGCACCGCCGGCCCCGGCGCGTCAGGCGCGCGCCCCTCGCGGCGGCAGCACCCGCTCCGCCCGCAGCCGCTCCAGCAGCTCGACGTAGCGGTCCTCGCTGTCCAGGCACTCGCCGAACCCGGCCTGCCGCAGCTTGACCGTCGAGCTGACGTTGTCGAAGCCCGAGGACCAGATGAAGTCCGCGAACGGCCACTGCACCAGGTCGTCCCACGGCGTGGGGCGCAGCCCGTACCGGTCGACGAGCCGGCGCCACACCGGCTCCTTGTCCGCCATCGCGTCGACCAGCGGCGTGCGCAGCGGGTGGCCGACGTCGACGCCGAACGCGTCCGCGAGGCGCGGCCACAGGTTCTCCCACCGGTACTGGTCGCCGTTGGTCACGTTGAACACCTCCCCGTCGGCGGCGGGGCTCTCCCCGGCCCACACCGTCGCCCGCCCGAGCAGCTCCGCGTCGGTGGACTGGTAGAGCGCGCCGTACGCCTCGCGGGTGCCGGGGAACGCGAGCGGCGTCCCGGTGGCCGCGCAGACGGTCCCGTAGGCCGCGACCGCCATGAGCAGGTTCATCGGGTTGCCGGTCGCGTAGCCGATCACCGCCTCCGGGCGCAGCATCGTCACCGCGAAGCCGTCGCGCTCCCCGCGCCCGCGCAGCACGTCCTCCTGCGCGTAGTAGAAGTTCGGCGCGAGCAGCCGCGGGTCGGACTCCTTCGCCGGCGTCCTGAACGCCCCGAGGTGGGCGCCGTACGCCTTGCCGCCCTGGTAGAGCGTCACGTGCTGCAGCCGCCCGTGCCGCTGCGCCAGGTCCAGCGCGCCCTCGAGCAGCGCCACGTTCGGCGCGACGAGGGCGGCGGGCGGGCCGGCCTCGACGTACGCCGCGAAGACGAGGTGCGTCACGTCGTCGACGCCGTCGAGCGCGCCGGGGGAGGACAGGTCGACCGCGCGGTGCTCCACCCCCTCGGGCAGGTCGGACGGGCGCCGGCGGCTCACGCCCACGACGCGGTGCCCGCGCCGGGCGTGCTCGATCGCCGCGTGGCGGCCGATGACGCCGCCGACCCCCGCCACCAGCACGGTGCCGGCGGTACGGGACGAGGTGCTGGGGTCGGTCACACGGGTCGCGGTACCCGCTCAGGGGCCGTCCACCACGGGTCGCGCCCGGCGAGCCCGAGCGCGCGGTGGAGCGCCGGGGCGCCCCGCGGGACGGGGACGACCGGCCCGAAGAGGCCTTCGGGCGCGGGCTCGTCGTCCGGCCGCGAGGCGGTGAGGAAGGCGAGGACCGTCGCGGTGCTCGCCGGGTCGCACCGGAACGGCTGGCCGGTCGCGCGGGCGAGGTCCCAGCCGTGGAGCACGAGCTCGTCGAGGGCGACGAGCAGCATGACGTCGGCCGGCAGGGTCACCCCGCCGGCCGTCGCCTCGCCCTCGAGCGCCCCGGGGGCGCTCCAGGCCCTGGCCAGCTCGTCGAGCGCGGCGGGCAGCCGGTCGCGCCACCGCGGGTCGAGCCGCTCGGCGGTGGAGCCGCCCGGCGCGGCCTCGCCGCCGTCGGGCAGCGGCTCCCCGCGCGCGCAGGCGGTGAACGCCAGGGACAGGCCGAGCAGGTGGTCGAGCAGGGCCGCGACCGGGTAGCGGTCGCACGGGGTCGGGCCGGCGAGGTGCTCCGCGCGCACCCCGGGGAGCAGGCGGGCGACCTCGCGCGCGGCGGGGCCGAGGTCGGGCGTGGCGTCGCTCATGGCCGTACGACCCCGCGGCCCGGCGGTTCTCATCGGGCGGCCGGGCGCGGCCCGGTTGGCCCCGCCGCGGCGGGGGAACGGCACCGGCATGGCAGACGAGGGCGGGAAGTACGTCAACCCGGGCGGGGAGTTCTCCCGGGACCAGAACTACATCACCACGCGGATCACCCGCGACGGCCGCGACGGCTACCCCGTGGAGCCGGGCCGGTACCGCCTCGTCGTCAGCCGGGCCTGCCCGTGGGCGAACCGCTCGAGCATCGTCCGCCGCCTCCTCGGCCTGGAGGACGCGATCTCGCTGGGGATCTGCGGCCCGACGCACGACGCCCGCAGCTGGACGTTCGACCTCGACCCGGGCGGGCGCGACCCCGTGCTCGGGTACGAGCGCCTCCAGGAGGCGTTCTTCGCGCGCTTCCCGGACTACCCGCGCGGCATCACCGTGCCGGCGCTCGTCGACGTGCCGACCGGCGCGGTCGTCACCAACGACTTCCCGCAGATGACGATCGACCTGTCGCTGGAGTGGGCCGAGCACCACCGCGAGGGAGCGCCCCTGCTCTACCCCGAGCACCTGCGCGAGGAGATCGACGAGGTCAACCGGCACGTGTTCCGCGACGTCAACAACGGCGTCTACCGCTGCGGGTTCGCCGGGACGCAGCAGGCGTACGAGAAGGCGTACGACCGGCTCTTCCACCGCATGGACTGGCTGAGCGAGCGGCTGGCCGGTCAGCGGTACCTCGTCGGCGACACCATCACCGAGGCCGACGTCCGGCTCTTCACGACGCTCGTGCGGTGGGACCCCGTCTACCACGGGCACTTCAAGTGCAACCGGCAGAAGCTGACCGAGATGCCGGTGCTGTGGGCCTACGCGCGGGACCTCTTCCAAACGCCCGGCTTCGGCGACACGATCGACTTCGACCACATCAAGCGGCACTACTACGAGGTCCACCGCGACATCAACCCGACGGGCGTCGTGCCCAAGGGCCCGGAGCTCGACGGCTGGCTGACCCCGCACGGGCGCGAGGAGCTGGGAGGGCGCCCGTTCGGCGACGGCACGCCGCCGCCCCCGCCGCGCCCGGCGGAGGTCGTCCCGCCGGAGCACACGCCGCTGGCCGCGTAGCGGGGCCGCGCGGTGGACCTGGAGAAGGTGGTCTTCGGCTTCTTCGTGCTGCTGGCCGCCACCCTGAACTTCGGCTTCTTCATCGGCCCGCTGGACGACCCGTCCGTCCACAACGTGTACGAGCTGTTCGCGGCCGTCGTCGTGAACCTCGTCGCGACCGTGCTCAAGTTCGGCGACCGCACGCAGATCGGCGCGGTGCACCTGGCCACCAGCCTCGTCGCCGACCTGCAGCTCATCGCCGCCGCGGCGGTGTGGGGGTACGCGACGCAGGTGTCGTCGGAGGGCGTGACGCCCGAGGCGATGGCGAGCATCGTCTCGCTCTCCGGCGGCGCCCTGCTCGCCAACCTCGTCTCGGTCGTGCTGCTCGTGGTCGAGACCGTGTCGTTCCACCGCCGCTGAGCCGCGCCGGCCGCCATGTCGAACCCGACGGTCTTCCTCGTCCTGCGGAGGATGCGCACGCCGCTCATCGTGCTCATCGTCATCTTCGCGGTGAGCGTGCTCGGGCTGACGCTCATCCCCGGAGTGGACGCGGAGGGGCAGCCGCGACGCATGGGCTTCTTCGAGGCCTTCTACTTCATGAGCTACACGGCGACGACGATCGGCTTCGGCGAGCTGCCGTACCCGTTCACCGGGGCCCAGCGCCTCTGGGTCGTCGTGACGATCTACCTGACCGTCATCGGGTGGGCGTACGCCATCGGCAAGCTCCTGTCGCTGCTGCAGGACCGCGCTTTCCGCGAGGCGCTGGCGCTGCGCCGCTTCCGCCGCGGCGTGGCCCGGATGCGCGAGCCGTTCCTGCTCGTGGCCGGCTACGGCCGTACCGGCGAGCTGCTGGGCCGGGGCCTGGACGACCTGGGACGCCGCTTCGTCGTCGTCGACATCGCGCCGGAGCGCGTCGAGACGCTGGACCTCGGCTCGTACCGCGCGGACGTGCCCGGCCTCGTGGGGGACGCCCGCGACCCCGGGCGCCTCGTGGCCGCCGGCCTCGGCCACCCGTGCTGCGAGGGGGTGCTCGCGCTCACGAACGACGACGAGGCGAACCTCGCGGTGACGATGTCGGCGGCGCTGCTGCGCCCCGACCTGCCGGTCGTCGCGCGCGCCACGACGCCCGCGATCGAGGACCGCATGCACGCCTTCGGCACGCCGACGGTCGTCAACGCCTTCGACCGCTTCGGCGACAAGCTCCGCCTGGCGGTACGGGCGCCGTCGACGTACCGGCTGGTCTCGTGGCTCGAGTCGGGCCCGGGCGCCGAGCTCCCGCCGCTCGTGGCCGCGCCGCAAGACGGGCCGTGGGTCGTCTGCGGGTCCGGCCGCTTCGGGTACGAGGCCACGCTCGACCTGCTCGCCGAGGGGCTGCCCGTCACCGTGGTCGACCTCGACCCCGAGCGCGTCCCGCCGCCGGGCGCCACCGCCGTCGTCGGTGACGCGTCGGACCCCGAGGTGATGGAGCGCGCCGGTGTCGAGGAGGCCGCGGGCTTCGTCGCGGCCACCGACAACGACACGACCAACCTCTCGCTCGTCGCCGCGGCGGTCCGGCTGAACGCCGACCTCTACGTCGCCGCGCGCGAGAACGAGGCGGCCAACGCGCCGCTGTTCGCGGCCATGCGGGTCGACGCCGTCCTCGTGCCGTCGGAGGTCGTGGCGCACGACGTGTACGCCCAGCTCAGCACCCCGCTGCTGTGGCGCCTCCTGCAGGAGGTGCCGCGCCGCGACGACGCCTGGGCGGCCGCCCTGGTCGAGCGCCTCGCGGAGCGCTGCGGCGCGACGCTGCAGGAGCTGTGGAAGGTGCGGCTGCGCCCGGAGGAGGCGCCGGCGGTCGTGCCGCTGCTCGCCGACGGGCCCGTGCCCCTCGGGGACCTGCTGCGCGACCCGGACGACCGGGAGCGCCGCCTCGACGTCGTGCCGCTGCTGCAGCTGCACGAGGGCGGGGTCGTCGTCGAGCCGGGCGACGACCGGCCCGTCGCCGCCGGGGACGAGCTGCTCCTCGCCGCCCGGGCCCCGGCCCGCCGCGGCCTGGAGACGACCCTCGCCGTCGAGGCGGCGGCGCTGCACGTCCTGCAGGGCCGGCGGGTGCCCGCGGGCTGGGTCTGGCGCCAGCTCTCCCGCCGCTGACCCGCTCCCCGGCGCGGTGCCGCAGGATGGTGCCGGACCGCCGTACGAGGAGGAGACGATGGACCTCGGGCACGACCTGCGCTTCGGCGCGTTCCTGCCGCCGGTGGCGGAGCAGGCGGACGCCGTGCTGGCCCTGTCCGGGCTCGTGGAGGACCTGGGGCTCGACGTGCTCGCGTTCCAGGACCACCCGTACCAGCCGGGCTTCCTCGACACGTGGACCCTGCTCTCGTTCCTCGCCGCCCGGACGCACCGCGTGACGCTCGCCCCGGTGGTGGCCAACGTCCCGCTCCGCCCGCCGGCGGTGCTCGCGCGCTCGGCCGCGTCGCTCGACGTGCTGAGCCACGGCCGGGTCGAGCTCGGGCTCGGCGCGGGCTACTTCCTCGACGCGATGGCGTCCATGGGCGCGCCGCGGCGGAGCGCCCTGGAGAACGTCGAGGCGCTCGACGAGGCCATCCGGGTCGTCCGCTCGCTGTGGGAGCCCGGCCCGCCGGTGACCTTCGAGGGGCGGCACTACCGGCTCGACGGCGCCCGCCCCGGGCCCGTCGCGCCGCACCGCATCGGGATCTGGGTGGGCTCGTACAAGCGCCGCATGCTCGAGCTCACCGGCCGCCTCGCCGACGGCTGGGTGCCCTCGTCCGCGTACGCCTCGCCGGACGAGCTGGTCGGCATGACCCGGCGGCTCGACGCGGCCGCCGTCGACGCGGGGCGCGACCCGGCGGACGTGCGGCGCATCTACGTCGTGCAGGGGAGCTTCGGCCGGGGGAGCGGCTTCCTCAAGGGGCCGCCGCGGGCCTGGGCCGAGCAGCTCGCCGGGCTGGCGCTGGAGCTGGGGACGAGCACCTTCGTCGTGGGGCCGGGGCAGGACACCGCGGGCGACCTGCAGCGGTTCGCCGAGGAGGTCGCCCCCGCGGTGCGCGAGATCGTCGCCGCCGAGCGCGGCCGGGAGGAGGCGCCGCCCGCCGCGCAGGAGGGTGCCAGCGACGCCGTCGCCGTCACCGCGGCGCACGAGGCGCAGCGCATGGTGGAGGAGGAGGAGCCGGTCAGCGCCGTCGGGCGCGCCGGGCAGCAGACCCTCGTCGCCGTGCACGCCCACCTGCGCCAGGAGCTCGCGCAGCTGCGGGACGTCGTGCGGCAGGTCGCGGAGGGCCGGCGCAGCGCGGCCTCCGCGCGCTCGCACCTCAACCAGCTGAGCATGCGCCAGAACTACTGGACCCTCGGCTCGTTCTGCGCCGCGTACTGCCGGGCGGTCAGCGTCCACCACGCCATCGAGGACGCCCGCATGTTCCCGGACGTCCTCGCCGCCGACGCCTCGCTCCAGCCGGTCGTGGACAAGCTCAGCGCGGACCACGAGGCCATCGCGGGCGTGCTCGTCGACGTCGACGACGCGCTCGTCGCGATGATCCGCGACGAGGACCGGCTCGACGCGGCGTCCGCAGCCGTCGAGCGGCTCGCCGACGTGCTGCTCACGCACCTGGACTACGAGGAGGAGCAGCTGCTCGGGCCGATCGGGCGGCTGTCGATCCAGGTGTGAGCCCCGTGGAGACCGCTCTCCTGCGCCTCGTGGCGCAGCGCCTCGCCGGCCTGCGCGAGGCCACGCCGGTCGACGCCGTCCGCCGGCTCGCGGCCGCGCAGGGGCAGGACCCGCCGGGGGCCCTGCTGTCGGTCGCGCTGCGGTGCGGGGCGCGGACGCTGGAGCCGGTGCGGGAAGCGCTTGCTCGACGTGAGGTCGTGACGACGTGGCCGATGCGCGGGACCATGCACGTCGTCGCCGCGGAGGACGTCGGGTGGCTGCTGCAGCTCGGCGCGGCGCGCGTCGAGGCGGCGTCGGGCCCCCGCCGGGCGGAGCTGGGGCTCGGCGACGACGACCTGCGGCGTGCGCGGGAGGTGGCCGAGGAGGCGCTCACCGGCACCGCCCTGCCGCGCACCGCGCTGTTCGCCGCGTGGGAGGCCGGCGGGGTCGCCACGGGCGGCCAGCGCGGCTACCACCTCGTACGCCACCTCGCCCACACCGGCGTGCTCTGCCTCGGACCGCCGCTGGAGCGGGGGCAGGCCCTCGTGCTGGTCGAGGAGCACCTCGGCCCCCTCGAGCGGCTGCCCCGCGACGAGGCGGTCGACCGGCTGGTGCTGCGCTACTTCCTGGGCCACGGCCCGGCGACGGTCGCGGACCTGGTCCGCTGGGCGGGCGTACCCGCGGGGGAGGTGCGGGCGGGCCTCGCCCGCGTGGGCGACCGGCTGCTGCGCGTGCGGGACGGCCGCCGCGAGCTCTGGCTCGACCCCGCCGTGCCCGACCTGCTGGCCGCCCACCGCCGCGACGCCGGCCGGGTGGTCCTGCTGCCCGGCTTCGACGAGCTCGTCCTCGGCTACGCCGACCGCACCGCCACCGTGCCCGCAGAGCACGCCGGGCGCATCGTCCCCGGCGGCAACGGCGTCTTCCGCCCCACCGTCGTCCACCGCGGCGTCGCCCTCGGCACCTGGCGCGCGGGTGGCGGTGGCGGCGTCGACGTCGACGTCGAGCCCTTCGACCCGCCGCTCCCGCCCGCCGTCGTGCGCGGGGTGGCGCGGGCCGCCGCCGCCCTCCCGCGGTGACCGCGCGGGGAAGGCGCACGGGTGCTCCACGGGGCAGCGACGCCACGCGGAGCACCCGCGGGCGTGCCTCGCGCGGTCATCACGGAGCCGCCGGCCGCGCCACCACCCCGCCGTGCGGCGCGACGAACGCGGCGGCGGCGACCCGCAGGGCGACGCCGTACGTGGGGTAGGCGGCCGTCGTCAGGGCGAGTCGGGCGACGGTGGTGCGCGCGGCCACGGCGAGGGCGCCCGCGGCGACGAGCTCGCCCGCGCCCGGGCAGACCGCGGTCATGCCGACGACGCGGGCCGCCGCCGCGACGCCGAGCGGGCCGGGGGCGGCGACGAGGGTCAGGAAGCCCTCGGTGCGCCCGGCGCAGCGCGCGCGGTCGACGGCGGACATCGGCACGGTCACCACGCGGGCCTGCGCGCCCCAGCGGGCGTGCGCCTGCGCCTCGGTGAGGCCGACGTGCGCCACCTCCGGGTCGGTGAACGTCACCCACGGCACGCGGTCCTGGCGCCAGCGCCCGGGCAGGGCGGCGCGGGACGGCCGCCGGGTCAGGGAGAGCAACAGCCCCCCGGCCGCGGCGCGGGCCTGGTCGTCGGCGACGTGGGTGTACGCGAGCGGCGAGGCGCAGTCGCCCACCGCCCACACGTGCGGGTTGGTGCGCGAGCGCAGGCGGTCGTCGACGAGCACCCGCCCGTCCGGGCCGACGGCCACGCCCGCCGCGTCCAGCCCGAGCCCCGCCGTCTCGGGCGAGCGCCCGGTGCACACGAGCAGGTGCGTGCCGGCGACCCGCGCCCCGTCGTCGAGGTGCAGGACCGGGCCCGGGTCGACGCCGACGACGCGGGCGCCGAGCCGCAGGTCGACGCCGTCGTCGCGGAGCACCGCCGCGACGACCTCGCCCGCGGCGGGCTCGTCGCGGGGCAGCAGGCGCGGGCCGGACTGGACCAGCGTCACGCGTACCCCCAGCGCCGCGAACGCCTGCGCCAGCTCGCACCCGACCGGCCCCCCGCCGAGCACGAGCAGGTGCCCGGGCGCCTCGGCGAGGTCCCAGACGGTCTCGCTCGTCAGGTGTGGCACGCCGCCGACGACGTCCGGGACCCGGGGGCGCGCACCGGTGGCGACGACGTACCGCCGCCCGCGCAGCACCCGCCCGCCCACCTCGACCTGACCGGGCCCGGTGAAGCGGCCGCGGCCGGTCACCAGGTCGACGCCCTGGCGCGCGAGGACCTCCGGCGACTCGTCCTCGTAGACCTCCTCGCGCACGCGCCGGGCGTGGGCGAGCGCCGCGGGCAGGTCGGCCCGCACGTCCGCCTCCACCCCGCGCGGCCCGGCCCGGCGGGCCCGCCGCGCGGCCCGCGCGGTCTCCAGCAGCGTCTTGCTCGGCACGCAGCCGGTCCAGGTGCAGTCCCCGCCGGGGCGCTCCGGCTCGACCAGGGCGACCGTGCGGCCCGCGGCCGCCACCGCCCGCGCCGCGCCGAGGCCGCCGGTGCCCGCGCCGAGCACCACCACGTCGTACGACTCCACCGTCACCCTCCGTCGGTCGCCGTGCGAGGCGTACGGGTGCCTGACCAGGCCTGCACGCCTCGTGGGGCACCCGTACGGGTGCCCCACGTGGTCATCGACAGGACCCTCGCGTCACGGGCGCAGCAGCACCTTCACCGCCCGGCGCTCGTCCATCGCGGCGTAGCCGTCGGCCACGCGGTCCAGGGGCAGCTCGAGGTCGAAGACGGGGCCGGGGTCGAGCTGGCCGGCGAGGACGTCCTCGAGGAGCTCGGGGAGGTAGCGGCGGACGGGGGCGACGCCGCCGCGCAGGCCGACGTTGGCGCCGAACATAGCCCGCAGCGGCGCCTCGCCGTAGGGGACGCCGACGTAGCCGACGGTCGCGCCGGGGCGGGCGCTGCGCACGGCCTGCTCCATCGACTGCGACGTGCCGACGCACTCCAGCACCGCGTCGGCGCCGACGCCGCCGGTGAGCTCGAGGACGCGCTCCACGCCCTCGTCGCCGCGCTCCGCGACGACGTCGGTGGCGCCGAAGCGGCGCCCGAGGTCCTGGCGGGGGGCGTGCCGGCTCATGAGGACGACCCGCTCCGCGCCGAGCCGGGAGGAGGCGAGCACGCCGCAGAGCCCGACGGCGCCGTCGCCCACGACCACGACGGTGGAGCCCTCGCGGACCCCCGCGGCCAGGGCGGCGTGGTGCCCGGTACCCATGACGTCGGACAGGGCCAGCAGGGCGGGGACGAGCGCCGGGTCGGGCGGCTCGGGCGTGGGGACGAGGGTGCCGTCGGCCTGCGGCACGCGCACCCGCTCGCCCTGCCCGCCGTCCACGAGGAGGCCCTCCCGGTCGGGCGAGCCCCAGCCGCCGCCGTGCAGGCAGGAGGTCTGGAAGCCGGCGCGGCAGTGCACGCACGTGCCGTCGCTCCAGACGAACGGCGCCACGACGAAGTCGCCGGGGGCCACCGAGCCCACGTCGGCGCCGACCTCCTCCACGACGCCCACGAACTCGTGGCCGATGCGGATGCCGGGGGGCCGCTCGGCGACGCCGCGGTAGGGCCACAGGTCGGAGCCGCAGATGCAGGAGGCCACGACCCGCACCACGGCGTCGGTCGGGGCCTGCACGGCGGGGTCGGGGACGTCGGCCAGGGACACCTGGCGGGGCGCGTCGAGGAGGGTCGCTCGCATGGGCCCGATGCTGCCCCGCCCCCGGGCGGGCCAGTCGTCAGCGCATGAGGTCGTTGAACCGCCCGAGCAGCCGGGCGAAGGCCTCGAGGTCCTCCTCGGACCAGGGGGCCAGCAGCGTGGTGAGCCGCTCGTGCCGCGCGGCGCGCACGGCGGCGAGGCGCCGCGCCCCGTCCGGCGTGAGCGCGATGACCGACGCCCGCGCGTCCTCGGGGTCCGTCGTGCGGGCGACGAGGCCGACCCGCTCGAGCATGGCGACCTGCCGGCTGACCGTGGGCTTGCCCACCCCGTAGTACGTGGCGAGGTCGGTCACCCGGGAGCCCCCGGTGTCGCTGATCCGCACGAGCAGGCCGTAGACCGACGGCTCGAGGTCGGGGTGCATCTCGCGGGCCGTCTCCGCGTTGACCCGGCGCAGCAGCCGCACGAAGCTCACGAGCTGCTGCTCGACGTCGGCGATCCGCGGGCTGGGGACGTCGGTCCCGGCGGGCCCCGCTGCCCCCTGCTCGGTGCTGCTCACGCCGCGGAGGCTAGCCGGTGCGAGGATCGGGCGCGTGGCGATGACCCGTGTCCCGGCCGTGCGGCCCGAGCAGGTGCCCGACGGCGTCCCCGTCCTCGACGTCCGCGAGGACGACGAGTGGGCCGCCGGCCACGTGGAGGGCGCGCTGCACGTGCCGCTCGCCGAGCTGCCGGCCCGGCTGGCGGAGGTCCCCGGCGACCGCGACGTCCTCGTCGTGTGCCGCAGCGGCGGGCGCTCCGCGCAGGCGGTCGCGTGGCTCAACGCGCAGGGGCTCTCGACGGTGAACCTGTCCGGCGGCATGCACGCCTGGGAGGCGGCGGGCCGGCCGATGGTCGCCGAGGGGGACCACGAGCCGTACGTCGGCTGACCCGCCGCCCGAGCCGCCCGCGCGACACGTCGAGCGGGCTCTACGCGCCTCTCGGGCCAGGGCTAGACGGGCCCATAGGCTCCGATCGTGGACCCCGTCCGGAACCCGTACGCCCCCGGCGCCGGTCAGCGCCCGCCCGAGCTGGCCGGCCGCGACCGCGAGCTCGCGCAGTTCGACGTCGTGCTCGAGCGGGTCGCCCGCGGCCGCCCCGAGCGCAGCCTCGTCCTGACCGGCCTGCGCGGCGTCGGCAAGACCGTCCTGCTCAACGCCCTGCGCTCGCAGGCGATCCAGCGGCTGTGGGGCACCGGCAAGGTCGAGGCCCGCCCCGACCAGTCGCTGCGCCGGCCCGTGGCCAGCGCCCTGCACATGGCCGTGCGCGAGGTGGCCCCGCGCCACCGCGACCCGGAGCGGGTCGACGCGTTCCTCGGGGTGCTCAAGGCCTTCGCGCTGCGCGACCCCGCCCCGCCCAAGGGCGCGGCGAGGAGCTGGCAGCCGGGCATCGACGTCCCCGCGGCCCGCGGGCGCGCCGACTCGGGGGACATCGAGATCGACCTCGTCGAGCTGCTGTCCGACGCCGCCGCGGTCGCCCGCGACGTCGGGGTCGGCATCGCGCTCTTCGTCGACGAGATGCAGGACGTGCCCCCGGACGACGTGTCGGCCCTGTGCGCGGCGTGCCACGAGCTGTCCCAGACCGGGGCGCCGCTCATCGTGGTCGGCGCGGGCCTGCCGCACCTGCCCGCGGTGCTCTCGGCGAGCAAGTCGTACAGCGAGCGGCTGTTCCGCTACCTCCGCATCGACCGGCTCGACCGGCAGGCCGCCGACCTCGCGCTCGTGCTGCCGGCGAAGGAGGAGGGGGTCGAGTTCGACCAGGGCGCCCTCGACGAGCTCTACGCCGCGACCGACGGCTACCCCTACTTCGTGCAGGCGTACGGCAAGGCCGCCTGGGACCTCGCTCCGGTCTCGCCGGTCACCGCGCAGGACGTGCGGGTGGCCGCGCCCGAGGCCGAGGAGGAGCTGGCGGTGGGGTTCTTCGGCAGCCGGTACGAGCGCGCCACCCCGGCCGAGCGGGAGTACATGCGGGCCATGGCCGACCTCGCGGTCGAGCGGCACGCCGGGGCGGACGGCCCGGTGCCGACGTCCGCCGTGGCCGAGGCGCTCGGGCGCAAGCCGTCGAGCCTGAGCCCGGCGCGCGACGCGCTGCTGAAGAAAGGCCTGGTCTACAGCGGCGAGCGCGGGTCCATCGCCTTCACCGTGCCCCACTTCGGCCGCTACCTGCGGGCGCACGGGTGAGCCGATCGGGCCGTCTGGCGCTCTCTAGCGGACGCGCTAGAGAGCGGTATCGGCGCCGAGGGGGGACCGGCGACCTAGGGTGCGGGGCATGGAGCGGGCGACGCGGGTGGAGGAGGCGGGCGTGAGCAGCGAGGTGGTGGCGCGCGCGGTGAGCGGGCCGTGCCGGGAGGACCCGAGCGGCGAGGCCGTCGTCGACCACCGGCCCTGGGGCAGCTTCGAGCGGCTCTGCCACGGCGAGGAGGTCACCGTGAAGATCATCGCGGTCGACCCCGGGCACCGGCTGAGCCTGCAGCGCCACCGGCTGCGCGACGAGTACTGGACCGTGCTCGACGTCCCGCTCCTCGTGGAGGTCGACGGAGCCCTGACCCGCTGCGAGCCCGGGGACAAGGTGTGGATCCCGCGGGGCAGCACCCACCGGGTCTCCAACCCCGGCGAGGTCCGCGGCCGGTTCCTCGAGATCGCGTACGGCACCTTCGACGAGGACGACATCGAGCGGCTGGCCGACGACTACGCCCGGGACGTGCACTAGCGCACACCCGCCGTCCCGTCCAGCCCCGGGTCGTTTCCGGAGGGTGACCGCGGGGCACTCCCTGTCCGGTGGCGGTCGAGGGGAAGAGGCGTACGTGCGCACAGCGTCCGAGGGGGTCGTCCTGACGTCCACGGTCCTCGTCCCGTTCACCGCGTCGAGCGTCGGCGCGGCCCGGCGCGAGCTGTCCAGCGAGCTGCGGGCGCGCCACGTGCCCGAGCACGTGGTCGACGACGCCGTCCTCGTCCTGAGCGAGATCCTCAGCAACGCGCTCAAGCACGCGCGGCCGCTGCCCTCCGGCCGGCTGCGGGTGCGCTGGACGACGACGCCGCGCTCGGTCCAGGTCGCCGTGACCGACGGCGGCGCCCCGACCCGCCCGCACGCCGGCACGAGCACGATGTCGGCGACCGGCGGGCGCGGGCTGGGCATCGTGGACGACCTGGCGAGCGACTGGGGCGTGCTCGACGAGGCCGGGACCATCACCGTCTGGGCGGTCGTGGACGACCAGCAGCAGCAGGGCGGCGGCGCCGCGCGGCGCTAGGATCGCCAGCCGGTCCGCCCGGTGGGCGTGCGCGACCCCCGCGGCGCCGGGGCGGGCCGTGCCCGCACCCGCCACCCCTCCCGAGGAGCCCCCCCGCATGGGCAAGAAGGCCGCACGCCGCGCCGCCGTGACCGCCCCCGTCCTCGCCCCGGACGAGGAGGTCCCCGTCGTCGGCGGGCGCGAGCCGTGCCCCTGCGGCTCCGGGCGCCGCTACAAGGCGTGCCACGGCCGCGGGGCGGGCCGTGCGGCGGACGCCCTGGTGCGCCGCCCCTTCGAGGGCGTCCCCTCCGAGTGCGACTGGGTGGCCCTGCGCGAGGTGGTCCCGGCGGCGACCTCGCCGCTGGCGCTGGCCCCGGAGCACGCGGTGGAGGGCGTCGAGGTCCGCCTGGCCACCGTCCTGCCGATGGCGTGGCCGGCGCTGCGCCGCGAGAGCGGCGAGGTGCTCGTCGGGCTGCAGACCCAGGCGGGCTCCGGCGACGTCAGCCGCGACGTCGCCCACGCGCTGCTCCGCGCCCTCGCCGCCGAGCCGGGCACGCCCGTCCCGCCGGCCGGCCTGCCCGGGCCGGGGCCGCGCCTGCAGGACGTCCTCGACCCGTCGGCGCCGCTGCGGGTCACCGTGCACGAGGGCTTCGACTTCTGGGTCGAGGGCGCCGACGGCGGGCCCGAGGTCGCGGCCAGCCTGGAGCGGGCCAACGCCGCGGTCGTCCCGACCGAGCGGCTGACGAGCGTCGAGGCGGCGTACTGGTGCCGGCTGCGCGACCGCGCCCACCTGCGCTGGGTGCTGCCCCACCCGGAGGAGGCCCTGCTCGACGCGCTCGCCCGGCTGCACGCCGCCGGTGCCTCCGGGCTCGGCGGGGGCACCCGCTTCGTCGGCTCCTTCCGCGCCCACGGCCTGCTGGTGCCGGTCTGGGACCTGCCGCTGGACTCCTCGGCCGAGGCGCTCGAGGAGCCGGCCGAGGCCTGGGGCCGCCGGCTCGACGAGGCCCTGGCGAGCAGCGCGCCGCTGACCGAGGCCGAGCGCGGGGCCCGCGCGGGGCTGCTGAACCGCCAGCTTACGCTGCGCTGAGGCCCGCTGCGGGCAGGCCGTTGCACGGTCAAGTTCCGGTCAAGGAGCCGGTGGGGCGCCACCGAACGCACCTCCGCTGCCGTAGGTTCCTGCTCACGGCCCGGTCGCTGCTGCATCCCCCGTCGGTAGCGGCCGGGCCCTCCAACGCCCCGCACCCGCACCGTCCCGGCGCGCCGCGCGGGCCGGGCCCCCGGGGCCAGCACCTACCCTGGGCCGCGTGCAGAGCGTCGCCGTCGTCATCCCCGCCAAGGACGAGGCGCAGCGCATCGCCGCGACCGTCCGTGCCGCCGGGGAGCTCCCCGGGGTGGACCTCGTCGTCGTCGTCGACGACGGCTCGAGCGACCGCACCGGCGAGCTCGCCGCCGCCGCCGGCGCCACCGTGGTGCGCCACCCCGTCCCGCACGGCAAGGCCGGGGCCATGGAGACCGGGGGCGAGCTCGTCCGGGTCCTCGAGGCCCGCGACGGCGCGACCGCGCCCCGCGCCCTGCTCTTCCTCGACGCCGACCTCGAGGCGTCGGCCGCGGCCGCCGGCCCGCTCGTGCCGCCGGTGCTCGCCGGCGCCGCCGACATGACCATCGCCGTGCTCCCGCCCCAGCGCCGCGCCGGCGGCGGGCACGGCCTCGTGGTCCGGCTCGCCCGCGACGGCATCCGCGCCGCGACCGGGTGGGAGGCGACCCAGCCGCTGTCCGGCCAGCGCTGCCTGACCCGCGAGGCGTTCGAGGCGGCGCTGCCCCTCGCCCCGGGGTTCGGCGTCGAGACCGGGCTCACCGTCGACCTGCTGCGCCGCGGCCTGCGGGTGCGCGAGGTGGAGGTCGACCTGCACCACCGCGTCACGGGCACCGACCTGCGCGCCCAGCTGCACCGCGCCCGGCAGTGGCGCGACGTCGCGCGGGCCCTCGCCGCGCGCCGCGTGGTCCCGCGCCGTGCCCGCGGCTGAGCCGCCCGCGGCCCCGCCGCCCGGGGCCCCGCCGCCCGGGGACCCGCCGCCGGTGGCCCCGCCCCCCGGGGACCCGCACGGGGGCGGGAGGCGCCGCACGGGCGGCGGCGCGGCGCTCGCGCTCGTCGGCCTGTCCGTCCTGCTCACCGCGGCCGTCGGCCTCCTCGGCCCGTCCGTCGCGGTGCCCGACCCGGGGCCGGGCGCGTTCCCGCTGCACCTGGCGGCGGACCCGCACCCCTGGCTCGTCACCGCCCTGCACGCCGGTGCCGTCGGCACCGGTGCCGCCGGGCTCGCGCTCGCCCTGCGCGCGCTGCGCCGCGGCTGGCGGCCCGACCCGCGGCGCCTGCTCGCCGCCGGCGCCCTCGCCGCGGCGGCGCTGGCCCTGCTCCCGCCGCTCGGCTCCGCCGACCACCTGAGCTACGCCGCCTACGGGCGGATCGCGGCGCAGGGCGGCGACCCGTACGCCGACCCGCCCGACGCCTGGCGCGGGGGCACCGACCCGGTGGCGTCGGCGGTGGAGGAGCCGTGGCGCGCGACGACCTCGGTGTACGGCCCCGTGGCCACCGCCGAGCAGGCGCTGGCCTCCGCGCTCGGCGGCGCGGGCCTCGGCGCCACGGTGACGTGGCTGGCGCTGCTCAACGCCGCGGCGGTGGTCGGTGCCGGCGTGGTCCTGCTCCGCACGGCGCGCCGCGACCCGGTCCGCCGCGCCCGCGCCGTGCTGCTGTGGGCGCTGAACCCGCTCGTGCTGCTGCTCGTCGTCGCCGGCGCGCACGTGGACGGGCTGGCGGTGGCGCTCGGGGTGGCCGGCCTCGCGGCCCTGCGCCGCTCGCCGCTGCTCGCCGGGGCGCTGCTCGGGGCGGCGGCCGGCACCAAGGCCTCGACCCTCCTGCTCGCGCTCGCCGCGGCCTGGGCGGTGCGGGCGGCCCCGCGCGACCTCGCCCGGCTCGCGGCCGGCGGCGCGCTCGTCCTGCTGCCCGCGTACGCCCTCGCCGGCCCGCACGCGCTCGACCAGCTGCGCGCGGCGTCGCGGTACGTCTCCCTCGGCAGCCCCTGGCACCTGCTCGAGGGCACCCTCGACGGCGCCCTGGGCAGCGAGCTGTCCCGCCCCCTCATCGGCCTCGGCGCCTGGGCGCTGACCGCGCTCGTCGCCCTCGCGCTGGCCCGGCTGGTCCCCGCCCCGCCGGCGGCGGACCGGGTGCAGTCCGCCGCGCGCGCCGGCGCGCTGCTCTGCGGGGCCTGGGTGCTGTGCGCCCCCTACAGCCTGCCCTGGTACGACGCCGCCCTCTGGGCGCCGCTCGCCCTGCTGCCGGCCAGCGCGCTCGACCTGGTCGCGCTGCTGCGCACCACCGGGGCGGCCCTCGCGTACGTGCCCGGGCGCAGCGTCCCGGGCGACGCCGTCCACGACGCGGTGCTCGCCTGGCGCTCCGTCGTCACCCCCTGGCTGGGGCTGGCCCTGCTGCTGCTGGTGCTCCACCTGGCGCTGCGCCGCCCGGGCCGCCCGGGCCGCCCGGGCCGCCCGGCCCTCCCGGGCCGCCAGTCGGGCGAGCGCCCGCGTCCGCCTGCACGAGCGCGCTGACGCACGCGGCGAGCACGAGCGGCAGGGCCACGACGAGCCCGGCCGCGGGCACCGCGACGCCGGAGTCGTTGACCAGCGCGCCGACCACGAGCGCGGTCGTCGCGCCGACGACCGCGGGCCGCAGCCCGGGGGCGCGCTCGTACGCCAGCTCCAGGGCCGCGGCCCGCCACTTCACCGGCCGCATGAGGACGAGCACGAGGAACGCCGCGCCCAGCGGGACGAGGCTCGAGAGCCACGGGTTGACGCGCAGGATGGAGATGTTCGCGTCGACCTTGCGCACCACCACCTGCCAGGCCTCGCCGTCGAGGACCTGCTGGACGAACCGGCCGAGGTGCGTCGGGGTGGGCCGGGTCCAGTCGACGACGGCGAGGACGGCCACGGTCACGGCGCCGAGCAGCAGGACGGCGACGAGCCGGCGCAGCGTGACCCGGATCCCCGCCAGCGTCATGGCGAGCAGCGCGAAGCCCGGGACGATCGCGATGACGCCGCCGAAGTCGGCCCCCCGCACGCCGATCACCGGCACGGCGACGAGCCCGGCCGCGACCGCGACGAGCCCCGCCTCGCTCCGCCGGCCGCGGCGCACCAGCGGCTGCGCGACGACGGCGGTGGCGATGGTGCTCGCCGCGGCGAAGAGCGCGAACGGGACGTTGCCGAAGCCGTAGAACCGCCCGGCCACGAGCGGCGAGTAGCCCATGAGCGAGCTCAGCTGCAGCTGCGACCCGGTGACGATGTCGGCGCCGAGCACGACCGCGGTGACGACGGCGACGAAGCCCATCGGCCCCACGACCGAGCGCCGCCACGGCCCGAGCAGCGCCGCGGCGGTGAGCACCGCCATCCAGCCGAGCACGGCGGCCACGAGGACGACGACGGGGTGGTCCTGGCGCCACCACGGCACGGTCTGGGCGAGGAAGGTCGCCACCGGCATGGCGCCGAAGGCCAGCGCGGCGGCGCGGGTGCCGCGCAGCACCGTCCCGCGGTCCGCGGCCCACCGCCGGCGCAGGGCGACCGCCGCGCCGCCGTACAGGACGATCTGGCTGCCGACGAGGACGGTGAAGTACGGCCCCCGCGCCGCGTCGGCGACCTGCGCCGCGGTGTCGAGGTCGCGCAGCTCGTCGACGGCCTCCGCGGGCGGCGGGCGGTCCCCGGCGGGGCGCACCTCCTGCCCCACCGCCGCGGTCGGCTGCGGCACCCCGAGCTGCTGGAGCAGCGTGGGCAGCACGTCGGTGAGCTGCGCCAGGCCGAGCCGGCGGGTCGAGGTGGTGGTGAGCCAGGCGTCCTCGTACGGCCCCCCGGACGCGACCAGGACCGACAGGTGCGGGTCGGCCGGGGCGGCGTCGCCGGGACCGGCGACGAGGACCACGGCGTCCTCGGGGGCCGCGTCGAGGACCTCCGCGAGCCGGGCGTCGGCGGCGGCCGCCTGCTCCGCGCGCGGCGGCACCGGCCCGGGCCCGAGGAGCCCGGGCTCGACGACCGCGCCCGCGTCGACGACGGTGAGCGGGCACGCCGTGAGGTCGCCGGTGGCGAGCGCGGCGTCGCCGGGGAGCCACCGGCCGACCCGGCCCCGCTGGTCGGCGAGGGCGAGGGCGGCGCCGTCCCCGACGGCGGTGGCGCACGTGCCGGTCGCGGCCAGGCGCTGCGCGAGCAGGCCGACCACGGCGCCGTAGTCGTCCGCCCGCGCCCGCTCGACGAGCGCCGGCACGCCGGGGACGACCGCTCCGCCGCCAGGCTCCGGCGCGGGCTCGGGCACCGGCGCGCAGGCGGGGGGCGGGCCCGGGTCGGGGGCGTCGGGCGCGGGGTCCTCCGGCGCCTCGGGGGCGGGCACGGCGACGCGCTGCCCCGCCCCGACCACGAGCCAGCCGTCCGCGGGGCAGGTCACCGGGCCGCGCACCGACTTCACCGACAGCGCGGCGACGGCGCCCTCGCCCGCCAGCCGCCACAGGGCGGGGGTGGTCGCCGCGTCGACGTCCTCCCAGCGCAGCCCGGGCACGCCCACGAGCACGACGGGGCGCGGGCCGGTCGCGCCGGGGGCCGGGCTCGCCGGCCCGGGCGTCGCGGGGGCGGGCGTCGCGGGGGCGGGGCCGGCGGGGGGCGTGGACGCGGCGGCGCCGCCGGCCAGGAGCGGCAGGGCGAGCAGCGCGACGAGCCCGGCGAGCACCGCGGCGAGCAGGGGAGGGAGCACCGCGGCGAGCACGGGGGCGAGCACGGCGGGCACCGCGGCGAGGGTCCGGCGCAGCGCTTCCACCCGCCCCAGGCTAGGCGGCGCGCGGGGTCGGGCGCCGCGGGCGCCCCGCGCTGCGCCCCGCGGCGCCCGTCGGGGAGGATCGGGCGCGGGCCGGGCCGTCGCCCCCGGCCCGGGAGGGGTGGGCGCGTGCGCACGAGGACCGCCGGGGCCGGGGGCGCCCTGCTCGTCACGGCCGGCGCGGTGCTCTGGGGCACCGACGCGCTCTTCCGCAGCGACCCGGCGCGCGAGCTCGACGCGGCGACGGTCGTGCTCTGGGAGCACGTGGTGCTCGTCGCCGTGACGGGCGCCGCGCTGCCGGGGGCGGTCGCGGTGCTGCGCCGCGCGGGCTGGCGCGCCGTGCTCGCGGTCGCCGTCATCGGCGTCGGCGCCTCCGCGGTGGCGACGCTGCTCTTCACCCAGGCGTTCCGCGACGACCTCGTCACGCCCGTCCTGCTGCAGAAGGCGCAGCCCCTCGTGGCCGTGCTCGCCGCGTGGCTGCTGCTCGGCGAGCGGCCAGGGCGGGCGTACGGGCCCTTCCTGCTCGCCGGCCTGGCCGGGGCCTGGCTCATCGCCTTCCGCGACCCGCTCGACGTGAGCGTGGCCGAGGCCCGCCCCGCGCTGCTCGGCCTCGGCGCGGCGGTGCTGTGGGCGCTCGGCACGGTCCTCGGGCGCTACCTCGCGCCGTCCTTCGCGCCCCGCCAGCTCACGGCGCTGCGCTTCGCGGGCGGCCTCGTCGGGGCGGCGGCCATGGCGGCGCTGCTCGGCGCGGACCTCGCGGTGCGCGCCGACCAGGCCCCGACCATCGCGGCGCTGGCGCTC
Organism: Vallicoccus soli; assembly: GCF_003594885.1. NCBI lineage: Bacteria > Bacillati > Actinomycetota > Actinomycetes > Motilibacterales > Vallicoccaceae > Vallicoccus > Vallicoccus soli. The sequence goes on from NZ_QZEZ01000006.1 coordinate 181,576, forward strand.
GTGCCGGGCCTGCTCGCCCTGCTCCTCTACTACCGGGGGCTGCGCACGACGCCGGCGATGGTGGCGACGCTGTGCGAGCTGGCGTTCCCGCTGACGGCGGCGCTGGTCCCCGTCCTCTTCCTCGGCGCCGACCCGCTGAGCGGCACGCAGGTGCTGGGCGTGGCGCTCGCCGCCGCGGTCGTGGTGGGCCTGTCGGTGGCGGGAGCCCGACCGCGGACCCGCGTCGTGGAGGCCCCGCCGCGCACGCCGGTGCCGGCCTGAGGCTCGCGGTGCGCCGGGCCCTGCCGCACCTCGTCGGGGCGCTGCTGCTCGCCGCCCTGGCCTGGGCGCCGGTGCGCGCGGCGCTGCTGGCGCCGTGGTGGGAGCGCCTGGTGGACCTGCGGGTCTACCGCGAGGCGGGGCAGTCGCTGCTCGCGGGGGAGCCGCTCTACGAGCACCTGACGCCGGTGCCCGACCTGCTGCCGTTCACGTACCCGCCGGTGGCGGCCCTCGGCGCGCTGCCGCTGGCCCTGCTCCCCGCGGGGGTCGTCGACGTCGCCTGGACGCTCGGGCAGGTCGCCCTGCTCGTGCTCGTGGTGCACCTGGCCTGGGCCCCGCTGCTCGCGCGGGCGGGGCGGTGGCGGCCCGCGGCGCTCGGCGCGCTCGCGGGGGCCGCCTGCCGGCTGCAGCCGGTCGAGGACGGGCTGGCCTTCGGGCAGGTCGGGGTGCTGCTCGTCGCCCTGTGCCTCGCCGACCACCGGCGCCGGCGCCCCGGGGCGCTCGTCGGCGCGGCGACCGCCCTCAAGCTCACCCCGGGCGTCTTCCTCGTGCACCTGTGGGTCGCCGGCCGACGCCGCGCCGCGCTGACGGCGCTCGCCACCGCGGCGGCGCTGACCGTGCTCGCCGCCCTCGCGCTGCCCGAGGCGTCCTGGGACTACTGGACCCGGGCGCTGCTCGACAGCGACCGGCTCGGCGCCAACGCGGGGACCTCCAACCAGGCGCTGCGGGGGGTGCTCCTGCGCCTCGGCCCGGGCGGCGCCGCCGGCACCGCCCTCTGGCTGGCCGCCGTGGCGGCGGTGGCCTGGTACGGCTTCCGCGCCGCGGCCCGCGCCGCCCGTGCCGGTGACGAGGTGCGGGCGGTCGCGCTCGTCGGGCTGCTCTCGGTGCTGCTCAGCCCGGTGGCCTGGATCCACCACCTGGCCTGGGTCGTCGTCGCGCTCGGCGCGCTGGCGGGGGACGGGCGCTCGTGGCGCCGGGTCGCGGCCGCGGCGGCCGCCGCGGCGCTCTTCGCGCTGCCCCTGCCCTGGACCGGCGTCGCGGTGCTGGTCGGCGACGGGCCGCAGTGGTGGGGGCGGCTGCTGCAGCAGGCGTACTGCCTGGGCGCGCTCGCGCTGCTCGTGGTGCTCGGGCAGCGGGGCCGCGACCGGCGGCGGCTCAGAGCGCGCCGGCCGCTTCCAGCCCCGTGACGGCGGCGAGGACGAGGCAGACGCCGGCGGCGACCCGGCGGATGGTGGAGAGCCGGACCCGCGCGAGCAGCGCGCGCCCGAGCAGCACGGCGATGCCGGCGATGGTGACGAGCGCGAGCCAGGCCCCGGCGAAGACGCTGACCGGGTCGCCGTAGCGGGCCGCGAGCCCCGCGGTGAGCAACTGGGACAGGTCCCCCCACTCGGCGAGGAAGAGGACGAGGAAGCTCGCCCCGGCCGCGCGCAGCCCGCCGGCGCGCGCGGGCCCGCGCCCGGCGAACTCCTCCTCCGCCTCGGCCTCGTCCTCGTCGGCGCTGCCGGCGGTGCGCCACAGCAGCACCGCGCCGGCGAGGAACAGCAGCGCGGCCGCGGCGATGACGGGCCGCTGCGGCAGCAGCGAGAGCAGGCCGCCGGCGGTCACGGCGATGACCGTCTGCACGAGGAAGGCCGCCGAGACCCCGATCCACACCGGCAGGGCCGGGTAGCGCGTGGACAGCACGAGGGTCGCGACCATCGTCTTGTCGGGGAGCTCGACGGGGAGCAGGAGGGCGAACGCGGTCGCCGCGACGAGGAGGTCCATCGCGGCCCATCCTCCCCGACGCCCCCGCCGCGATCATGCGCGGGCGGCGGCCGCGGCCTCCTCGAGCACCGCGCGCTCGGCCCGGCCGAGCGCCCGCGCGGCGGCGGCGACGTCCTCCCACTCCGGCTGCGCGGTGACGACCGCGCCGTGGAGGAGGCCGAGCTTGACCCGGACGCGCTCCCCGCCCACCCGCACCTCGCGGAAGGCCCGCTCGAGCGCGTGCTTGGCGACCCGCTGCTCGCGCAGCCCGAGGGTGGTGGTGCCGGTGAACACCGCGCGCCGGCAAGCGGCGGCGCGCTCGGGGGCGCACAGGACCGAGAGCGTGTGCGCCGGCCGGCCCTTCTTCATGAGCACCGGGGTGAGCCACGCGTCCGACGCGCCCGCGGCGAGCAGCGCGGCGAGCACCCCGGGCCACAGCCGGGGGTCGAGGTCGTCGACGTTCGTCTCGAGCAGCACCGCGTACGGGGTCCCGTCCCCCTCCTCGAGGGGCGTCCCCAGCACCGCGCGCAGCGCGTTGGGACGCCCCGGCAGGTCGCGGCCGCCCGCCCCGGTGCCGACGGCGGCGACCACGAGCGGGGGCATGGGGCCCCAGCCGGTGACGTGCTCGGCGAGCAGCGCGGCCCCGGTGGGGGTGCACAGCTCCACGTCGACCGGCCCGCCGTGGGCGGGCACCGCGCCGTCGGCGAGGAGGCGCAGCACCGCGGGTCCGGGCACGGGCAGGACGCCGTGCGCCGCCCGCACGGTGCCGCCGCCCAGGGCCACGGGCGTGCTGCGGACCTCGGCGCCCAGGGCGTGCAGCCCCCAGCAGGCGCCGACGACGTCGACGAGCGCGTCGACGGCGCCGACCTCGTGGAAGTGCACCTCCTCCGGGGCGGTGCCGTGCACGGCGGCCTCGGCCCGGGCGAGGCGGCCGAAGACCGCGGCGGCGCGGTCGCGCACCGGCCCCGGCAGGTCCGCTGCGTCGAGCAGGGCGATCACGTCGGCGAGCCGGCGGTGCGGCTGGTCGGGGCCGGGGCGGACGTGGACGCGGGTCGCCCGCAGACCCGCCCGGTCCACCGGCTCGGCGGCCACCTCGACGTCGACGCCGAGGGCCGCGACCAGCGCCGCGAGGTCGAGCGCGCCGAGGTCGTGCAGCGCGCCGAGCAGCATGTCGCCGCTCGCGCCGCTGCCGGCGTCGAGCCAGAGCAGCCGGCTCACCCGGCCGCCCGCCGGGCGACGCGCGCGGCGAAGAGGCCGGCGCCGAAGCCGTTGTCGATGTTGCACACGACCACGCCCGGCGCGCACGAGCTGAGCATCCCGAGCAGCGCGGCGAGGCCGCCGAAGGCGGCGCCGTACCCGACGCTGGTGGGCACCGCCACCACCGGCACCCCGGTCAGCCCGCCGACGACGCTGGGCAGCGCGCCCTCCATGCCGGCCACGACGACGAGGCAGTCGGCGGCGTCGAGCTCGTCGCGGACGGCGAGCAGCCGGTGCAGCCCGGCCACGCCGACGTCGTCGACCCGGCGCACCCCGGCGCCGGACACCCGCGCGACGAGGGCGGCCTCCGCGGCGACCGGCGCGTCGGTCGTGCCCGCGGCCACCACGACGACCGAGCCCCGCGGCGCGGGCAGGTCGCCGAGCGCCGCGCAGCGGGCCTGGGCGTCGAGCAGCGCCCCCGGGTGCGCGGCGGCGACGGCAGCCAGGGCTTCGGCGTCGAGGCGGGTGGCGAGGGCCGGCCGGTCCGGGTGGGCCGCGCGGAGCCGGCCCAGGATCTCGACCACCTGCGCGGGGGACTTGCCCTCGCCGTACACGACCTCGGGGTCGCCGGTGCGCAGCGCCCGGTGCGTGTCGAGGCGGGCGTAGCCGAGGTCGTCGACGCCGGCCAGCGGCGCGGCCAGCCGCCGGAGCGCGGCGTCGACGTCGACGCCCCCGGCGGCGACCTCCGCGAGCAGGGCCCGCACGTGCTCCCGGTCCATGGCTGGCACGCTAGTGCGCGGGCCGCCGTCCGGGCGCCCCGGGACGAGGGGGTGCCGGGCGACCCGGCCCGCGCCGCACCCCCTCCTCCCGCGGTGGTCGTGCGCGCAGGGCCCCGGTGCTCACCAGCCCCGGGGCAGCGGCAGCGGGTCGGCGCTCTGGTCGTCGGCGGCGAGGTCGATGCCGAGGTCGGCGGCGAACACGTTCCGCGTACCCGCGACGAGCCCGTCGAGGCGCTCGTCGAGGTCGAGCACCCGCGCCCCGCGCAGCCGGTTGCGCTCCTCGCCGCCGAGGCCGTACGTCCCGAACCCGGTGCCGGGGCCGTAGCCGAGGAGGATGCCGTAGTAGTCGCCGACGTACGTGTTGACGTGGTCGTGGCCGCAGAGGACCGCCCTGACGTCGCCGCGGTGCTGCAGGGCGGCGTACATGCCGGAGTTGAAGGGCCCGGGGCACTCGTCCTCGTTGCGCTCGCCGACGATGCCGTGCTTGGCGACCGCGCGCGCGTGGTCCGCCCCGGTGCGGCTGTCCGGGCTGGCGAACCACATGTGCCGGTGCTCCCACAGCGGGATGTGGCAGTAGAGGACGCCGGGCACGGGGCCGCCGTGGCGGCGCTCCAGGGCCTGCGACTGCTCGAGGTACCAGCGCACCTGGTCCGCCCGGATCCAGTCCCACGTCGGGTAGCCCTCGAAGTCCTGGCCGGCGATCTGCTCCGGGGCGTAGCGCCCGCTGTCCACGAGCCACACGGCGGCGGCGGGGCGCCCGCCGCGCGAGCCCTGCACGAGGACGACGCCGTTGCCGGTGCCCGTGACGCCGCTCGCGCCCTTCGGGTTGACGTTCCAGCGGTAGCGGCGGAAGAAGCGCAGCATCTCGGCCTCGTCGACGCCCGCCTGCTCCAGCGAGTCCTCGTCGTGGTTGCCGAAGGTCGCGGCCCACGGGATGCGGCGCTGCTCCATCTGCTGCACGACGTTGTTGAGCGCCTGCTGCACCTCGCGGCGGTCCGTCGGCCCGCCGGTGATGTTGTCGCCCACGAGGACGACGAGGTCGGGCTGCTCCTGGTCGAGCACCCGGCCCATGAGCTCGAGGGTGCGCCGGTCCGTGCGCTGGTCGTCCTGGGTGTCGTTGAACTGGACGATCCGGAAGCGCCCGTCGCGGCCGAAGCGCAGCCGCGGGTCCGGCGCGGCGGCCGCTGCCGGGGCGGCGGCGCCCGGCGCCGCCGCCTGCCCGACCCCCGCCAGCGCGAGGGCACCGGCCCCCGCCTTCAGCGCGCTCCTGCGGTCCACGCCCTGTCCCTGCACGTCCGGCTCCTCGTCGTCGCTGCCTGCGGTCGTGCGTACGCTCGCGGTCCCGCGTGAGGGCCGCGTGGCCCCCCGGGTGCCGGTGCGTGAACGCCGGGCACCGCGCTGCCTACGCTGTGCGCGTGCCTGGGACCCCGACCGCCCGCTACGCCTACTTCGGCCCGGAGGGCACGTTCACCGAGCAGGCGCTCCGCACGCTGCCCGCGGCGGGCCGCGCGGTCCTCGAGCCGCTGCCGACCATCACCGCAGCGCTCGACGCGGTGCGCGCGGGCGACGCCGACGCGGCGATGGTGCCCATCGAGAACAGCGTCGAGGGGGCGGTGTCGACGACCCTCGACGCGCTCGCCACGGGCGACCCGCTCATGGTCCTGCGCGAGGTGCTCCTGCCGGTGCGGTTCGTGCTGTGCGCCCGGAGCGGGACAGCGCTTGCCGACGTCCGTACGGTGGCGAGCCACCCGCACGCGCTGGCCCAGTGCCGGGGGTGGATGTCGGCGACGCTGCCGCAGGCCGACGTCGTGCCGGCGGCCTCGACGGCGGCAGCGGCGCAGGCCGTCGCGCAGGACGCGGCCTTCGACGCCGCGATCTCCTCGCCGCTGGCGGCCGACCGGTACGCCCTCGAGGTGCTGGCCGACGGCATCGGCGACGTGCGCGACGCGGTGACCCGCTTCGTGCTCGTCGGCCGCCCGGGCGGCGCGCCCCTCCCCACGGGGCACGACCGCACCACCGTCGTCGCGTACATCGCCGACGACCACCCCGGCGCGCTCCTCGAGGTCCTCACGGAGTTCGCCGTGCGCGGGGTGAACCTCACCCGGATCGAGTCGCGCCCGACGGGGGAGCGGCTCGGCCGCTACTGCTTCTCCATCGACGCGGAGGGCCACGTGGACGACGCCCGGGTCGGCGAGGCGCTCATGGGCCTGCGCCGCGTCTGCGCGGACGTGCGCTTCCTCGGGTCGTACCCGCGGGCCGACGCCGCGCGCCCGGGCACCGCGCCGGACGACGCCGGGTTCCGCGACGCGCAGGCGTGGCTGGCGCGGGTGCGGGAGGGACGCACCACCTAGGCGCCGGTCGCGGCGTCGGGCGCGTCGAGGAAGGCCGTCACGGCGTCGAGCACCATCGCGGTGCGGCCGAGGCCCGTGAAGTGGGTCGTCCCCGGGAAGACGGCCAGCTGCGAGGCGGGGACCCCCACGAAGTCGCCGTTGACGTCCCCGCCGCGCAGGCGCAGGAAGCGGACCGCGTGCTCCAGGGTGACCATGTCGCAGTCGCCCACGGTGATGAGCGTGGGGGCCGCGATGCCCCGAACGTCCTCGTCGGACCACCCGGGGAAGCCCTCGTCGAACGCCCCGAGCTTGTCCAGCAGGTCCTGCAGGCGCCCGGGGTCCGGCGCCTTGCGCCGGTACTCCTGCTCCATCGGCGTGCCGGCGATCATGTCGACGGTCATGGCGCCGACCGCCTCGGCGTTCTCGGGGCGGTCCCCGTCCGGGTGGTACGAGACCGACGACACGACGAGCCGGCGGACGAGCTGCGGCTGCTCGATCGCCAGGCGCAGCGCGACCGCGCCCCCGACGCTGAACCCGAAGAGGTCGACCTGCCCGATGCCGAGGTGCTCGAGCACCCCGACGACGTCGGACGCCAGGCCGGCGCTGGTGAGGGGCCGGTCGACGTCGCCGGTGCGCCCGTGCCCCTGCAGGTCGACGGCCACCACGCGGCGGCCCCCGGAGAGCCCGGGCAGCAGCGCGCCGAACTGCAGGTCGATGTCGAACAGCCCGCCGTGCAGGAGGAGCAGCGGCGTGCCGCCGGAGCCGTGGAGCTCGTAGTAGACCCGCAGGTCGCCGACCGGCGCGTAGCCGGTCTCCGGGGCCGTGGCCGTCGTGCTGCCGGTCTGCTCGCTCATCGCTGCTCCTCGTCGCCAGGGGTCGGTACCCCCGGCAGACCGCGGTCGGTGCCCGCGCTCATCGGTCCGGGTGCTCCCGCCAGCGCGGCGGCGCAGGCCGCGAGGTCGTCGCGGAGGCGGCGCTGCCGGTCCCCGTCGAGCGGGGCGAGCATGCGCCGCTCGACCGAGCGCACCGCGGTGCTCGCCGCGAGGAGCAGCTCCTCGCCGCGCGGCGTGAGCCGGGTGGGCAGGGCGCGCCCGTGCGGCGCCGCCGCGGGGCGCGTGACGAGGCCGCGCTCCTGCAGCCCCCGCAGCACGCCGTTCATTGCCTGCCGGGTGACGAAGGTGGCGCGCGCGAGCTCGGCGTTGGACAGCCCGGGCCGCTGCGCGAGCACCTCGAGGCACGAGTACTGGGGCACGCTGAGCTCGAGCGGGCGCAGCACCGCGTCCATCCCCGAGCGCAGCGCGACGGCGGCCTGCTTGAGGGCGTACCCCACCGACGCGTCGACCGGCCCGACCGTCTCCGCTTGACCCATGTCAAGATCCTGACACATACTCCGGATGTCAACGTCCTGACATCAAGGAGCAGCACCGTGACCGTCACCGGACCCGACTTCATCGCCCTGCAGGTGCGCGACGTGGAGCGCGCGGCGGCGTTCTACGAGACCCGCCTCGGCCTGCGCCGCGCCCCCGCGAGCCCGCCCGGCGCCGTCGTCTTCGCCACGACCCCCGTGCCGATGGCCGTGCGCGAGCCCCTGCCGGGCGTGGACCTCGACGCCGCGACCCCGCGCCCGGGGCTCGGCGTCGCGCTGTGGCTGGCGAGCGACGACGCGCAGGGCCTGCACGAAGCCCTCGTCGCGGCCGGCGTGCCCGTCCCGGTCCCGCCGGCCGACGGTCCCTTCGGGCGGGCGTTCACCCTCACCGACCCCGACGGGTACGCCGTCACGGTCCACCAGGCGCAGCCCCCGGGCGCACCCGGGCGCTGACGGTCGCGCGGCTCACAGGTCCCTGCGCTGGAACGACAGCGCCGCGAGCCCCCACACCATCGCCACCCAGGCAGCGGCCCACAGCAGGTACGCGGTCGTCAGCGGCGCCTGGCTCAGGAACGGGAACCCGTCGAGGGCGGGCCCGAACTGCGCCAGGGCGGTGGGGTCCTGCAGGGCGTGCATGGCGCCGCGCCACAGCCCGTCGGTCGGCAGGAGCATCCGCGAGACCGTGCCGACCCGCTCGACCCCCTCGTTGCCGAGCGCCTGCCCGATGCCACCGACCACGCCGGCGACCCAGGCCGCGCCGAAGAGGCCGACGGCCACGACGCCCGAGGCCATGGGGGACACGACGGTCGACAGCAGCACGCCCAGCGTCAGCAGCACCGTCGTCTGCCCCGCCAGCAGCAGCAGGGCCTCCGCGGGCTCGGGCGGCCAGTAGTCCACCGTGGCCCGCACGACCAGGCACTGGGCGAGCCCGGCCAGCACGACGAAGCCGGTGCCGAAGGCGACCAGGCCGAGCTGCTTGCCGAGGAGCACGGCGCCCCGCCGCACCGGCCGGGCCAGCACCGCCAGCGCGACGCCCGACTCCGTCTCCCCGGAGACCGTGGGACCGGCCAGGAAAGCGGTGCCCAGCGCGGCGACGAGGCTGAGGCCGAACATGACGAGGTTGAGCAGCTGCGAGGCCACGAGGCGGGTCTGGCCGCTGGTCAGGCCGCCGGCGTCGACCTCCGCGCCGAGCCGGGAGAAGCCCCACCCGCTCAGCGCCAGCAGCGCCACGGTGAGCACGGCGAGCGCCAGCAGGACGCGGCGCCGGGTGGCCTCGCGCAGGGTGAGGGCGGCGACGGTGAGGACGGTGCGCGTCGTGCTCACGAGGGGCTCCCGTGGTCGGCGGACTGCCCGGCCCGGAGGATGCCCAGCAGGCGCTCCTCGAGGGTGATCCGCGCCGGCTCGACGGCGTGGACCCGCGCGCCGAGGGCGGCGAGGTCCCGTACGAGGTCGGGCACGGCCCCCTCGTCGTGGTCGGCGGGGAGGGCGAGGACGTACCAGTCGCCCTCCCGCTCCACGGGGCCGGCGGCGGCCAGCCGGGCCGCGGCCGCCGCCGGGACGTCGGTGAGGTGCAGGCGCAGCTCGCGCTGGCCGAGGAGCTCGGCGAGCGTGCCCGCCGCGGCGACCCGGCCGCGGTCGAGGATGACGACCCGGTCGCAGACCCGCTCCACCTCGCCGATGAGGTGCGAGTTGAGCAGCACGGCCACCCCCTGCGCGCGCAGCGCCAGCACGACGTCGCGCACGTCGGCGCGCCCGAGCGGGTCCAGGGCGCTCGTCGGCTCGTCGAGCACGACGAGCTCGGGCCGCGCGACGAGCGCGACCGCCAGGCCGAGGCGCTGCTGCATCCCCTTCGAGAAGCCGCCCAGGCGGTCGTGCGCGCGCCCGGCCAGGCCGACGGTCGCCAGCCGCTCGCGCTGCTCGGCCTCGGGCACCGCCAGCCCGGCGAGGCGCACGTGCAGCGCGAGGACCTCGGCCGGGGTGAGCCAGGGCTGGTAGCGGAAGAGCTCGGGCAGGTAGCCCACGCGGGCCCTCGCCGCCGGCTCGGCGGTGGGCCGGCCCAGCAGCAGCGCCTCGCCGCCGTCGGGGTGCACGAGGCCGAGCAGCATCTTGATGACGGACGTCTTGCCGGCGCCGTTCGGCCCGAGCAGCCCGACCACCTCGCCGCGGCCGACGGTGAACGAGACGTCGGCGACGGCGGTGCGGCGCCCGTACCGCTTGCGCAGGCCCGAGCACCAGACGGCCGGGGCGGGGGGCAGGTCGGCGACGAGGCGCGCGGCGCCCTCGCGCAGGGCGGGGTCGGTGGCCACGGTCAGCGCAGCCCCCGCGCCACGGCGAGCACCTCGTCGGCGTCCAGCGCGCCGGCCACCGCGGTGAGCACGCCGTCCTGCACCCAGACGACCGCGGCCAGGGCGCGGTCGCGGGTCTCCAGGACCGTCGCGGGCGCCCCGGCGACCTCCGCCGTCGTCGTGGTGACGGCGTCGGCGGGCACGGGCAGCGGCAGGGTCGTGCCGTCGGCGGTGAAGCCGCGCAGCTGCGCGGCCAGGTCGGCGGGCAGCCCGGGCAGCCCGAGCAGGTAGTCGCGCACCTGCTCGAACGGCACGCCGTCGGAGTACGCGGTGGGCGCGACGGCGCGCCCCACGAGCAGGCTGGGCACGCCGGACGGCTGGCTCCACACGGCGGCGACGCCGGGCCCCGCGTCGAGGCGCACGCTGGTGCCGTCGAGCCCGGGCGGTACGGGCGGCAGGTCGGCCCCCGTCGCTGCGGCGGCCCGCGCGGCGCGGTCCGCGGAGAAGGTGAACGTGGCGCTGGCCTCGCCGCCGGCCTGCCACTCCGGCTGGCCGCCGACGCCCGGCGGCAGCACCGTCGCCTCGGGCACGTCGAGCCCGGTCTCCTCCGCGGCCGCGGCCGCGCTCGCCACCCGGTGCACCTGCGGCTGGGAGGTGGAGCGCACCTCCCCGTACGCCGTGAGGTCCGGCAGCTCGACGAGGTCCTCGGTGCCGAGCGCGACCGGGACGACCTGCTCGGTGCGGAAGACCTGCAGCCAGTCGTTCGCCGCCGCCGTGCCGGCGCCCGCGAGGGCCAGGGCGAACGCCGCCGCCGCCACCGCCGGGCGGCGCAGCGCCCCGCGCAGCGGGGCCCGTCGCGGCGCCCCGCGCAGCGGGGCCCGTCGCGGCGCGCGCCCGGGCTCCGGCGCGGCCCCCGCGCCCGCCTGCGCGGCGGCGGCCGCCGCGAGGCGGTCCCACGCGGCGCCGTCGTCCTGCCCGTGGTCGGTGGGGACGCGCAGCGCCGCCCCGGCGCGGTCGGCGTCCGCACGGACGGCGGCGAGCCGGTCCAGGCAGCGCTCGCAGCCCGCGACGTGCGCGCGCTCGGGGTCGGGGACCCCGGCGGGCTCGTCGAGGAGCCGTCGCAGCAGGCCGTCAGGGGTGTGGTGCATCGTCGTCCATCTCCTCGCGCAGTCGTGACTCGGCGCGCCGCACCGTGGTGCCGACGCTGCCGGGGGACAGGTCCAGGGCCGCCGCCACCTCGGCGTAGCTGAGGCCGCTGTGCCGGAGCACCAGGGCGACGGCCTGCGGGCGGGGCAGCCGGGCCAGCGCCGCGCGGACGCGGCGGCGCTCCTCGCGCTCCAGCACCGTGTCGGCGACGTCCGGCACGGGCGGCGCCGCCGGCCCGGCCGCGCGCTCCTCGCGGCTCGCGCGGCGGCGGCCCGAGCGGAGCAGGTTCAGCGCGGTGTGGGCGGCGGCCACGCAGAGCCAGCCGCCGGCCCCCGCCGCCGGGACCGTGGAGCGGGCGAAGGAGAGGAAGACCTCCTGCGCCACGTCCTCGGCCTCGTCGCGCCGGCCGAGCACGCGGGCGGCGACCGCGACGACCCGGCGGTAGTCGCGCCGGAAGACCTCCTCGAGGTCGGGGCGCACGCCGGCGTGCTGCGGTGCCACCGCCACGCGCTCCCCCTCCCGCGTCCCACCCGCCGGCCGGCGGCCCGCCGCCGGGGGCGGCAGGACCGCCACCCGTACGGCGCTCGGCTCCTCGTGCAGCTCCACGACCGTCCAGCACCGCCGCGGCGCCGGATGTGACGGCGACCGTCCCGGCCGCCGGGCCCGCGGCGAGTCTGCCCTCGCCGCGGGCGCGGCGGGCCGGTGCGGCGGGAGCCTCCGCAGGATCTCCGCACGACCTCCGCGGGGAGCGCGTCAGAGGTGCTGCCCCATGAGCTCGACGACGTCGACGAGCCGGTTCGAGAAGCCCCACTCGTTGTCGTACCAGCCCAGGACCTTGACGGTCCGCCCGCTGACGGCGGTCAGGGGCGCGTCGAAGACGGCCGAGGCCGGGCTGCCCACGATGTCGCTGGAGACGATCGGCGCCTCGCTGTAGGCCAGGACCCCCCGCAGCTCGCCCTCGGAGGCGGTCCGGAAGGCCGCGGTGACCTCCTCCGCCGTGGTCTGGCGGGACGTCGTCACCGTGAGGTCGGTGATGGAGCCGACGAGCACCGGGACGCGCAGCGCGAAGCCGCTCAGCCTGCCGTCGAGCGCCGGCAGGACCCGCCCGATCGCCGTGGCGGCGCCGCTGGTGGTGGGGACGATGTTGTGCGCCGCGGCACGTGCGCGCCGCAGGTCGCCGTGCGGGCCGTCCTGCAGGTTCTGGTCCTGCGTGTAGGCGTGGACGGTCGTCATGAGGCCGCTGTCGATGCCCGCGAGGTCGTGCAGCACCTTCGCCAGCGGGGCGAGGGAGCCCGTCGTGCACGACGCCGCGGAGACGACGTGGTGCCGCGCCGGGTCGTACTGCGCGGAGTTGATGCCGTACGCGACCGTGAGGTCCTCGCCCCGGGCCGGGGCCGAGACGAGCACCTTGCGCGCACCCGCGTCGAGGTGGGCCCGCGCGCGGGAGGCGTCGGTGAACGCGCCGGTCGACTCCACCACGACGTCGACCGCGAGCTCGCGCCAGGGCAGTGCCCCCGGGTCGCGGGTCGAGAGCACCCGGAGCTCCCGCCCGCCGACCGCCAGCGCGCCGTCCGCGACGGCGACGGGGACGTCGAGCACGCCGGCGGCGGTGTCGTACGTCAGGAGGTGGGCCAGGGTCGCGGGCGGGGCCAGGTCGTTGACGGCCACGACCTCGAAGGGGGCGTCCCGGCGCAGGCTCGCGCGCAGGAAGCTGCGCCCGATCCGGCCGAACCCGTTGATGGCGACGCGCACGTCGGTCTCCTCTGCTCTCGGTGGTGGCGGCACTGTACCTACTAGTACGTACGCCTGTCGCGCACGTACCCTCGGCACGTGGACGACGCGAGGACGCGGCTCATCGAGAGCACCCGGGAGCTCCTGTGGGAGCGCGGCTACACCGGCACCAGCCCCAGGGCGATCCAGGAGCGGGCGGGGGTGGGCCAGGGCAGCATGTACCACCACTTCGCCGGCAAGGCCGACCTCGCGCGGGCCGCCATCCGCAGCACGGCGCAGGAGATGGTGCCGCGCTCGCGGGCGCACCTCGAGGGCCCGGGGACGCCGCTGGAGCGGCTGCGGGCGTACCTGCGGGCCGAGCGCGACGCGCTCCGCGGCTGCCGCGTCGGCCGGCTCGTGCAGGACGCCGAGGTCGTCGCCGACGCGTCCCTGCGCGAGCCCATCGACGAGGTGTTCTCGGGGACGCTGCAGCGGCTCGCCGCGGTGCTGCGCGAGGGCCAGGCGGCCGGCGAGGTGCGCGCCGACGTCGACGCCGGGCAGGTCGCGGCGGCGCTGCTCTCGGTGCTGCAGGGCGCCTACGTCCTGGCGCGCGCGCACCAGGACCCGGCGCGGTTCACGGCCGCGGTGGAGGGGGTCCTCGCGCTCGTCGCCGCCCCCCGCTGAGCGCGGCGCACCCGCACACGACCTCCACATCCCGTCCCCACCGGCCCCGCACCCGCCGACCTACGCTCGCCGCGTGCCCCAGCCACCCCTGGTCCTGCTCGTCGAGGACGAGCCGACCCTCGCCTCCGCCGTGGCCGCCCGGCTCTCCGCCGAGGGCCTCGCGGTGCGGGTCGTGCACGACGGCCCCGCGGCGCTCGAGGCCGCCGCGGCCGCGCCGCCGGACCTCGTCGTGCTCGACCTCATGCTGCCCGGGCTCGACGGGCTCGAGGTGTGCCGGCGGCTGCAGGCCCGGCGCCCGGTCCCGGTGCTCATGCTCACGGCGCGCGGCGAGGAGGCCGACCGGGTCATCGGCCTCGGGGTCGGCGCCGACGACTACCTCACCAAGCCCTTCGGGATGCGCGAGCTCGTCGCCCGGGTCCGCGCGCTGCTGCGCCGGGTCGAGCGGGCGCGCGAGCTGGCCTCCGCCGGCCCGGCCGACGCGGCCCCGGAGCCGCTGGCGCTGGGTCCCCTGCGCGTGGACCGGGCCGCCCGGCGGGTGTCCCTCCAGGGGCGGGACGTGCACCTCACGCCGACCGAGTTCGACCTGCTCGTCTGCCTCGGCGAGCGGCCCGGCCGGGTGCTGACCCGGGAGCACCTGCTGGCCCGCGTGTGGGACTGGCCCGACGCCTCCGGCACGCGGGCGGTGGACAGCCACGTCAAGACGCTGCGCCGCAAGCTCGGCGCGGGCGTCATCCGCACGGTGCACGGCGTGGGGTACGCCCTGGAGGTGCCCGGTGAGTGACCTGCGCCCGCTCGACCGGCTGGGCTCGATCAAGGTCAAGCTGGGCCTGCTCGTGGCGGCCTCGTGCGCCGCGACCGCGTTCGCGACCTACTACGGCCTCGTCGTGCTGGGCTGGTGGCCGCGCTACACGCTCCCCGTCGCGGTGCTGCTCGCGCTCGCGGTGACGCAGCTGCTCGCGCACGGGATGACCTCGCCGCTGCGCGAGCTGACCGCGGCGGCGCGGGCCATGGCCCGCGGCGACCACGGCCGGCGGGTCGCCGCGACGAGCCGCGACGAGGTGGGGGAGGCGGCGCGCGCCTTCAACCGCATGGCCGAGGACCTCGAGGACGTGGACCGCCGTCGCCGCGAGCTCGTGGCCAACGTGAGCCACGAGCTCCGTACGCCCGTCGCGGCGCTGCAGGCGGTGCTCGAGAACGTCGTCGACGGGGTGACCCCCGCCGACCCCGCGGCGCTGGGCGCGGCGCTCGCGCAGGTGCAGCGGCTGGGGCTGCTCGTCGACGAGCTGCTCGACCTGTCCCGCGTCGACGCCGGGCAGGTCCCCCTGCGCCGGACCGAGGTGCCGCTCGCGGACCTGGTCGGGGCGGCGGTGGCGGAGGCCCGCCTGGCCGGGCGCGACGTCGCGTACGACGTGCGGGTCGACCCCCCGCACGCCACCGTGCGGGCCGACCCGGCGCGGCTGCACCAGGTGGTGGCCAACCTGCTGGACAACGCTTCCCGGCACAGTCCGGCCGGCGGCACGGTGGCCGTGCGGGCGTCGGTGCGGGACGGGTGCGCCCGGCTGTCCGTGCTGGACGAGGGACCGGGCATCCCGCGCCAGGAGCGGGAGCTGGTGTTCGAGCGCTTCACGCGCGGCGGAACCTCCGTCGCGCACGACGGCGGCACCGGGCTCGGGCTGGCCATCGCGCGCTGGGCCGTCGACCTGCACGGCGGGCGCATCGCCGTCGCCGACACCGAGCGCGGCTGCCGCATCGACGTCGAGGTGCCGGGCGCGTGAGGGGCGGGACCGGTGGGCGGGCCGAGGAGGTCGACGTGCTGGTCGTCGGCGCCGGGCTGGCGGGGCTGCGCACCGCCACGCTGCTCGCGGAGCGCGGCCACCACGTGCTGCTGGCCGAGCGGCGGCCCGCGCTGAGCGGTGCCGTGCGGACCACGGGCATCTTCGTGCGCCGCACGCTCGAGGACTTCCCGCTGCCGGAGGAGTGCCTGGGGCCACCGATCCGCCGGGTCGTGCTCTACCCGCCCGGGTTGCGCCGCCCGGTCGTGCTGGACAGCGACCGGGACGAGTTCCGCGTGGGCGACATGGCGCCGCTGTACGCCGCCACCGCCCGCGCCGCCCAGCGCGCCGGCGTGCGGCTGCTGCTCGGCAGGAGGTACGCCGGCCGCCGCGACGACGGCGCCTCCGTCCTCGACGGGCGCGACGGCCCGTCCGCCGTGCGGGCCCGGTACGTCGTCGGTGCGGACGGGGCGCGCTCCGGCGTCGCCCGCGACCTCGGGCTGGACCGCAACCGCCACCTGCTCGTCGGGGCCGAGGAGGTGTTCCGGGTGCCGCCGGGGGCGGGTCCTCCGACGTTCCACTGCGTCGTCGACCCCTCGCTGGCGCCGGGCTACCTCGCCTGGGTCGTCGACGACGGGCGGCACGCGCACGTCGGCGTCGCCGGGTACGGCAAGCGCTTCCCGGGAGGGCTGCGCCGCAGCCTCGACCGCTTCGCGGCCGCTCCGCCGGGGCTGGAGCGGGTGGTGCGGCCGGCGGACGTCGAGCGTCGCGGCGGCCCCATCCCGGTCGGCGGCCTGCTGCGTCGCATCGCCTCGCCGGACGGCCTGCTCGTGGGGGACGCGGCCGGTGCGGTCTCCCCGCTCACCGCCGGCGGGCTCGACCCCTGCCTGCGCCTGTCCGGGCACGCCGCCGACGTCCTCGACGACGCCCTCCACCACGGGCCCGCCGCGCTCGCCCGCTACGACGGCGCCACGCTGCGGGCGCGCTTCCGCGGCCGGCTCGCCCTGCGCCACGGCCTCGCCCAGGTCCGTACGCCCGCCCTTGCCTCCGCGGCCTTCTCCGTCCTGCGCACCCCGCCCGGCCGCGCCGCCGCGCGGCGGGTCCTCTTCGGGGACGGGTCGTTCCCCGACCCGTGACACGGGTGCGCGCGGGAACCGCGGGGAGGGGCGGCGCGTCCCAGCGCGCATGACCAGCAGCCGACGGTCCCTGCTCGTCCTCGGGGCGGTGCTCGTCGCGGGTGCCGCCCTGGCCCCGCCGGCCGTCGCGTCGTGCGCCGGCGAGGTGACGCTCGTCGGGCTCGCCGGCGCCCCCGAGGCGCTGCTGGTCCGCGTGGAGGAGCAGCGCGGGCCCCGGGCCCGGGTCACGGTGCAGCAGGTGTGGTCGGGCCCCGACCGCCCGCCGGAGGTCTGGGTCGTGACCGGTGAGACGGAGCGGGGGGTCTCCTCCTCGCTCGACGTGGAGCTGGTGGTGGGGCGGCTCTACGTCCTGGCAGTGCACGGGGACGCGTTGCGCACGAGCGCCTGCACCGCCCTGGCGGTCACGCTGGACGAGGCGCGCGCCGCGGCTCCGGCCGCGGCCCGCGCGCCGGTCCCGGGGAGCCGCGGCGCAGCCCCGCCGCCGCTGTCGCCCCTGGCGGTCCTGGGCCTCGCGGGCGGCGGTGCCGCGGCGGCCGTGGGCCTCGGGGCCCTCCTCGTGCAGGCCTGGCGCCGCCGCCCGGTGCGCTGACGGGGCGGGGCGTCAGCCTTGCAGCACCGCCCAGCCCCGCGGCGCCAGGTGCACCCGCCCGTCGGCGAGCCGCCCGTCGCCCGCGGCGAGGGAGCGGGCACCGGCCGCGGGCAGGGCGACCGGGCCGTCCTCGAGGCTGAGCGCCGTGACCACCGCTCCGCTGCCGGTGGCGGTGCGCAGGACGAGGCTGCGGTTGTCCAGGTGCACCACATCGGTGCGGGCGCGCACGAGCCAGGGGTTGCGGCGGCGCAGCGCGACCAGCTCCTGGTGCACGCGCAGGGTGCGCCGGGCGACGGGGTCCAGCGACCCCGGGTCGGGCGGGCTCGCGGGGAACTCGGGGCGGACCGCGTCGTCGCCGCCGATCCGCTGCTCCTTGACCCCCGTCCACGCGTACTCGTCACCGGCGTAGACGCTCGGGACCCCCGCCACGGTGAGCAGCACTGCCAGGGCGTGCGGTACGAGGTCCGGGCCCACGGCGGAGGCGATGCGGGTGACGTCGTGGTTGCCGACGAAGGTGGACGGCACGAAGGTGGCGAGCAGCGCGTCGTGCCGCTCCAGCGCGTGCGCCAGCTCGTAGAAGTTGCGCTCGGCGATCCCGTGCCAGATCCCCTGCCAGAGCTCGTACTGGGTGAGGGAGTCCATGGTCGAGGCGCGCACGATGCCCGCGGCGTCGCCGTGGATCACCTCGCCGGTGAACCAGGCGTCGGGGTGGGTGCGCCGCACCTCGGGCAGCACCCGCGCCCAGAAGGCGGGCGGCACCGCGTACGCGGCGTCGAGGCGCCAGCCGTCGGCCCCCCGGTCGAGCCAGTGCCGCATGACCCGGACGACGAGGTCGGCGACCTCCGGCGCGCCGTGGTCGAGCGCGACGAGCTGCTCGTGGCCCTCGAAGACCCGCGCCCGCACGGGGTCCCCCGGGCGCCAGCCGTCCCAGTCGACGTCGAACCAGCCCGCGGTCGGCGCGTCCGGGCCCTCGGCCTCGACACGGGCGAAGGCGGGGTGGGCGCGGCCGACGTGGTGGAAGACGCCGTCGAGGAGCACCCGTACGCCCCGCGCGTGCGCGGCGCCCAGGAGCCGGTCGAGGTCGCCCTCGTCGCCGAGGCGCGGGTCGACGCGGAAGTGGTCGACGGTGTCGTAGCCGTGCGTCTGCGACGCGAACACGGGGCCGAGCGCGAGGCCGTTGAGGCCCAGCCCGACGAGGTGGTCCAGCCACGGCTCCATGCGCCCCAGCCGGTGCACGACGGTCGTGGCCTCGTCCGCGTCCGGGCGGACCGGCGCCCCGGTGAACCCGAGGGGGTAGGCGTGCCACCACATCACGTGCTCGTGCCAGGACGTCATGCGGGCGCGGCCCCTTCTCGCGTGCTGCACCCGCCGCGGTCCGGGCGGGCGGCGCGGACCGCTCCGGACCGGCCCGGCGACCGTACCCGCCCCCGGGTCCGGCCCCGGCGCGGCCGGTCAGGGGAGCCGGCGCGCCCGCAGGACGACGTCGAGCACGTGGTGCGCGCCCGCCCCGCCGCTCACGCGGTGCGGGCGGCGCTCGTCGACGAGCACCTCCCAGCCCTTGCCGAGCAGCGGCGCGACGTCGTGCGGCAGCGCGTACTCCGAGGGGTCGAAGCCGCTGTCGCGCTCGCCCATCTGCTCCACGTCGTGGTGCACGACGAGGAGCGTCCCGCCGGGGGCGACGAGGTCGAGGAGCGTGCGCTCGGCCACCGCGCCGGGGGTCTTGCGCAGCACCGCGTAGCAGGCCGACACGAGGTCGAAGCCGCCCGCCGGCAGCCCCGCCTCGACGAGCCCGGCGTGCAGCCACGCGACGTCGACGCCCGCGTCCCGGCCGTGCTGCCGGGCGCGGTCGAGGGCGACCTGCGACACGTCGAGCGCCGTGACCCGCCAGCCGCGGCGGGCCAGCCAGACGGCGTCGGCGCCTTCGCCGCAGCCGACGTCGAGCGCCCGGCCCGGGGGCAGGCCCCCGGCCTCGGCGACGAGCGCCCCGTTGGGGTCCCCGCTCCACACCCGCTCGGCGCCGGCGTAGCGCTCGTCCCACTCGGCGGCGTCAGGGGTGCGGCTCCCGGTCAGGTCCATGGCGCCCAGCCTCGCCCCCGGCGGGCTCCGGCGCCAAGCGCCGTTGCCGGGCCGGCAAAGGCGTCAGACCCCGCCCCTACCTTCCGCGACGTGGAGCTGGAGACGGTGGTCGGGGCCTACGCGCGGGTCGCGGAGCTGTACGCGTCGCTGCTCGGCTCGGTGGAGCAGGTGCACCGCGACGACCTCGCCCTCGTCGAGCGCCACCTGGGGCACCTGCGGGGGCCGGTGCTCGACGTCGGCTGCGGGCCCGGCCACTGGACGGAGCACCTGCGCTCCCTCGGGGTCGACGCGAGCGGCGTCGACCCCGTCCCCCCGTTCGTCGAGCACGCCCGCGCCACGCACCCCCTGGGCCGCTACGACGTCGGCGCCCTGCCCGACCCCGGGCCGCGCGACGGCTCGCAGGCCGGGGTGCTGGCCTGGTACTCGCTGATCCACGTGGAGCCCGCCGGGCTGGAGCCGGCCCTCGCCGCCCTGCGGCGCCTGCTGCGCCCGGGCGGCACGCTCGTCCTGGGGTTCTTCGACGGCGAGCGCGTCGAGCCCTTCGAGCACCGGGTGGTCCGGGCCCACCGCTGGCCGGTCGACGAGGTGTCGCGCCGCCTCGCCGCCGCCGGCCTCGTCGAGGTCGAGCGGGCGCGGCGGCCCGCCGAGGAGGGGCACCGCCCGCACGCGGCCGTCGTGGCGCGGGCTGCCTGACCCGGGGGCCGGCACCTCGTGTCACCCCGGCGCCTGCCCGTCCCACCACGCCAGCACCCGCAGGGCGTGGAACGTCAGCCACCGCGACGGCTCCCCCGGTCCGGCGTCGACGTCGAACCACACCCGGCCCTCGTGCCGCAGCTGCTGGTGCCAGGTGCCGTCGGGGTCGCGCGCGGCCCGCACCAGCTCGACGGCCTCCGCCGCGCGCGGGTCGGGGTCGCGCCCGTCGTGCAGGGCCGCGGCACGGACGTGGTCCAGCGCGCGCAGCGCGCTGTAGTACCAGCGGTACGGGTACGCGACGTGGGTCGCCCACGGCGCGTGCACCTCGCCGGTGCTCAGCCGGCGCAGGAGGTCCCGGTCGAGCAGGTAGTCCTCGCCCCGGTGGCGCGCGGCCCGCAGCACCGCGGACCCCCCGGTGCGGACCTCGTGGTCGAGGAGCCCGTGCAGGACGTTGAGCGTGGAGTGGAACGACGAGCGCACCGAGCCGTCCACCCAGGCGCAGTTCCAGCCGCCGTCCTCCATCCGGTGGTCGACGAACCAGCGCTCCAGCCCGGACACGTCCGCCCCCAGCCACGCGCCGTTGGCCAGCGTCCACGCGTTGATGCAGGCGTCGACCTCCCCGCCCCAGTACGGCAGGTCGTCGTACTCCCAGCGCACCTGCGCCAGCAGGGCCGCGGTGCCGGGCCGCAGCGCGCCGGGCTCCACGCCCCATGCGCGCAGGTCGTTGAGCGACCACGTCGTCGCCGTCCACGGCTGCCCGGGCTCGTCCTCCCGCGCGTCCGCCGGGAAGTACGCGCCGCCGGCCCACCGGCCGTCCTCGTCCTGCAGGGCGAGCAGCCGCGCGCCGAAGCCCTCCTCGGCCACCCGCGCCCGCGTCGCCCGCCACACCTCCTCCGGCGCGCCCGCGAGGTCGCGCTCGACCTGCCACCGCAGGCTCGGGTCGGACGCGAGCAGCCAGCTGACCAGGTCCCCGTCGGCCATGCCCGGACGCTAGCCCGGTGTCGGCGGGGCGGGAAGGCCCGCACGCGGACGCTCAACCGTGGGCGGCCCCGTCGACGACCTCACGCCCGCCCAGCGGTGACGCGAGCGGTACCTCCAGCGAGCGGGGCAGCCCCAGGTCGTCGCACGCTCCCCGCTGCACCCGGCTCCGGACGGTGACGACCACCTGCTGCGGGCCCTCGTCGACCGCCGCGTCCCACTCCAGGTCGCACGGTCCGCCGATCCACTCGACCCGCAGGCGGTCCTCGGCCACGGGGACCGCCCGCTCCCAGGGCTCGGGGTGCCAGCTGCCGTGGCCCCACCACAGCAGGTAGGCGGTGAGGGCCGCGGCGGCGAGCACGAGGCCCAGCACCGGCAGGACGGCCCGGCGCAGGGGGTGTGCAAGCACCTCCGCAGCGTCCCGGCCGTTCGGCACCTGCGACCAGCACGGCTGTGCAACGATCCGGCTCGCGGAGCCGCGGGCTCGGCCGGGGGACGGGGGTGCTCGTGGACGCGGTCAGGTGGTGCCGTGCCGCGGCCGGCCGCGCTCGCCGGGTCCGGTGCGGCGCCGGCGCTCGCCCTCCTCGCCCTGGCCGTGCCGCCCGTCGCCGGGCTGCCCGTCGCCGCGCCCGCCGAGACGTCGGCGCTCGCCGCCGCGGTCGTCCTCGCGGGCCTCCTGCGGGCCGGTGCGGCCGTCCCGCGGGAGCCGGTCAGGGCTCGCTGAGCGCCCCGCTGCGGTGCCGCCCGATCGGCAGCATGAGCGGCCGGCCGGACACCGGGTCGGTGACCACGCTGCTGTCGAGGCCGAAGACCGCGCGGACCGTGCCCTCGGTGAGGACCTCCTCGGGCGTGCCGGCGGCGTGCACCCGGCCGTCGGCCAGCGCGATGAGGTGGTCCGCGTAGCGCGCGGCGAGGTTGAGGTCGTGCAGCACCATGACGATCGTCGTGCCGCGGGCCAGGTTGAGGTCGGTGAGCAGGTCGAGGACCTCGACCTGGTGGGTCACGTCGAGGAACGTCGTCGGCTCGTCGAGCAGCAGCAGCTCGGTCTGCTGCGCGAGGGCCATGGCGATCCACACCCGCTGGCGCTGCCCGCCCGACAGCTCGTCGACGGGCCGCTCGGCCAGCTCGGTCGTCCGGGTCGCCTCGAGCGCCGCCGCCACCGCGCGGTCGTCGTCCTTGCTCCAGCGGGAGAACACGCCCTGGTGCGGGTGGCGGCCGCGGCCCACGAGGTCGGCGACGACGATGCCCTCCGGCGCGGTGGGCGACTGCGGCAGCAGGCCGAGCGTCCGGGCGAGCGCCTTGGCCGGCAGCCGGTGCACGTCCTTGCCGTCGAGCAGCACGTGCCCGGCGCGCGGGGCCAGCAGCCGCGACATCGCCCGCAGCAGCGTGGACTTGCCGCACGCGTTCGCCCCGACGACGGCGGTGATCCGCCCCGGCGGCACGGCGAGGTCGAGCGAGGAGATGACCGTGCGGTCGCGGTAGCCGAGGGTGAGGTCCTCGACGGTGAGCCTGTGCTCCGTGGTCACAGCGAGCCCCCGGCGCGGTGGGTGCGGACGATGAGGTAGACGAGGTACGGCGCCCCGAGCACGCCGGTGACGACGCCGACGGGGTAGCGGGTGTCGAAGGCGTACTGGCCGCACAGGTCGGCGAGCAGCACGAGCACGGCGCCGACGAGGGCCGACGGCACGAGCAGCGACGGCCCCGGTCCGACGAGGCGCGCGGCGATCGGCCCGGCGAGGAACGCGACGAAGGCGATGGGCCCGGTCGCGGCGGTCGCGAAGGCGAGCAGGCCCACCGCGGAGGCGATGACGAGCAGCCGGGTGCGCTCGACCCGTACCCCCAGCGCGGAGGCCGTGTCGTCGCCGAGCTGCAGCAGGGAGAGCGGGCGCGCCTGGCTCAGCAGCAGCGGGCCGAGCAGCGCGAGCGCGAGCAGGGCGGGGACGACGTCGCCCCAGCCGACGCCGTTGAGGCTCCCGCTGAGCCAGCGCAGCGCCTCCTGCAGGTCCCACTGCGACGCGCGGTCCAGCAGGTAGACGATCGCGCTGGTGAGCATCGCGTCGATCCCGATGCCGATGAGGATGAGCCGCGTGCCCGCGACGCCGTCCTTGAACGACAGCACGTAGATGAGCAGGGCCACGGCGAGCCCCACGACGATGGCGAACGTCGAGACCCCGGCCGCCCCGAGGCCGAGCACCACGATGGCGAACGTGGCGGCCGCGCTCGCGCCGGCGCTGATGCCGATGACGTCGGGGCTCGCGAGCGGGTTGCGCAGCATGGTCTGGAAGGTGACGCCGGCCAAGCCGAAGCACAGGCCCGTGACGACGGCGAGCACCGTGCGCGGCAGGCGCAGCGTGCCCACCGTGAAGGAGGCGCCCGGCACGTCCTCGCCGAGCACCACGCGGAGCACCTCGCCGGGCGGGTAGTACGTCCGCCCGAGCATGACCGAGGCCGCCGCCGCGGCGACGACGAGCAGCGCGAGGACCGCGACGACGCCGCGGAGCCGGAGCGCGCGGCTCGTACGGCCCCGCCCCACCGCCTCGCTCAGCGGCTCCGGGGGCGCCAGGGTGCTCACAGCTCGCGCACCTTCCGCCGGCGGACCACGTGGATGAAGAACGGCGCCCCGACGAGCGCGGTGATGATGCCGACGTCGATCTCGGCCGGTCGGGCGACGACCCGGCCCAGGACGTCGGACGCCGTGAGCAGCGCGGCCCCGGTCACCGCCGAGGAGGGCAGCAGCCAGCGGTGGTCCACGCCGACGAGCAGGCGGCACAGGTGCGGCACGACGAGGCCGACGAAGGCGATGGGGCCGGCGACCGCCGTGGCGGCGCCGCACAGCAGGACCGCGCCCAGCGCTCCCGCCCCGCGGGCGAGCGCCACCCGCTCGCCGAGCCCGGCGGCGAGGTCGTCGCCCAGCGCGAGGGAGTCGAGCCCGCGCGCGGTGAGCAGGCAGACGACGAGCCCGGCGAGGAGGAAGGGCGCGACGAGCCGGAGGCTCTCGTACGAGGCGCCGCCGACGCCGCCGACCTGCCACGACCGGACGCCGTCGGAGATGTCGCCGCGCGGCAGCACGACGGCGGTGATGAAGGAGGCGAGCGCTGCCGACGTCGCGGTGCCGGCCAGCGCGAGCTTGAGCGGCGTCGCGCCCCCGCGCCCCAAGGAGGCCACGGCGTAGACGAAGACCGCCGCGGCGGCGGCACCGCCGACGGCCACCCAGACGTAGCTCGTCGCCACGGTGAGGCCGAACCAGGCGATGCCGACGACGACGGCGAGCGAGGCGCCCATGTTCACGCCGAGGATGCCGGGGTCGGCGAGCGGGTTGCGGCTCACGCCCTGCAGGACCGCGCCGGCGAGCCCGAGCGCCGCGCCGACCACGACGGCGAGCAGGGTGCGCGGCATGCGCTTGCTCACCGCGGCCTCGCCGATGGTGCCCGCGTCACCCCCCACGGCGGCGACGACGTCGGCCCACGTCACGCCGCGGGACCCGACCCTCACCGAGACCACCATGAGCACGGCCAGCACGACGAGCGCGACGACGAACCACGCGCTGCGGACCCGCAGCGACCGCCGCCCGGGGGCGGGGGTCGCTGCGGGTCCGGCGGCCTCGGCGACCTGCGTCACGAGGTGCGGGCGGCGGCCTGCGCGAGCATCTCCACGTAGTCCTCGAGCACCCACGAGATCGACAGCGGGGTCGGGTTCGCGGCCGTGCCGAGCGGGGTCTGCGGCAGGAAGACGATCGCGTCCTGCGCGACGGCCGGCATCGTCGACAGCAGCGGGTCGGCCTGCAGCGCGGTCCGCAGCTCCTCGCCGCCGTAGGTGACGATGACGTCGACGTCGTCGAAGGCGTCGACCTGCTCCGCGCTCCGGGTGAGCGAGAACTGGTCGGTGCCGGCGGAGGCCTGCTCGATGCTCGGCGGCATGGTCATGCCGAGGTCGGAGAAGAACTTCACCCGCGTGTCGTGCGTCGTGTAGAAGCTGACCTCGCTCAGGTCGGTCGAGTCGACGTGGGTGAGGAACATCGTGCGGGTGCCCGCGAGCTCGGGGTGGGCCGCGGCCGCCTCGGTGATCTCCTGCTCGAGGTCGGCGACCAGCTGCTCACCCTCCTGGGCCAGGCCCATGGCCTCGCTGCTCGTGAGGATCATGTCGCGCCACTCCGTGGCCCACGGGGCCTCCGGGTACGCCACGACCGGGGCGATGTCGCTGAGCGTGTCGTAGTCCTCCTGCGTCAGCCCGGAGTACGCGGCGAGGATGACGTCGGGGTCGGTGTCGGCGACCGCCTCGAAGTCGATGCCGTCGGTCTCGTCGAAGAGGACCGGCTCCTCGCCCCCGAGCTCCTGCAGCTTCTCGTCGACCCACGGGAGCAGCCCGTCGCCGTCGTCGTCGCCGAAGTTGGCCGCCGCCATGCCGACGGGGACGACCCCGAGGGCCAGCGGCACCTCGTGGTTGGCCCAGTTGACCGTCGCGATCCGCTCGGGGCGCTCCTCGATCGTCGTCGTCCCGAGCGCGTGCTCGATCGTCAGCGGGAACTGGTCCGCCTCCGCGGACGGCGCCGGGGTCGACGCGGCGGCGCCCTCCTCGTCGGCGGAGCCGCCGCAGGCGGCGAGCAGCACGGAGGCGGCGGCGACCGACAGGCCGGCGAGGAGACGCTGTGAGCGCACGGGGGAGCCCTTCCAGGGACGACGGGGACAGGCGCGGGCGTGCGGGGGCACGCGGGACGGGCGGGGGCACGGCGAGGGGACCCCGGCGCGGCGCCAAGGACGAGGTGAGCCTAACCTAAGCGGTGTCCACGGTCGACGGAGGAGCTCGATGCACGGCTACGTCCAGAGCACGCGGTGGCTGACCCCGACGATGGTCCGGGTCGTCCTCGGCGGGGGTGACCTGCACCGGTTCGCGCCGGTCGAGGCCACCGACGCCTACGTGAACCTGGCGTTCGCGCCCGAGGGCGCCGACTACGGCGGGGCGTTCGACCCGGCGGTCGTGGCGGCCACCCGGCCCCGGCACGAGCAGCCGGCGCGGCGGCGCTTCACGGTGCGGCGCTGGGACGCGGGCGCCGGCGAGCTGACCGTCGACTTCGTGGTGCACGGCGACGTCGGCGTCGCCGGGCGGTGGGCGGCGCGCGCCGTCCCGGGCGACGTCCTGGTGCTCGAGGGCCCCGCAGGCGGCTACCGGCCCGACCCGGGTGCCGCCGTGCACCTGATGCTCGGCGACGAGTCGGCGCTCCCGGGCGTCGCCGCGGCCCTCGAGGTGCTCCCCGCCGGGGCGCGCGCGGTCGTCCGGCTGGTCGTCGACGGCCCCGGGCACGAGCTCGCGCTGGGCACGCGCGCCGACCTCGACCTCGCGTGGCTGCACCGCACCGGGTCGCCCGAGGACGTCGACCTGCTGCTGCGCGCGACGCGGGACCTCGTGCTGCCGCCCGGGCCGGTGCACGCCTTCGTGCACGGCGAGGCGGAGGAGGTCCGGGGCGTGCGGCGCCACCTGCTGGTCGACCGCGGGCTGCCGAGGGCGGGGATGTCGTGCTCGCCGTACTGGCGCCGCACGATGACGGACGAGGCGTGGCGGCGGGTCAAGGCCGACTTCCTCGCGGCGATGGACCGGGACGTGGTCGCGCAGGGGGCCTGAGCGGGCCCCGGCGCCGCCCGGCACGGGGCGGACCGGGCGGAGCGGGAAGGGTCGGGCGCGACGGGACGTACCTTGACGCACCGGAGCGTAGGTGGTCGTGTGCTCACTGCACGTGCCGATCCACTGCGAACCGCCCGGAGACCGCATGAGACGCCCCCTCCTCGCCAGCCTCGCCGCGCTCGCCGCCGGCGCCTCCCTCGTCGCGGCGCCGCTCGCCGCGGCCGCCCCCGCCGCCGGCGCGGAGCCGCCGCGGACCGGCTTCGAGCGGTCCGACGGCACCGAGTGGACCTCCCTCGAGGACGAGGCGCGCTTCCTGCGCCAGGTCGACCGCGACAGCGACCGGGTGAGCATCCGGACGATCGCCCGCACCGCCCAGGACCGCCCGGTGCGGATGGTGCAGATCGGGTCCGGTCCGCGCTCGCAGCAGGAGGTCGCCGAGGGCAGCACGCTGCTCCTGCTCTGCCTGCAGCACGGCAACGAGCCGGCCGGCCGCGAGGCGTGCCTGTCGACCGTGCGCGACCTCGCGTACGCGACGGACGCCCGCACGCAGCGGCTGCTCGACCGCACCACGGTCCTCGTGGTGCCGACGTTCAACCCCGACGGCCGCGCGGCGGACACCCGGCAGAACTCCGCGGGCGTGGACCTCAACCGCGACCACCTCGTGCTGACCCAGCCGGAGACGCAGGGGCTCGCGCGGGTCCTGCGGGACCTGCGCCCGGACGTCCTGCACGACGCCCACGAGTACGGCGGGACGCCCGAGCTCTACGACCGCGACCTCATCAGCCTGTGGCCGCGCAACCGCAACGTCGACGACCGGGTCCACGCGCTGGCCCGCCAGCTGAGCCTGACGTACGTCAACGGCACGGTCGAGGACGCCGGCTTCTCCACCGGCATCTACGGCATCTACAACGGCCCCGACGGCGAGCCCGTCGCCCAGGTCGCCGGTGACGAGGACGAGCGCATCCTGCGCAACCTGGCCGGCCTGCGGCACGTCGCCGGGCTGCTCGTCGAGACCCGCATCGACGACGGCCTCGAGGACGACCCGGAGGGCAACGTCCGCCGGGTGAACAGCCAGCTGGCCGCGGTGCGCGGCACGCTGAGCATGGTGCTCGAGAAGCGCACCCAGCTGGCCCGCCAGACCGCGGCCGCGCGCGAGCGGGCGGCGCAGGAGGGCGCGAGCGGGGACTCCCCGTACTACCTGGGCGGTGCGGACAACCGCCTCCCCGAGCGCTCGGAGGTGCTCTTCGAGCCGCCGTGCGCGTACGAGCTGACCGCCGAGCAGTTCTCGTCGGTCCGCCGGACCCTGACCCTGCACGGCATCGAGACCACCCGCTCCGGCGGCACGGTCACGGTGAGCATGGCGCAGGAGGCGCAGCCGGTCATCCCGCTGCTGCTCGACGAGCGCGCCGAGTACGAGGTCGCGGCCGGCACGCCGGTCGCCTGCGGCGCCTGAGGTCCCGGCCCGCACGGCAGGGCCCCGCACCCCCGGGGGTGCGGGGCCCTCGCGCGTCCGGGGGTCCCGCCGGGCGCGGCGCCGGCCGTACGCTGCCCGGGTGCGCGTCCCCGAGCCGGCCCTCGACCTGCGCGGCGCCGACCCCGCCCCCGGGGGCGTGCTCGCCGTCGTGGCCGTCGACGAGGAGGCCGTGCACCTCCCGCCCTGGCTGAGCGTCGTGGTCACCGGCGCCGGCCCGGTGAACGCCGCGATCGCCACGACCGCGGCGGTGCTGGCGCTGCACCCCGGCGAGGTCGTCGGCCTCGGCACCGCGGGAGCGCTCGTCGAGGGGCTGGCGGGGACGTACGAGGTCGGCGAGGTCCGCCAGCACGACCTCGACGACGCGGCGCTGCTCGCCCTCACCGGCAGGTCCTCCGCCCCGGCGCTGCACCTCGGCGACGGGCCGGTGCTCACGACGGGGGGCGCCTTCGTCGCCGGCGGGCCGCTGCGCGAGCGCCTCGCCGCCTCCGGCGCCCAGCTCGTCGACATGGAGGGGTACGCCGTCGCCCGCGCGGCCGCCGCGCTCGGCGTGCCGGTGCGCCTGGTGAAGCACGTCAGCGACGCGGCCGACGAGCGCGCCCCGCGCACCTGGCCCGAGACGGTCGAGGCCTGCTCCCGGGCGCTCGGCGCGTGGTGCGCGGCGGCGCTGCCCCACGCGTAGGCGTCACATGTAGCCGGTCCTGCCGTCGAGCTGCTCGCGGAGCAGGTCGAGGTGCCCGACGTGCCGGGCGGTCTCCTCGAGCATGTGCTGCAGGACCCAGCGCAGGCTGGCGCCGCCCCAGCGCGGGTGGCGGCCCAGGTCGTCGAGGGACGCCGCGGCGACGACCGCCCGGGAGGCGGCGCACTCGCGCTCGTACTCCTCGAGCAGGCGAAGCAGCGGGACCCCGTGCGCCGTGCGGAAGTCGGCCCCCTCGCCGCCGTCGCCGAACTGCGGGTTGAGGTCCTCCTCGCGGTGGGAGTGGACGACCTGGAACCAGCAGTGCTCGGTCCAGCGCAGGTGCGCGACGACGCCGGCGACCGTCATGAGCGGCGACGTCGGGACGAGGCTGCGGTGCGCGTCCTCGTCGGAGAGGCCCTCGCACTTCAGAGCGGCGATGCCGCGCTGCAGGTCGAGCCAGCCCGTCAGCTGGGTCCGCTCGTCGGCCACGGCCGGGGGACGTCTGCGCTCCACGCGCCGCACGCTAGGCCGTGGCGGCCGTCGCGCGCACGCGCTTGCCGACGAGCAGCCGGTGCAGCAGCAGGACCCCCGCGCCGGCGAGCACGACGCCGAGCAGCGCGACCCGCAGGCTGGTCGCGTCCGCGACGAGGCCGACGAGCGGCGGGGAGAGCAGGAAGCCGACGCGCAGCAGCCAGCTGACGACCGTGAGGCCGACGCCGTGCGGCAGGCCGGGGAGCTCGTCCGCGGCGTGCATCACCGCGGGGACGAGGGTGGCGACGCCGAGCCCGGCCAGCGCGAAGCCCGCGAGCGTGGCGGGGACGGTGGCGAGCGCGAGGGCGCCGCCCATGCCGCCGGCGATGAGCACCCCGCCGGCCAGGGCGACCGACCGCTGCCCGACGCGGTCCACGACCCGGTCGCCGGTGAGCCGCCCGACGGTCATGGCGACCTGGAGCGCGACGAAGGCGAGCCCGCCCGCCGCGGCGCTCGCGCCGAGCCCGTCGCGCAGGTAGACCGCGCCCCACGACGCGCCCGCGTCCTCGACGAAGGCGGCGCACGCCGCGAGCACGCCGAGGCCGGCGAGGGCGAGCGCCGTACGGCCCCCGAGGCGGACCGTCGGGGCGCCGGCCGGCGGCTCGTCGCGCTCGGCGTCCTCCGGCCCCGGGAGCAGGCCCCGCCGGGCGAGGACCGCGACGCCGGAGAAGACGACGGCGACCACGGCGAGGTGCGCCGTGAGGGGCACCCCCAGGCCGGCGGCGGCCGAGCCCATGAGCCCGCCGAGCACCGCCCCCACGCTCCAGAGCCCGTGGAAGGCGTTGACGATGCTGCGGCCGTAGCCCCGCTGCACCCGGAAGCCGTGCGCGTTCTGCGCGACGTCCACCACGGCGTCGAGGGCGCCGACGAGCAGCATGGCCGCGGCCAGCAGCACCCAGGAGCCGGCGAGCGGCACGCCGAGCACCGCGGCGGCGAGCAGCACGAGGCCGTAGGCGGCGACCCGGGCCGACCCGAGCCGGCCGATGAGCACCGGGGCGAGCAGGCCGGCGAGCAGCGCGCCGACGGGCATCGCGGCGATCGCGGTGCCGAGGCCGGCGTTGCTGAGGTCGAGGCGCTCCTTGACGTCCGGCAGGCGCGGCACGAGGTTCGCGTAGAGCACGGCGTTGACGAGGAACACCGCCGAGACGGCGGCGCGGGCGCGGCGCAGGGCGGGGGCGGGCGCGGCGGGGCGCGGCGGGGCGGGGGTGGCGGGCACGGGCTGTCCTCGGCGGTCGGGCGCTCAGCGGGCTAGGCGGCGCAGGGCGTGCCGGACCTGGTCCGGCGTCATGGGGTCGGTGGAGAGCGCGCTGTGCAGGACGAGCCCCTCGACGAGGGCGTCCAGCTCGCGCGCGGTGACGGGGTCGAGGAAGCGCTCGAGCGCCGCCCGGCTGCGGCGCATCCACGCCTCGGTGATGCTGCGCATCTCCGGGCGCCGGGCCGCGGCGGCGTAGAGCTCGAGGCTGAGGACGAGGTCGCGCTCGGAGCCGAGCAGGTCGGCGCACAGGTGCTGGGCGAGGCCCTCGAGGGCCTCCTCCGTGTCGCGGGCGCCGGCGAGCCGGGCCTCGTACTGCGA
Organism: Vallicoccus soli; assembly: GCF_003594885.1. NCBI lineage: Bacteria > Bacillati > Actinomycetota > Actinomycetes > Motilibacterales > Vallicoccaceae > Vallicoccus > Vallicoccus soli. The sequence continues at coordinate 212,188 of NZ_QZEZ01000006.1, forward strand.
GGCGACGCGGTCGGCGAGCGCGGTGAAGGCGGCGACGAGCAGCTCCTCGCTCGTGGAGAAGTGGTACGTCGTCGAGCCCAGCGGCACGTCGGCCGCGCGGGCGATCGCGCGGTGCGACGCCCCCTCGACCCCGTGCTCGGCGATGACGTCGAGCGCGGCGGCGACGATGCGCTCGCGCCGCTGCGGGTCGTGCCGGCGGGCCCGGCGGACCGGTGCGGTGCTCACGCGGGCCGCAGGGAGCGGACGACGCGGGCCGGGTTCCCGACCGCGAGGACGTACGGCGGCAGGTCCCGCGTGACGACGGCGCCGGCGCCGACCACCGTCCCCTCGCCGATGGTGACGCCGGGGCACACCACCACCCCGCCGCCGAGCCAGGCGTTGTCCCCGATGGTGATGGGCTCGGCCCCCTCCCACTTCTGCCGGCGCAGCTCGGGGTCGAGCGGGTGGGTGGGGGTGAGGAGCTGCACCCCGGGCCCGATCTGCACGTCGTCGCCGATGGTGATCGGGGCGACGTCGAGCGCGACGAGCCCGTAGTTCGCGAAGCAGCGGGCGCCCACGCGCAGGTGCCGGCCGTAGTCGACGTGCAGCGGCGGGCGCAGCTCGGTCCCCTCGCCGACGCCGCCGAGGAGCTGCTCGAGCAGGGCGCGGCGCAGCGGCCCCTGGCGCGCGGTCGTCGCGTTGTACGCCGCCGCCAGGTCCTGCGCCGCGGCCGTCTCCTCGGCCAGCAGGGGGTCGTCGGCGACGTACGGCTCGCCGGCGAGCATCCGGTCGCGCATCGAGCGGCGGTCGTCCTGAGGCATGTGGACGAGCGTACGCATGCTGCGGACGCTCGTCCACATCGCCGGCGGTGTGGCAGGGTCGGACCGCGCGGACCGCGCGACCGCGCGGGGCGCGACGACGAGGAGGGGCGCGTTGGCCGTCATCCACCGCACGACGATGGACCCGACGAAGCTGCAGCTGCTGGCCGGCTGGCTCCCGGGACGGCCCTGGTACCGCGGGGGCGGCGCCCCGCCGGAGCGGGCCGGAGGCTTCCGGCTCGACGACCCGGCCGGCGAGGTCGGCGCCGAGCTCATGCTCGTCGCGGCGGGCGGCACCGTGCACTTCGTGCCGCTGGCCTACCGCGGCGCGCCGCTCGCGGGCGCCGAGGAGGGTCTCGTCGGCACGTCCGAGCACGGGGTGCTCGGGACGCGGTGGGTGTACGACGCCGCGCACGACCCGGTCGTCATGGCGCAGCTGCTCGCGCTGCTGCAGGGCCGGGCGCAGGCCCAGCACCAGGACGAGTCGCACCGGGCCGACCCCGGCGTGGGGGTGGAGCCCGGCCCGGCGGGGCCCGTCGAGGTGCCGTCGGCCGCCCCGGTGCCGGCCGACGGCGACCTCGTCACCTCCGTGGACCTCGGGGACGCCGCCGGGGGTGCCGGCCGGGTCGTGGTCGACCTGCTGCGGGTGCCGGGCGACGACCCGGGGACGGTCACGGGAGCGGCGCCGCTCGGGCGCGCGAGCGCGGGCTGGCGCGTCGAGGGCGGCCCGTCGGGTCGCGGGGTCGTCGCCCGCGCCCACCTGCTGGGCTGACGGCGGTGCCCGGGGACGCCGCGCTGGCGGCGCGGCTGGACGAGCTCGTCGCGGGCCGTCCGGCGGTCGCCGCGACGGTCGCGGCGGGGCGCACGGCCACGGCGTCCCGGGGAGTGCCGCTCGAGGCCGACGTGGAGCTCGGGTCGGTGTCCAAGGGCCTCACCGGCCTGCTCTACGCCGACGCGGTGGACCGGGGCGAGGTCGCGCCGGGCACGCGGCTGGGCGACCTGCTCACCGACCTGGACGGGTCCCCGGCGGGGGACGCCGTGCTGGCGGCGCTCGCGACGCACCGCTCCGGGCTGCCCCGGCTGCCCGCGGGCTCCCGGGCGCTGCGCCGCACGGTGGCGCTGTGGCGCACCGGTGCGAACCCGTACGGCGAGGACCTCCCCGCGCTGCTCGCCCAGGCGCGGCGCACCCGGGTGGGCCGGCCCCGGCCGCGCTACTCGAACCTCGGGTACGAGCTGCTCGGCCACGCGCTGGCCGCCGCGGCCGGGACGACGTACGCCGACCTGCTGCACGACCGGCTCACCGGCCCGCTCGGCATGGGCGGGACGTACGTCCCCGCCTCGCCCGCGCAGCTGCGGCCCGGTGCGGCCACCGGCGCGGACCGGCGCGGGCGGCCCCGCGCGCCCTGGACCGGCGAGGGCCTCGGGCCCGCCGGCGGCGTGCGGTCGACGGCCGCGGACCTCGGGCGCCTCCTCGCGGCGCTCCTCGACGGCGGCGCGCCGGGGCTGCGGGCGCTCGACCCGGTCGAGCGGCTGGGCCCGGGCGCGCGCATCGGCGCGGCCTGGGTCGTGGTGCGGCTCCCCGGACGGGTGCTGACCTGGCACAACGGCGGCACGGGCGGCTTCCGCAGCTGGGTCGGGCTCGACCGCGACGCGGGGTGCGGCGCCGCGGTCGTCGCGGCGGACGGGCGCGGGGTGGACCGTCAGGGGCAGGCGCTGCTGGAGGGGCTCGGGGCCGCCTGAGGCCCCGCCGTCAGGCGGCGCCCCGGGGCCGGGCGCGCACGTGCATCCGCTCGCCCTGCGGGCCGAAGAGGCACAGCACCTCGGCCGGCCGCTCCGTGGGGTTGGCGAACCAGTGCGGCGTGCGGGTGTCGAACTCGACGACCTCGCCGTCGCGCAGCACCATGTCGTGCTCGCCGAGCACGAGCCGCAGCCGGCCCTGCAGGACGTAGAGCCACTCGTAGCCCTCGTGCACCTGGGGGTCCGGCTCCCCGGCCCGCGGCTGCGGCGGGATGATCAGCTTGAAGGCCTGCAGCCCGCCGGGGCGCCGCGTCAGCGGGATGTACGTCCGCCCGCCGCGCTGCAGCGGCCGCAGCTGCACCCGCGGGTCGCCCGTCGGCGGGGCGCCGACGAGCTCGTCGAGCGGCACCTCGTGCGCCCGGGCGAGCGGGAGCAGCAGCTCCAGCGTCGGCCGGCGCCCGCCGGACTCGAGGCGGGACAGCGTGCTCACCGAGATGCCCGTCGCGCTCGAGAGCTGGGCCAGGGTCGCGCCGCGCTGCTGGCGCAGCGCGCGCAGGCGCGGGCCCACCGCCTGCAGCACGCCGCCGAGGTCGGGGTCGTCGTCCATGCCGACCAGTTTGCCGGCTCGGCAACGATGTTTGTCAAGGCGGCGGTCGGGGCGCACCGTGCTCGCACCAGGGACGACAGGGGTGACGAGGAGGCGGTCGTGGTGCGCGAGGCGTACGACGTGGTGGTGGTCGGTGGCGGTGCGGCGGGCCTCAGCGCGGGGGTGGTGCTCGCGCGGGCGCGCCGCTCGGTGCTCGTGGTCGACGCGGGGGAGCCGCGCAACGCCCCCGCCGAGGGCGTGCACGGGCTGCTGGGGCAGGAGGGCGTGGGCCCGGCGGAGCTGCTGGCGCGCGGGAGGGCGGAGGTGCGCTCCTACGGCGGCGAGGTCGTCGACGGGAGAGCGCTTGCTGTGCAGCAGCAGGAGGAGGGCTTCCTCGTGGTGCTGGAGGGGTCGTCCGTGCGGTGCCGGCGGGTCGTCGTCGCGACCGGCCTGAGGGACGGCCTGCCCGACGTCCCCGGCGTGGCCGAGCAGTGGGGCCGAGGGGTCGTGCACTGCCCCTACTGCCACGGGTGGGAGGTGCGCGACCGGCGGGTGGGCGTCCTCGCGACGGGGCCGCTGTCGGTGCACCAGGCGCTGCTGTTCCGCCAGTGGACCGACGACGTGGTGCTGCTGCTGCACGCCGGTGGCGTCGAGCCGTCGGACGAGGAGTGGGAGCAGCTGGCGGCGCGGGGCGTCGAGGTCGTCGACGGCGAGGTGGCCGCCCTGGAGAGCGAGGACGGGCGGGTCCGCGGCGCACGGCTCGCGTCGGGCGTCACGGTGCCCCTCGACGCGCTCGCCGTGGCGACGCGCATGGAGTCGCGCGCCGGGGTCCTCGCCGGGCTGGGGCTCGAGGCGGAGGACCTCGTGGTCGGCGGCGCCCGCGTCGGTGCCGCGGTGCCCGCGGGTGCCGGCGGCGAGACCGCCGTGCCGGGCGTGTACGTGGCCGGGAACGTGACCGACCTCCGCGCGCAGGTCGTGGTGGCCGCGGCCGCGGGCCTGACCGTGGGCGCGCTGGTCAACGCCGACCTCGTCGGCGAGGACACCCGCCGGGCGGTCGAGGCGCGCCGGGCGGCGCTCGCCGGCGGCACGCCGCGCCCCTTCGGGGCGGCGGCCGAGCGGGAGCTGGCCGAGCGGGTGCTGGGGGACCGGCGGCACGGGGTCCGGGCCTGACGCTGCTCACGCAGGGTCTAGGCACGGTGACGCGCCGGTGCTAGCGTCCCGGTCCATCGTTGTCATCCGGGTCGACGGGGATCGGGGAGCGCTGTGCTGCGAGGTCGTGCGAGGACGGGGTCGGCGGGGCGCGGCGGGGTCGCCGCCCTGGGGGTGGCCGCCGCGGCGGCGGTGGCGCTGGCGGGGCTCCCCGCCGCGGCCGCGCCGGCCGGGGCGCCCGCGGACCTGGTGACCGCCACGGCGGGCAACCCCTTCGTCGACGGCTGGTACGCCGACCCCGACGTCACCGTCTACGACGGCACGTACTGGGTCTTCCCGACGACCTCGGCCCCGTACGACGACCAGACGTACCTCGACGCCTTCTCCTCCACGGACCTCGTCCACTGGACCAAGCACGAGCGGGTCCTCGACGTCGCCGACGTGTCGTGGGCCCGGCGCGCGCTGTGGGCGCCCGCGCCGGTGGAGCGCGACGGCAAGTACTACCTCTACTTCGGCGCCAACGACATCCAGGGGGACGACGAGCTCGGCGGGATCGGGGTCGCCGTGGCCGACCGGCCCGAGGGGCCGTACGTCGACGCGATCGGCGAGCCGCTCGTCGGCGCGTTCGTCAACGGCGCCCAGCCCATCGACCAGGACGTGTTCGTCGACGACGACGGCCAGGCGTACCTCTACTACGGCGGGCACGGCCACGCGAACGTCGCGCTGCTCGAGGACGGCATGACCAGCCTCGGGCGCTTCGAGGACGGCACGACGTTCCGCGAGATCACGCCCTCCGAGGACTACGTCGAGGGCTCGCAGATGGTCAAGCGCGGCGACACCTACTACTACATGTGGTCCGAGGGCGGCTGGACCGGACCGGACTACGCGGTCTCGTACGCCACCGCCGACTCTCCCGTCGGGCCGTTCGGGCCGGCGCGGCGCGTGCTGTCGCAGGACCCGTCCGTGGCGCGCGGCTCCGGGCACAACGGCATCGTCAACGTGCCGGGCACCGACGACTGGTACCTCTTCTACCACCGCCGCCCCCTCAGCCAGACCGACCCGAACGCGCGCGTGCTCGCGTACGACCGCGTGCGGTTCGACGCCGACGGCGTGATGCAGCCGGTGACGATGCACGTGCAGGACGACTTCGCCGACGGCAACAGCCTGGGGTGGAGCACGTCCGGGGGCGACTGGCGCGCCCGGCGGGGGGCGTACACCGTCGAGGCCAGCGGGCAAGCGCGTTCCCTGCTGGACACCCGCTTCTCCGAGGTCGCCCAGGAGGCCAGGGTGACGCTGCGGGGAGGCCGCGGCGACGCCGGGCTGCTCTTCCGCGTCAGCCGGCCCGGCGCCGACGTGCTCGACGGGTACTACGCCGGGATCAGCGCCGCGGGCAGCGTGTTCCTGCGCTCCTCCCAGGGCGGTACGTGGTCCCGGCTCGCCTCCGCGCCCCTGCCCCGCGCCGTCGGGCGCGCGCACGTCCTGCGGGTCGAGGCGGTCGGCGACCGCATCGAGGTGCACGTCGACGGGACGCGGCGCCTCGCGGTCACCGACGGCCGGCACGGCCGCGGGATGAACGGCCTGCGCGCCGCCCGCGCCACGGCCGCCTTCGACGACGTCGTGGTGGCGCCGGCGCCGGACGACGCCGTCGCCATGTACGGCGACTGCGACCACGGCGCGCTGCTCGGCACGTACGCCGAGGGCGACCACCTCCCGCCGGCCCCCGACGCGGTGTCCTCGCTGCGCGTGCCGCCGGGCTGGGCCGTCACCCTCTTCGACGGCCCCGGCCAGACCGGCGCCTCGCTCACCAAGACCGCGAGCGACGGCTGCCTGGTCGACGACGGCTGGAACGACCGCACCGAGTCGTTCCGCGTCGAGCGCGTCGGCGGGTAGGGGCTCAGGCGCCGTCGTCCTCGGCCCGGGTCGCGGCCACGAGCGCGTTCGCGTGGCCGTGGCCCATGCCGTGCTCGCCCTTGAGCCACGCGACCTGCTCCATGTGCCGGGCGTCGGGGTGCTCCGCGCGGTGCGCCCGCAGCAGGTCCTGCCAGTGCGCGACCGGGTGCCCGTACCTCGCCTCGATCGCCGGGAAGTAGGACGCCGGTCCCCGGGTGCTGCCTGCCATCGCTCGCTCCTGCCGCTCGTCCGTCGCCGTCGTCCCTGGTGGGACCGCCGGCCGCGCCGGTGCTCATCGCCGCCCCGGTGACCCGCTGCGGGGCTGAGCCGGGCCGGGCCGGTCGGCCCCGGGGACCCCCCCGGCCGCGATCATGCGCTCGTGGCGGCTGCGGGCTCAGGGCGCCCCCGTGGCTCGGTGCAGTGCCGTGCTCCGACCCCGGCCGCGATCATGCACTCGTGGTGGGCGCGGGTCCAGGGGCCGTCGCGCCCACTCGGCTTCGCCTCACGTGTCGCCCGTGCCGTGCCGGCGGTGACGCCTGGCTGGTCAGACGCCCCGCAGCACCACCAACCAGCCGCCGCGATCATGCTCGGATGGCGCGCACCTGACCCCCGACGGGCAGCAGACCGACGACGACACCGGCACCCCCGCGCCATCCGCGCATGATCACGGCAGGACTGACGGCGAGCAGGATGAGCTGGGTGAGCGGGAGCTGCTGCTCGGGCAGCACCGCGTGAACACCCTGCTCGCCCGGGCGCTGCACGCCCTCGACGACCCCACCCTGCCCACCGTCACGGCCGGCACCTCACCCTGCACGGGCACGTCGACCTGCCCACCTGCTCGACGCCGGACGCACCCGCTACCAACCGGCCCAGCAGCTGCGCGACCACGTCCTCGCCAGCGACCACACCTGCGTGTTCCCCGGCTGCGCCCGCCCCGCCGCCCGCCGCCAGACCGACTCGTCCACGCACGGCACGACGACGGCGTCACGTCCGCGGACAACCTCCGACCCCTGTGCACGAGGCACCACGGGCTGACGACGAAGCAGCGCTGGACCAGCACCACCAGCGAGGACGCCGACACGGGGCCGACCATCACCTGGACCAGCCGCACCGGCCGCACCCTCACCACCGGCCCCACCCCCAGCCCCTGCACACCGCTGCCGCGCCACCAGCGCCCAGGACCAGCACGCCGACGCCCGCACCACCCGCACTCAGCGCTCGTGGCCGGGGCTCGACGACGAGCCACCGTCCTGGAGCGGGGCGCGCCAGACCAGCAGGTAGCGCCAGAGCAGCAGCCTCCGCACCCGGGCGCCGGGGAGGTGCCGAGCGGCGACGTCCCGCACCTCGCGGACCGTGAGGGCCGGCGCCGCGACCGGCATCGCGGCGTGGGTGGGCTCGTGCGCGTACCCGTGGCCGAGGCGCAGCACGCGGACGGCGCGCAGCCCGACGGCGAGGACGCGCTGGGTGACGTACGCGGCCGCCTCCACGGGCAGGTCCCGCGGCAGGTCGGTCCGGGGCAGGGCGACCGCGACGAGGACCCCGCCCGGGCGCAGGGACCGCGCGAGCCGCGGCAGTGCCAGGTCGAGCGGCAGGTGGTGCAGAGCGCTGACCGAGACCACGGCGTCGTACCCCGTCCCGGGCAGCGGGTCCCGCAGGACGTCCGCCCGCACCACGCGCACCGACGGCGGCACCCGGGCGCGGGCGGCCGCCACCATCCCCGGGTCGACGTCGAGCGCGTCGACGCGGGCGCCGCGCCGGGCCAGCCGCACGGCGAGCGCGCCCGCGCCGCAGCCGACGTCGAGGACCCGCAGCGGTCCGGGCGGGACCCGGTGCAGGAGGGTCCGGTGGTACCAGGCGTTGTGGTCCCACGCCCACGGGTGGGGGCGCGGCCGGTCGTCGGTCACCGCGTCGGCGCCGCGAGCGCCGCGGGCAGCCGGGTCCGCGCGTCGGTGCGCGCCGCGGCGACCTGGGGCCGGGTGACGAACAGCGCGTCGGCGAGGTCGGCGCCGCGCAGGTCCGCGCCGCGCAGGTCGGCGCCCAGCAGGTCCGCGAGGCCGAGGTCCACGCCCTCGAGCCGGGCCCCCAGGAGCAGCGCCCCCCGCAGGTCCGCCCGCCGCAGGTCCTGCCGCCGCAGGTCCCGCCCCGCGAGGTCCCGTCCGGCGAGGTCACGTCCCGCCCGGCCGCGGCCCTCCGCCCGCACCATCCGGCTGGCCGCGCGCAGCAGCGGCCCGACGCGCGTGCGGTGCCCGGCCACGTCGACGCGCGGCAGGTCCTCGGGGCCGAGCCCGGCGAGCCGGTCGGTCTCCTCGAGCAGCGCGCGGGCCTCGGCGTGCAGGGGCGCGGCGGCCGGGAAGGCGAGGACCTCGTCGAGGTACCAGAGCACCTCGTGCAGCTGGTGCACCACCGGCAGCGCCGCGAGCTGGCCGCGGGCGGCCGGGCCGTCCCGCCAGTGCCGGCCGCCGTACGTCACCTGCGACACCCGCTGCCCCGCGCCGAAGCAGTCGTACGCGACGCAGCCGGGGAACCCGCGCTGCGGCAGCCGGTCGTGGATGCCGCACCGGTCGTCGCGCCGCAGGTGCCGGCACGGCTCCCCCGCGGGCTTGTCGTACCCGAAGTCGGCGGACCGGGAGAACGGCAGGCCGACGCAGCACAGCGCGTGGCAGCTCCCGCAGTCGGCGACGAGCTCGGCGCGGGTGGGGGGCACGTCGGGCGAGGGTACGCGCGCGGGCCGGCGCCCGGCCGCGCCCGGCGCCGGCCGCCGCCCCCCGGCGTCAGGTGCCGTACCGCCGGACGCTGCGCAGGTCGACGACCGGCGCCCGCGAGGCGACCGCCGTGCCGCGCAGCGGCGGCAGGGCGACGAGCGCCATGGCGTCCTCGACGGGGACCGGACGGGCGAAGTGGTAGCCCTGCCCGAAGGGGCAGCCGAGCTCGGCGAGCGCCGCGGCCTGCTCCCCGGTCTCGACGCCCTCCGCGACGAGCTGCAGGTCGAGCGTGCTCCCCAGGTCGACGATGGCGCGCACGACGGCCTCGTCCTGCGGGTTGCCCGGCACCTCGTCGAGGAACGACCGGTCGATCTTCAGCACGTCGATGGCGAACCGGCGCAGGTAGCTCAGCGACGAGTAGCCGGTGCCGAAGTCGTCGAGGGCGAGGCTCACGCCGAGCGCCTGCAGCGCCGCGAGCCGGCTGCGGGTGACCTCACCGTCCTGCATGAGCAGGCTCTCGGTGAGCTCGAGGGTGAGGTGGTGCGGGTCGAGCCCGGCCGCCCCGAGCGCCGCCTCGACCTCGCCGACGAGCCCCGGGTGCTGGAACTGCCGCGCGCTGAGGTTCACGCTGACCGTCACCCCGGCGCCGTGCGCGCCGCTGCGCTGCCAGGCGGCCGCGTGCCGGCACGCCTCGCGCAGGGCCCAGCGCCCGATGGACAGGATGAGGTCGCTCTCCTCGGCGAGCGGCACGAACTCCCCGGGCATGAGGAGCCCGCGGCGCGGGTGGCGCCAGCGCAGCAGCGCCTCGAACGACACGATGCTGCCCGTCACCAGGTCGACGATCGGCTGGTGGTGGAGCACGAGCTCCTCGTGCTCCAGCGCCTCCTCGAGGTCCGCGCGCAGCGCGCGCCGCGCCAGCTCGGCGGCGTGGTGCCGCGGCTGGAAGAGCTCGGCGCGGCCCTTGCCGGCCTTCTTCGCGGTGTACATGGCGGCGTCGGCCGCGCGGACGATGTCGTCGGCCCCGCCGAGGGCGTCGCTCGTGGCGATGCCGATGGAGGCGCTGGGCACGATCGAGCGCCCGCCCAGCGCGAGCGGGGCGGCGACCGCGGCGAGCACCCGCTGGGCGACCGCGGGCGCGTCGCAGGCCGCCCCGGCCCCGGCGAGGAGCACGGCGAACTCGTCGCCGCCGAGGCGGGCCACGACGTCCGAGGGGCGCACGACGGCGCGCAGCCGCTCGGCGACCGTGGTGAGCAGCAGGTCGCCGCCCTCGTGCCCCGCCGAGTCGTTGACGACCTTGAGGTTGTCGAGGTCGACGAAGAGCACCGCCGAGACCCGTCCCTCCGCGCGCGTGCGCTGCACCTCCTCGAGGAAGAGCGCGCGGTTGGGCAGCCCGGTGAGCGAGTCGTGGTACGCCTGGTGCCGCAGCCGGTCCTCGAGCTCGCGGCGGTCGGTCACGTCCCGGGCGGCCAGGACGATGCCGCCCACCGCCGGGTCGGACTGCAGGTCGTTGCCCGCCGCCTCGACGTGGCGCCACGTGCCGTCGCGGTGGCGCAGCCGCAGCGCGACCGGCGGCGGGGTGGGGCCGCCCGCGGACACCTCGCCGAGGTAGGCGCACAGCCGGGCCGTGTCGTCGGGGTGCAGCAGGTCGTGGACCCTGCGCCCCACGACGTCCTCGGGCGCGAGGCCGAGCAGGCCCTGCAGGGAGGGGCTCGTCCAGCGCACCGTGCCGTCCCGGCCGACGACGGTGATGAGGTCGGAGGAGTTGTGGACCAGGGAGCGCGAGTGCGCGCCCGCGGCCAGCGCGTCGAGCAGGTCGTTGAAGGCGCGCGCCGTGCGCCCGAGCTCGTCGTCGGAGTCCACCGCGATGTGCGCCGGTCCGGTCGCGACGCCGCCCCAGTCGCCGGTGGCGCCGGCGCGCAGCACGGTGTCCGCGGCGAGGCGCAGGTGGCGGCTGAGCTCGGCGAGGCGGCGCCCGACGACGAGGCGGGACAGGCCGTGGTTCAGGGCGCCCACGATGAACCCGGCGGCGAGGCACGACCCGACGAAGAGGGGGTCGTACGGCCCGTCGTCGCTCACCCGCAGCAGGGCGACGAAGGGCGGGAAGGCGAGGCCGACCACCAGCCCCAACCCCACCATCCAGATGGCCAGGTCGGTGAAGACCCGGTCGGTCACCGGCCGGGTGAGGAGGGCGGCGACCCGCCGCCGTCCCCCGTCCGGGCGATCGTCCCCGTGAGGTGCCATGCCGACCCCTTCGGCACGTCCGGCCCGCGCCTTGAGCGGCCGTCCGGGGGCTTGAGGCCGGGGCCCGGGCTGCCGAGTCCTCTCCCGTCCGGGGGGACGGGGGCGGAGCCGAGGAGGGGTGGACCGTGAGGATGCCGCTGGTGGGGGACGGGGTGCTGGTGCCCGTGGCGGGGGGGCCGCCGCGCCCGTACGTGGACCTCGACGCGGCGGCGAGCACGTCGCCGTCGGTGCGCGTGGCGGCGGCGGTCGCGGACTTCCTGCCCTGGTGCTCGAGCGTGCACCGCGGGGCCGGGCTGAAGTCGCGCGTGTCGAGCGAGCGGTTCGAGCAGGCGCGCGACACCGTCCTGCGCTTCGTGGGCGCCGACCCGGTGGAGCACCAGGCGGTCTTCGTGCGCGGCACCACCGAGGCCCTCAACGTCGCCGCCGCCCGCCTCGGGCTCACCCGCGACGACGTCGTCCTCACGACGGTCGCGGAGCACCACTCCAACCTCCTGCCGTGGCGGCGCCACGCGGCGGTCCGCTACGTCGACGTGGACGTGGACGGCACCTTCACCGTCGACGACGTGGTCGCGGGGCTCGACGCGTCCCCGCGCCCGAAGGTCCTCGCGCTCACCGGCGCGTCCAACGTCACCGGCTGGGTGCCGCCGCTCGCGGAGATCGCCGCGGCCGCCCGCGCCCGCGGGGTCCTCGTCGTCGTCGACGGCGCGCAGCTCGCCCCGCACCGCCCGGTGCGCATGGCCGAGCTGGGCATCGACGTGCTGGCGCTCAGCGGGCACAAGATGCACGCCCCGTACGGCGCCGGGGCGCTCGTCGCCCCCCGCCGCCTGCTCGCGCAGGGCGAGCCGCTGCTCGTCGGCGGCGGCGCGGTGAGCGCGGTCGGGCTGCACGACGTGCAGTGGGGACCGGCCCCCGACCGGGACGAGGCCGGCTCGCCGAACGTCGTCGGCGTGGTCGCGCTCGACGCGGCGGTGCAGGAGCTCGGGATGCGCGGCTGGGCGGCGACGCTGCGCCACGAGCGCCGGCTCGCCGCCGAGCTCGACCGCCAGCTCGCGACCGTCCCGGGCCTGGTCCGCTACGGCCCCCGCGACGCCGACGCCCTGGCCCTCGCCACCTTCAACCTCGAGGGCGTGCCGCACGGGCTGGTGGCGGCCCGGCTGTCGTACGAGCACGGCATCGGCGTGCGCAGCGGCTGCTTCTGCGCCCACCCGCTCGTCACCCGGCTGCTCGGCCTCGACGCCGAGCGCACCGCGCTGTTCCGCGAGCAGGTGCGCCGCGGGGACCACCACGACCTGCCGGGCGCGGTGCGGGCGAGCACCGGCCACGGCAGCGACGTGGGCGACGTGGTGCGGCTCGGCGAGGCGCTGCGGGCGATCGCCGCCTCGCCCGGGCGCGCGGCGGACTACGAGGTCACGGGCTCGGGCGAGCACGTGCCGCGCGACGCCGCCGCGGCCGCCTGAGGCGCCGGCGGTCGGGCGGCCGCGCCGCTCAGGAGGCCGGCGGGTAGGGCGAGGCCTTGAGCAGCCGGGCGAGGTGCGCGGCGTTCGCCGCGACCGTGGCGGTGGTGGAGGCGACGCCGTCCGGCGTCCGCGGCAGGTCCTTGTAGTCCCGCGCCTCGCCCATGGCCTCGTCGTTCCAGTACGTCACCGCGTTCGCCGCGAGGCTGAAGCCGACGTCGTTGAGGCCCTGGTAGAGGATCCCGGTGATGTGGTGGGCGCCGTCCTCGTTGCCCACGACGGCGCCGACGGCGACCTTGCCGAAGGTCTCGAGGCGGCCCTGGTCGTCGGTGTACGACAGCTCGGCGTCGAGCCGCTCGAGCACGCGCTGGCAGACGCTGGAGTGCTGGCCCATCCAGGTGGGCGTCGCGAGCACGAGCACGTCGGCCTCGAGGACCTGCCGGCGGATCGCGGGCCAGGCGTCGCCGTCGCCCATGTCCGCCTCGACGCCGGGCTTGACGTCGTGGTCGACGACGCGCACCACCTCGCCGTACGTGACCCCGTGCTCGCCCAGCGCCTCGAGGACCTGCTGGGCGATGAGGACGCTGCTCGAGGCGTCGGGCGAGGGGGTGAGGGTGCAGGACAGGGCGACGGCGCGCAGGGGCGGGGTCTGGTCGGTCATGCCGGCCAGCGTCCCCGCCCCGGCCGGAGATCACTCGTGCGCGACAGGAACCCCTCCCGTGGTGCATGCTCCCCCTCGGCCGACGGACCGGCGGGAGGGCGCGTGCACGGACAGGACCGGCAGGACCGGCAGGACCGGCAGGAGGGCGGCGCGGCGGGGGTGGGCCGCCCGCTCACGGTGCTCGTGGACGCGGGGCCGTGGCTGCCCGTCCCCCCGGCGGGGTACGGCGGGATCGAGACCGTCGTCGCGACCCTGGTGCCCGAGCTGCGCCGGCTCGGGGTGCGGGTCGTCCTCGCCGCGGTGGGCGGCAGCGCGCTGGAGGCGGACGGTCGGGTGACCACGCTGCCGCACGGGCAGCTCGAGCGGGTCACGGCGCCGTACAACCGCAGCTCGGGCGTCGCGCACGCGCACATGCAGGCCGTCGTCGCCGCGCTGCGGGCCGACCCGTCCATCGACCTCGTGCACGACCACCTCGAGGTCGTGGGCCCGGCCGTGCTCGCCGCGATGGGCGAGGCCGCGCCGCCGGTGCTGCAGACGCTGCACTGGGACCTGCGCAAGCACCGCGAGTTCTACGAGACCTTCGACGGGCGCGGGCGGGTGTTCTTCGCCGGGGTGTCCGACAGCCAGGTCGAGCGGGCGCCGCTCAACCTGCGCCGCCAGGTGCTGGCCAGCGTGCCGCTGGCGGTGCCGCCGCCGCTGCCCCTGCCCGCGCCGCGGCGGTCGGGGGAGCCGTACGCGCTCGTGCTCGCCCGCGTCACGCGCGACAAGGGCCAGGACCTGGCGGCCCGCGCGTGCCGGCGCGCCGGGCGCCGCCTCGTGCTCGCCGGACCGGTGGCGGGGGTCGACGACCCCGCGGAGCTCGCGCGGCGGCTCGCCGACCCCGCCGACCCGCTGCAGGGCGACCCGGACGCGGCGTACTGGCGGGAGGAGGTCGCCCCGCTCGTCGACGGCGACCGGGTGCGCTGGGTGGGCGGCGTCGCCGGCGAGGAGAAGGAGCGGCTGCTCCAGGGCGCCGACGCCCTGCTGACCCCGGTCCGCTGGGCCGAGCCGGGCGCGACGGGCGTGGTCGAGGCGCTGGTGCGCGGGGTCCCCGTGGTGGCGACGCCGCTCGGGGTGCTGCCCTCGCTGGTCGAGGACGGCGTCAACGGCTTCCTCGCCGACGACGAGGAGGGGCTCGCCGCAGCGCTGCGCCGGGTGGGCTCCCTGGACCCGGCCCGGGTGCGGGCGTCCGCGGACCGCTGGACGCCCGAGGCGATGGCCCGCAGCTACCTCGCGCTCTACCGCCGGGTGCTGGCGCTCGCCGGCCCGCGCCGCGAGGACCTCACGGCGTCGTCGCGCTGAGGCCCGGCACCCCGGGCGCGACGAGCACCGCCTGCAGCACGTGCCGCCGCCGCGCGGCCAGGTCGGCGTAGAGCGCGGGCGCCTCCGCCAGCGGGACGAGGTCGCTCACGAGGTGCTCGCGCACCGCGGCCCCGCGGGCGAGGAGCAGGTCGACCGTGGCCGCCGACAGCCGCTCGCGGTCCCACGCGTGCCCGAGCCCGCGCGGCACCCGGCCGATCTGCGCGCAGACCAGGCGCAGCCCGTTGTGGTGGAACTCCTCGCCGAGCCGGAGCTCACCGGCGCCGCCGGGGTAGAAGGCCAGGTCGACGACGGTGCCCTGCGGCCGGAGCGCGCGCAGCGCGTCGTGCAGCGCCGCCGCCTGCCCGCGGCCCTGCAGCACGAGGTCCGCGCCCCGGTCGCCGGCGGCGTGCCGCCAGCGCTCCTTGGCCCAGGTGCCGAGGTCGGTCGATGAGGTGTCCACGGGGACGAGCCCGAGGCCGGCGGCGGCCGCGAGGCGCTCCGGCGTGGGGTCCGCGACCGCCACCTCGGCCGCCCCGTGGTGCGCGGCGAGCAGCCCCGTGAGCAGGCCGACGACGCCGGCCCCGGTGACGACGACGCGCCGGCCGCGCACCCCGGCGCCGAGGTCGGCCGCCGCGGCGCCCGCGCCGAGCAGGTCCTCCGCCGCGTGCAGCAGCCCGTTGGCGCAGATCGGGCCCATGTGGGCGACGTACGTGCCGAGGACCGGGTCGAGCCCCTCCGGCAGCACGACCGCCCGCTCGGCGAGCGGGTCGAGGTCGTGGCCCGTCGCGTGCCCGTACGTCGCCGCGACCGCCGCGCCCTCCGGCAGGTGCGGGCTGCGGCTCTCCACCACCCGCCCGACCTGCATGTAGCCGAGCTTGCGGACCGGGTACGCGGGCGCGCCCCCGCCGTCGCGGAACAGCCCGAGGGTGCCGTCCCAGGTGCGGGTCAGGGCCGGGTTCGTGCCCTTGAGGAACGTCAGCTCGGTCCCGGCCGAGACGCCCGAGGCGAGGGTGTCGACCCGTACGGACCCCTCGGCGAGCGGCCCCTGCCCGACCGGCACCCACGCGACCTCGCCGGGCCCGGTCACCTGGAGCACCTCGACGGTGCGGGTCACCGCGGCACCTCGACCGGGGCGCCGGTGCGCGCGGACTCGGCGAGCGCCCAGCCCACCCGGTGCGTGCGCAGCGCCTCGGCGTAGGGCACGCGGACGAGCGAGGGGTCGCCGGTGCGCACCGCCGCGCAGAACTCGGCGTCGACCCGCTGCTTGGACACCCCGTCGTCGGGGACGCGCTCGCTGCGCCCGTCGACCTCGAGGCGGGTCTCGAGCTCCCCGACCTCGACGAGGGTGCGCTCGCCGACCAGCGTCAGGGACGCCGCGTGCTTGCGGTCGAGCAGCGAGGTGGCGACCAGCGTCGCGACGGCGCCGCCGTCGAGGACGAGCGTCGCCGCGGTCGCCGCGTCCACCAGGGCGGGGTCGCGGTCCGGCAGGGCCGCGGCGTGCGCGCTGACCCGCACGGGCTCGCCGGCGAGCAGGCGCAGCACGTCGAGCAGGTGCGTCGCCTGCTCCACGAGCTGCCCGCCGGACAGGTCGCGCCGCGGCCACCACGCGACCGGGGGCACCTTGTCGAGCCAGGCGCCGTGGGCGAGTCGTACGGGGGTGCCGTCCAGCGCCTCGCGCGCCCGCTCGACCCCGGGCATCCCGCGCCAGTGGTAGCCGGTCGCGGTGACCAGCCCGGCCGCCGCGACCTCCGCCGCGACCGCCTCGGCCGTCGCCAGGTCCGCGGCCAGCGGCTTCTCCACGAGGAACGGCAGGCCCGCCGCGACGACCGCCCGCTCGGCGTCGCCGTGGGCGAACGGCGGCAGGCAGAGCCACACCGCGTCGAGCCCGGGCGCGGCGAGGAGCGCGTCGAGGTCCGGGTACGCCGTCGCCCCGTGCTCGTCCGCCAGCGCGCGGGCCCGCCCGGCGTCGGTGTCGGTCACCGCGACGAGCGACACCCCCTCGAGCCCCGCCAGCACCTGCGCGTGCCGCGCCCCGACCCCGCCCGCCCCGACCAGCCCCGCCCGCAGCCCGTCCATGGGCCTCCTCCCGCTCGATGGTGCCGACGAGCACCGGCATGCCCACGCGGTCCCGGTCCACCCCTGCGGGTGCGAGGGTGGGGGAGTGCGCGACGACCTCGGCCTCGACGTGGCGGTGCCGGCGGATGTGCGGCGGGTGGTGAGCCTCGTGCCTTCGCTGACCGAGGCGGTCGCCGCCACCGGGCGCGGGCTGCTCGTGGGCGCGACGGACTGGTGCAGCCACCCGCCGGACCTCGCGGTGCGCAGGGTGCGGGGCACGAAGAACCCCGACGTCGCCGCGGTCGTCGACCTCGCGCCCGACCTCGTCCTGGCCAACCAGGAGGAGAACCGCGCCGCCGACCTCGACGCCCTGCGCGCCGCCGGGCTCGCGGTGTGGGTGACCGACGTCCGTACGGTCGACGGCGCCCTCGCCTCGCTCGGCCGCGCGCTCGGCGCCTGCGGGCTCGGCCGACCGGGCTGGCTGGACGCGGCGGCCGCGGCCTGGGCCGCGGTGCCGGAGCCGGCCGTGCGGCGCCGGGCGGTCGTGCCCGTGTGGCGGCGGCCGTGGATGGCGCTGGGCCGCGACACCTTCGCCGGCGACGTCCTGCGCCGGCTCGGCGTCGACCACGTGCTCGCGGACCACCCGGAGCGCTACCCCCGGTTCGACCCGGCGGCGCTCGGCCCGCTCGACCTCGTCGTGCTGCCCGACGAGCCGTACGCCTTCACCGCCGACGACGGCCCGGAGGCCTTCCCCGGCGTCCCCGCCGCCCTCGTCGACGGGCGCTCCCTCACCTGGTACGGCCCGAGCATGGTCGAGGCACCCGCCCGCCTGGCGGCCGCGCTCGACGTCTAGCGCCCGTCAGAAGTCGCCGGCGTCGCGGCGCAGGTCGGCGAGGACGTCGACGAGGCGCCGCGCCCGCTCGGCGTCGAGGCCGGGCGCGGCGAACACCTCGGCGTTGAGCCGGGCCGTGGCGGCGAGGGCGAGGTCGCGCCCCGCGGGCGTCAGCGCGACGAGGGTGGTGCGGCGGTCGCTGGGGTGCTGCTCGCGGCGCACGAGACCGGCGGCCTCGAGCCGGTCGACGGCGTTCGTGACGCTCGTCGGGTGCACCTGCAGCCGCGCGCCGATCTTCGCCATGGGCAGGGAGCCGGCGCGGCTGAAGTGCAGCAGGACGAGGAGCTCGTAGCGCGCGAAGGTGACGCCCAGCGGGCGCAGCACCGCCTCGACGCGCGCCAGCACGATCTGCTGGGCGCGCATGAGCGAGGTGACGGCGGCCATGCCGTCGGCCGCCTCGCCCCAGCCGTGCGCGACCCACTGCCGGTGCGCCTCGGCGACGGGGTCCAGGGCGAGGGCGGGCGTGTCCGGCACGGCGCCGATCGTACGCCCGTGGACGTCCGTCGGTAGGACGTCCTAGCATCGGGGGGTCCCGGCACCCGGGGCACCCTCGACGACGAGGAGCACCGCCGTGAGCGACGCCCCGGCCCTGCACGTCCCCTCGCGGCCGGTCCGGCTCGTGACCGCGGCGAGCCTCTTCGACGGCCACGACGCCGCCATCAACGTCATGCGCCGGCTGCTGCAGGCCCAGGGCGCGGAGGTGGTCCACCTGGGGCACGACCGCTCGGTCGAGGACGTCGTCACCGCGGCGGTGCAGGAGGACGTGCAGGGCGTGGCCGTGTCGTCGTACCAGGGCGGGCACGTCGAGTACTTCGGCTACCTGGTCGAGCGGCTGCGCGAGCGCGGGGCCGGGCACGTCAGGGTGTACGGCGGCGGCGGCGGCGTCATCGTGCCGGAGGAGATCGCCCTGCTCGCCGGGCGCGGGGTGCGCATCTTCAGCCCGCAGGACGGCCAGCGGCTCGGTCTGCCCGGCATGGTCAACACCCTCGTGCGCGAGTGCGACGTCGACCTCGCCGCCGACGGGCCCGACGTCGACGCGCTGCTGGCCGGGGACGAGGCCGCGCTCGCGCGCGCCGTCACCGTGCTCGAGGCGGGGGCCGACCCGGCCCTGGCCGAGCGCGTGCGCTCCGCCCCGCCCGTCCCCGTGCTCGGCATCACCGGCACGGGCGGCTCGGGGAAGTCCTCCCTGACCGACGAGCTGGTCCGCCGGCTGCGCCGCGACACCGAGGACGAGGTGCGCGTCGCGGTGCTCGCCGTGGACCCCTCGCGCCGTCGCGGCGGGGGCGCCCTGCTCGGCGACCGCATCCGGATGGGCAGCATCGCCGCCGGGACCGTGTTCTTCCGCTCCCTCGCCACCCGCAGCCCCGGGGCCCAGGTGCCCGAGCACCTCGGGGACTGCATCGCCGCCTGCGCCGCGGCCGGCGTCGACCTCGTCGTCCTGGAGACGCCGGGCATCGGTCAGGGCGACGCCGCGGTCGTCCCGTTCTCCGACGTCGCGCTCTACGTCATGACGCCGGACTACGGCGCCGCCAGCCAGCTCGAGAAGATCGACATGCTCGACCTCGCCGACGTGGTCGCGGTCAACAAGTTCGAGCGCCGCGGCGCCGAGGACGCCCGCCGCGACGTGGCCCGCCAGGTGGTCCGCAACCGGGAGGCCTTCGGGACGCCCTGGGAGGAGATGCCGGTCTTCGGCACGAGCGCGGCCCGGTTCGACGACGACGGGGTCACGGCCCTCTACCACCACGTCGTGGACCTGCTGCGGGGCAAGGGCCTCACCGCGCCGACCGGGGCGCTGCCGCGGGTCGCCACGCGGGTGTCCACCGGGCTGACCAGCGTGCTGCCGCCCTCGCGGGTGCGCTACCTCGCCGAGGTGGCCGACACGGTGCGCGCCCACCACCAGCGGACCCGCCAGCAGGCCGACGCGGCACGGCGCCGGCAGCAGCACGCGGCGACGTACGACGCCCTGCTCGCGGCGGGCGAGGAGGAGACGGCCCGCGCGGTGGCCGCGCTGCGCGACGCGGCGGAGGCCGAGCTCGACGGCGACGTGCGCAGCGGGCTCGAGCGCTGGCCGCAGGTGGTGGAGGCGTACTCCGCGGACGAGCTGGTGTACCGCGTGCGGGGGCGGGAGGTGCGCGCGCCGCTGCGCGTGGAGACGCTGTCGGGGTCGCGGCTGCCGCGGGTGGCCCTGCCCCGCACGCGGGACCACGGCGAGCTCGTGGCGTTCCTGCGCGGGGAGGGCCTGCCCGGGTCCTTCCCCTACACGGCGGGCGTGTTCCCGCTGCGGCGCAGCGGCGAGGCGCCGGCGCGCATGTTCGCCGGCGAGGGCGACCCGGCGCGCACGAACCGGCGGTTCCACCTGCTCAGCGAGGGGCAGCCCGCGACCCGGCTGTCCACCGCGTTCGACTCGGTGACCCTCTACGGGCGCGACCCGTCCGACCGGCCCGACGTGTACGGCAAGGTCGGCACCTCCGGCGTCTCGGTCGCCACGCTCGACGACGTGGCCGTGCTCTACTCCGGGTTCGACCTCTGCTCGCCGACGACGTCGGTGTCGATGACGATCAACGGGCCCGCGCCCGCCGTGCTGGCGATGTTCCTGTGCACCGCCGTCGACCAGCAGCTCGACCGCTTCCGCGAGGAGCACGGCCGCGAGCCGAGCGCGGACGAGGCGGAGGAGGTGCGCAGGAGAGCGTTGTCCACGGTCCGGGGGACGGTGCAGGCCGACATCCTCAAGGAGGACCAGGGGCAGAACACCTGCATCTTCTCCACCGAGTTCGCCCTGCGGTGCATGGCCGACGTGCAGGAGTGGTTCGTCGAGCACGGGGTCCGCAACTTCTACTCGGTGAGCATCAGCGGCTACCACATCGCCGAGGCCGGGGCGAACCCGATCAGCCAGCTCGCCTTCACCCTGGCGAACGGCTTCACGTACGTCGAGGCGTACCTCGCCCGCGGCATGGCGGTCGACGACTTCGCGCCGAACCTCTCGTTCTTCTTCAGCAACGGGATGGACGCGGAGTACACCGTGCTCGGCCGGGTCGCCCGGCGCATCTGGGCGGTGGCGATGCGGGACCGCTACGGCGCCGACGAGCGCTCGCAGAAGCTGAAGTACCACGTGCAGACGTCGGGGCGGTCGCTGCACGCGCAGGAGATGTCGTTCAACGACATCCGCACGACGCTGCAGGCGCTGTGCGCGGTCTACGACAGCGCCAACAGCCTGCACACCAACGCGTACGACGAGGCGGTCACCACGCCGACGGCGGAGTCGGTGCGCCGCGCCCTCGCGATCCAGATGGTCATCGACCGCGAGTGGGGGATCGCCGACAACGAGAACCCGCTGCAGGGCAGCTTCGTCGTGGAGGAGCTCACCGAGCTCGTCGAGCAGGCGGTGCTCGAGGAGTTCGACCGGATCGCCGAGCGCGGCGGGGTCCTCGGCGCCATGGAAACCGGTTACCAGCGAGGGCGCATCCAGGACGAGTCGATGCTCTACGAGCACCGCAAGCACGACGGCAGCCTCCCGATCATCGGCGTCAACACCTTCCTGGCGCCGGAGGGGGACCGCGAGGAGCCGGCCCCGGTCGAGCTGGCCCGCGCCACCGAGGAGGAGAAGCGCTCGCAGCTGCGCCGGCTCGCGGAGTTCCACGAGCGGCACCGCCACGAGGCGCCGGCGGCGCTCGCGAGGCTGCGCGAGGTCGCGACGTCCGGCGGCAACGTCTTCGACGCGCTCATGGAGGCCGTGCGCTGCTGCTCGCTGGGGCAGATCACCGAGGCGTTCTTCGAGGTGGGCGGCCAGTACCGCCGCAGCGTCTGAGCGACCCGCGGCGAACTTCCGTGCACGGGGCGTATCAGCAGCTTCCCCTGCGGCTCTGACCCGGTGGCGCCCGCAGCGGGCGCCCACCCACAGATCCCGTAGGGCGCAGCCCTGAGCGAAGGAGCCTCTGCATGACCACGTCCGCCCACCCGGCGACGACCACCCGGCGGCGCGTCGCGCTCGCCACGGCCACGGCGCTGGCGGTCACCCCGCTGCTGCTGGCCGGCCCCGCCTCGGCGGCGGGGGCCGCCCCGGCGCAGGCCCTCGCGGCCACCGCCGAGGTCCCGTCGCACCAGCTCTGGAGCGACGTCGAGGACGGCGTCACCCGCTCGGGCGCGCGCCGCATGCGCACCCAGGCGACGTTCCACATCGCCGAGCGGCGCGTCACGGCCCTCACCCGCACCTGGAACGGCGTGGCGCTCACGGGCTTCACCGGCGCCGTGCAGCTGGTCTTCCTCGACGCGAACGACCGCGTCATCGGTGCCGGCGGCGTGCGCACCTACGGCGTCGACGGCACGTGGATCGGGCGGTACGACCGCACCGACTACTGGGAGGAGCACGTCGACGGGCCGTGGATGGCCGACGTCGCCTCGGTGCGCGTCGTCCACAGCCACGCCGGCAAGGTGCGGCTCAAGGAGATCGTCGCGTACGCCGTCGACACCGCCTCGCCGGTCGTCGACCTCGTGAACCGGCTCAACGCCGCCAAGCCCGCCAGCTGACCGCACCCCACGACACCCTACGGAGAGACCACCAGCATGAGCATGACGAAGCGCGTCCCCGCCGTCACCGTCCTCGCCGGCCTCGTCCTCGCCGCGACCGCCACGGGGGCGGCCGCGGAGGGACCCGGCGACGTGACGCTGTGGGAGGACTACAGCTACACCGGCAGCAAGTACATCGACTACGCCCAGGGCAGCTCCGACGCCGACGAGGTCGAGATCCACTGGTGGGACGGCGACAACGAGATCAGCTCGGTGAAGAACATGACGGGCAAGTGGCTCGTCCTCTACGCCGACGACGGCCAGCGCGGCAAGAAGGTCTGCCTGCGCCCGGGCGCCATGGTGGCGAACCTCGGCTGGTACGGCTTCAACGACCAGGCCGAGAGCCTCGCCCTGCGCGACACCAACCCCTGCGCCTGAGCGCGCGGGGCCGACGACGAGGGGCCGTCCGGGCGACCGGGCGGCCCCTCGCCGTGCGCGCCCGGCGGTGGCAGGATCCGGGCCGTGCGCTGCGCCCTGCTCGTGCGCGCCGTCAACGTCGGCGGCCGCAGCCGGCTGCCCTCGGCCGACCTGCGGCGCGCGGTCGAGGCGGCCGGCGGGACGCAGGTCGCGACGTACCTGCAGAGCGGCAACGCCGTCTGCGGCACCGACCTCGCCCCGGACGCCCTGGCCGTCCGCGTCGAGGCGGCGCTGGCGGACGTGGCGGGGGTCCGCACCGACGTCCTCGCGCGCACCGGCGAGGAGCTGGCCGCCGTCGTCGCGGCGAACCCGTTCCCCGACGCCCTCGCGCAGCCGTCCTGGCTGCACGTGGTCTTCCTCGGCGCGCCGCTCGCCCCGGAGGTCGCCGCGGGGCTCGACCCCGCCGCGTGGCTGCCCGACCGGTTCGCCGTCGCCGGGCGGGAGGTCTACGCGGCGTACGCCGGCGGCTCGGGCCGCAGCCGGATGAGCGCCGGGCTCCTGCGGGGCGTGCCCCTCGTCGCCACCGCCCGGAACTGGGGCACCGTCCGGGCGCTGGCCGAGCGCACCGCCTGAGGCCCGCCCCGGCCGGGGCGGGCCGACCCGGCTCAGCCGGCCTGCGCCTCCCGCGTCAGCTCCCGGCCCAGGGCGCCCGAGAGCCGGGCGCTGAAGGACGCGGTGAGGTGGTCGTCGTCGCGGTACATGACGACGCCGTCGCGGGTGACCGCGGGGCACGGGTCGGTGGGGCAGACGTCGAGCGTCAGGCGCACGGAGCCGACCGAGGGGTGGGCGCGCGCGGCCTCCTGCTCGGCCGCGGCGATCTCCTCGTCGGACACGACCTGGCCGTCGCGGGGGAAGTCGCAGCCGCGCAGGTCGCCCGGGTCCTCCGAGAGGCAGGCGGGCACGTCGACCGTGGGCTTCGGCGTGTCGCGCAGCACGACCACCCGCGAGGCGACGTCGTCGAGCGCGTCGAACATCTCCTCGGACCCCTCGACCCAGGCCGCGTGGCGCTCCTCGGGGGCGATGTCCTCGTACGAGGCGTCGACCGCGTTGGGGAAGTGCCCGCCGACCCGGCCGACGGCGACGAGGTCGAGGCGGGGCAGCCCCGCCATGCGCTCCAGCACGTGCGCCCGCCACTCCTCGCACTGGGTGTAGGGCACCCGCCCGCGCTGGAGCTGGTGGACCCCGTGCGGCGCGCAGCCGGCCTTGCCCCAGAACCACAGGGTCCAGCCGCGCTCCCGCGCGAGCTGCTCGAAGGCGGGGAACCACTGCTCGGCGTGCGAGTCGCCCCACAGCGCGACGACCCGCGAGCCGTCCTCCGCGCCGAAGCGGCACTCGGTGCCGGCGGTGGTCGTCGGGTAGTCCACGTGGCAGCCGTCGGTGCCCTCCGGCCGGTCGGCGCGGGCCTCCTCCGGGCTCAGGGTGGTGCTCGTCGCGTCGGGTCCGGTGAGGACGGCCGAGCCGACGGCGGGCGTACCGCCCGGGACGGCGCCGCCCGGCTCCAGCGGCAGGACCGCGGCCGAGGCGAGCGGCGGGCCGCTCTCGGTGCCCCGGGGCGCGGTGCCGCCGGTGCCGACGACGCCCGCGCCGAGCGAGGCGACGACGGCGACGGCGGTCAGGCCGGCGCCGAGGGCCAGCGAGCGCCCGTCGCGCAGGGCCAGGCCCCGCGCGTGCCGCACCGGCTCCTCGACGAGCCGGTGGGTCAGGGCGGCCAGGCCGAACGAGACGACGACCGCCGCCAGCGTGGCGAGGGTGCTGCCCCGGGCCGCTCCGCCGGCGCCGCCGACGAGGGCGTCGCCGCCCGCCGTGCCGCCGCTGAGCGCCCCGGCGAGGACGAGGCACGGCCAGTGCCAGAGGTACCAGCCGTAGGAGATCCGCCCGACGTAGCGCAGGGCCCGGTTGTCGAGCAGGCGGGGTACGCCGGCGGAGGTCCCGACGGCGGCGGTGCCGCCGGCGAGGACGACGAGCGCGGTGCCGAGCACCGGCACGGCCGCGGCGGCCCCGGGGAAGACGGTGGTGCTGTCGTACGCCAGGGCGGCGACGACGACGGCGAGCAGGCCGGCCCAGCCGGCGGCGAGGGCGGCGGGGCGCGGCACCCGCGCCACGAGCGGCGCGGCGAGCGCCAGCGCGGCGCCGACGGCGAGCTCCCAGGCCCGGGTGTGCAGGCCGTAGTAGGCGACGGGCCCGGCGGTGCGGGTGGTCAGCGCGGACACGGCGAAGGACAGGCCGCCGACCACGGCGAGCAGCAGGGCGACGCGGGTGACCGCGACCCGCGGGCTGCGCCGCGCCAGGCCGGCGCCCGCCACGAGGAGGAGCAGCAGCGGCCAGGCGACGTAGAACTGCTCCTCCACCGCGAGCGACCAGTAGTGCAGCACCGGGCTCTTGTCGGTGTCGGCCATGTACTCGGTCGACTCGGCCGCGAACTGCCAGTTGGCGACGTAGAGCGCCGCCGCCCGCACGTCGCCCGCCAGTCCGCCGTGGTCCAGCGGCGGCAGGACGAGGTACGACACCACGGCCGTGACCACGAGGACGAGCGTGGACATCGGCAGCAGCCGGCGGGCGCGGCGCGCCCAGAAGCGGCGCAGCGAGACGGTGCCGGTGGTCCGCAGCTCGTGCAGCAGCAGGCCGGTGATGAGGAAGCCGGACAGCACGAAGAAGACGTCGACGCCGACGTACCCCCCGGCCAGGGCGCCGACCCCCGCGTGGAAGGCGACGACGAGGCCGACCGCCACCGCGCGCAGGCCCTCGATGTCCCCCCGGTGCCTCCCCCCGGACGTCGCCCCGGCCCGTGCCCCGCGCCGCGCGTCGGCGGCGGCGAGGTCGACGGCGGGGGCGGCGGTGCCGCTCAGGACGCGCTCCGCTCGACCGTGCGCGGGGTGCTGCGGGGGCCGGCGGGCGGCGGCAGGTGGATCGGTGTCACGCCACCCATGGTCGCAGCCCGCGACGGGTGCGGCGCGTCACCGCGCCCGGCCGGTCAGGTCCGCGCACCCCTCCTCACCGGGCAGGAGCGGGCGCAGGACGACGGACCACTCCGCGCCGCCGGAGGTCCAGGGGGTTAGCGCGTCGGCGTCCGCGGCCGCGTCGAGCACCGCGTCGGCCTGCGCCCCCCGGGCGACGACGCAGCCGCCCTCGACCCCCTCGCCGAGGGGCTCGCCCGGCAGGGCGGGGCCGGGCCACGGCACGGGGGTCCGCGCACCGACCGCGGGGTCGGCCGGGCCGGGCGGCACGGGGGCGACGAGGGCGGCGACCGCCGCGGGCTCGTACGGCGAGGTCGCGGCGCCCTGCACGGCCGCGGCGGCCTCCTCCACGGCCGCCGCGAGGCGCGCCCGGGCGTCCTGCTGCTCCGCGGTGAGCGCGGGGTCGGGGGCGACGGCCTCGGCGAGGGCGTACGCCTCGAGGACGTGCTCCCGGCCCTCGTGCCGGAGGGTGACCCGCGTCGTCGTCGCGTCGGCCACCGGCGGCTCGCCGAGGTCCGGGTCCCCGCCGACCCCGGCGTCGAGGAGCGCCTGCACCAGCCGGTCGACCTGCTCCGCCGGGAGCGTCCCCGTGGCCACCGGCCGCAGCGCGGGGCCCGGGTAGACGGCGGGGACCGCAGCGGAGGTGTGCGCCGTGCCGTCGGCCTCCACGACGAGGAGGGGCAGCCGTGCGGCCAGCTCCTGCGGGCTCGTGAACCCGCCCGTGGCGTCGACGCGCAGGACGGGGCCCGGTGCAGGCTCCTCGCCAGCGCCCGGGGAGGCCCCGGACGTCGTCGTGGTGCTCCCGCAGCCCGCGGCCAGGGCCGCGGTGACCAGCAGGCTCGTCGTCAGCGCGCGCGTGCGTCGGGTCCCCATGGGCCTGCGACGCAGCGGCGGGCGGAGCGGTTCCCGCGCCGGTCCGCAGGCGCGTCAGACCACGTACGCCGCCGGCGCCGGACCGTCCTGCGGCGCCACGTCGGCCGCCGCCGCGGCGAGGTCGGCGACGGCCCGGCGCAGCACGGGCGCCGGGTGGGTGTACGGCAGGCGGAGCCGGTCCTCGAACGCGTGCCCGGCGCCGAAGCGGGGCCCGGCGGCGAGGTGCAGCCCGCGCCGCGCGGCGGCGGCCACGAGCGCGCTCGACGTCGGGGCGGGCAGCCGGCACCAGAGGAACAGGCCCCCGGAGGGCACCGGGACCTCCCAGGAGGGCAGGTGCTCGCCGAGGGCGGCGACGAGCGCGGCGCGTGAGGCGCGCAGGGCCGGGCGGCGCTCGGCGAGCACCGCGTCCAGCCCGTCGAGCAGGTGGCAGGCCGCGAGCTGCTCCACGACGGGGCCGCTGAGCTCGCGCCGGGCGAGGGCCGCGGCGAGCCGGTGCACGAGCGGGGGGTCGGCGCGCAGCCAGCCGACCCGCAGCCCGCCCCACACCGCCTTGCTCAGCGTGCCGACGGACACCGAGCGGCCCGGCGCGAGCGCGGCGGCCAGCGGGGGCGGGGGCTCGCCGTCGAGCGCGAGCTCGGCGAAGGTCTCGTCGACGAGGGCCAGCGTCCCGGCCCCCTGGAGCCCGGCGGCGAGCCGGCGCCGCTGGGCGGCGTCGAGGGTGAGGCCGGTCGGGTTCTGGGCGTCGGGCACGAGGTACGCGAGCGGGGCGCCCGTCGCGCGGGCCGCCGCCGACAGCGCGGCGACCGCGCCGTCCCCGTCGCCGAGCGCGACGGGGACGCGGGCGGGCCGGGCGCCGCCGGCGGCGAGCGCGTCGAGGGCGTTGGGGTAGCCCGGGTCCTCGACGACCACCCGCTGCCCGCGGCGCAGCAGCACGTCGAGGCAGGCGCTCAGGCCGTGCAGCGCGCCCGAGGTGACGAGGACCTGCTCCGGGGTCGTCGGCAGGCCGCGGCGGGCGTACCGCTCGGCGATGCGGGCCCGCAGCCCCGGCAGCCCGCCGGGGTGGTAGCCGTGCCCGGGCAGCAGCCGGGGAAGCTCGTCGAGGGCGGCGGCGTACGCGGCCGGCACCTGCGGCGGCGCGGCCGGCGCGGCGTGCGCGAGGTCGAGGACGCCCTCGCCGACCGGGCCCGGGACCCAGCCCGCCCGCACCGGGCCGGCGGGCAGCGCCGTCCAGGTGCCGGCGCCCTGGCGGGCGAGCGCCCAGCCGTCGTCGCGCAGGCGGCGGTAGGCCGAGGTCACGGTGTCGCGGCTGAGCCCGAGCGCGGGGGCGAGCTCGCGCTCGGCGGGGAGCCGCGCCCCGACGGGCAGCCGGCCGTCGGCCACGAGCAGGCGCAGGCGCGCGGCGAGCGCGGCGTAGCGCGGGCCGCGCTCCGCGCCGAGGTCGCCGACGAGGCCCGCCAGCCGGGCTGCGCCCACCGCGTCCATGCCACTCCCGCCGATTGGCCTGCTGCCGACCCGCCAATGCTGGGCCACGATGGGCGGGTGCCGCAACGCCTGCCCCGCCGCCTCGTCCAGCTCTACGCCGGCCTCGTGCTGTACGGCGCCTCCATGGCGCTGCTCGTGCGCGCCGAGCTCGGCGTCATGCCCTGGGACGTGCTGCACCAGGGCCTCGCCGGGATCCTCGGCTGGTCCCTCGGGACGGTGACGATCGCCGTCGGGGCGCTCGTCCTGCTGCTGTGGGTCCCGCTGCGCGAGCGGCCGGGCCTCGGGACGGTGAGCAACGTGCTCGTCATCGGCCTCGCCGTCGACGCGGTGCTGCGGGTGCTGCCCGAGGTCGACGGGCTCGCCCTGCGGGTCGTGCTCGCCGTCGCGGGGACGCTGCTCAACGCCGTCGCCACGGCGGCGTACATCGGCGTGCGCCTCGGCCCCGGCCCCCGCGACGGGCTCATGACCGGGCTCGTGCGGCGCACCGGCGGCTCGGTGCGGCTCGTCCGGACCTCCATCGAGGTCGCCGTCGTGGCGCTCGGGTGGGTGCTCGGCGGCACGTTCGGCGCGGCCACCGTGCTGTACGCCCTCGCCATCGGCCCGCTCGTGCAGATCGCCCTGCCGCGCTTCGAGGTGGGGCCGGCGCGGGCGCCGCTGCGCCCGCGCCGGCCCGCCCCCGCCTGACGGGGCCCGACGGGTCAGGCCGGGGCCGCCACCCGCTGCTCGAGGAACGCGCGCCACCCGGCCGCCTCCTGCGCCGCCGCGTCGGCATCGGGTCCGTACAGGTAGAGGTAGAGGCTGGCGCCGACCTGGTCGCCCATGCCCTCGACGCCGACGAAGGCCGTGCCGGGTGCGGGTGCGTCGAGGACGAGGAAGTACGTCGCCGACGCGCCGGTGGCGACCCGCTCCTGGACGGTCCCGGCCAGCGCGGGGGCGCCGGGAGCGGCCACCTCGAGGCGGTCGCCGGCGCCGAGGTCGTCCCGCACCCCGAGCGCGGCGCACAGCCGGGAGAAGGCGTCGTCCAGCGGCCCGGGCAGCATGACCGTCGGGATGACCGCTCGCGCCCGCTGCCCCCGGTGGTGGGTGAGGTGCAGGCGCAGGTTGGCCAGGAAGATCCGCCAGCCCTCGCTCATGCCGTGGTAGTCCGCGTCCCAGTCCTCGCCCGGGCCGAAGCCGGTGTTGACCAGGCGCACGACGCACGTCCCGCCGTCGCGGGCCTCGACGAGCCACTCGTACGCGAGCGCCCGCTCGCCCGTCCCCTCGAAGACGACCCGTCGCGGCGGGTCCCACGCCGTCACGGTCCCGGTCTCCTCCCCGAACCCCTCGCCGAAGTCCATGCGCACCCCGCCCCCGGCGCGCTCGTCGACCTCGTGCGGCACGAACCAGGACGAGATGCCCGGCCCGGTCGCCACGGCCTCCCACACCTCCTCGGGCGTGCCGGGCACCTCGACGGACAGGTCGATGGTGCGGCCCCCGCCGGTGCGGTCCCGGTGGTCGCGGTCCTCGTCGTGACGGGCGTCAGTCATGGGCGGTCCCCTCGTCGTGGTGGTGGTCCTGCGGGTCCTGCGGGTCCTGCGGGTCCTGCTGCTCCTGCGGGCGCGGGTGGGCGAGCACGACGACGCGGTACGTCCGCCCGCCCGCCGCGCCCTCGTCGTGGTAGCGGGCGGCCAGGTCGCGCACGGCCCCGGCGAGCTCCGCCGCGAACGCCGAGCGGTCGGCGGCCGAGGCGAAGCGGACGTCCACGTCGAGGCTCAGGGTCGGCAGCCGCTGCCCGGCCCGCTGCGCCCCGCGCAGCAGCCCGCCCACCTCGCGCACCGCGCGCCCGGCCAGCGCCACGAGGTACGCCGCCGAGAGCCGGTCGGGCACCCGCGCCGGGTCGGCCGCGGCACCGCCGAGGACGCCGGGCGACACGACGTACGACGCCGCGCTCGCCGCGAGCACCCGCTCGACGATCCCGCCGTGCCGGCGCCGGCCCACCTCCACGACGAGCCCCTGCTCCTCCAGCGCGCGCAGGTGGTGGCCCACCTGCTGGCGCGGCAGGCCGACGCGCGCGGCGACGGCGGCCGCCGACGCGGGCTCGGCGGCCAGCGCGGCGAGCAGCCGCGAGCGCCGCGGGTCGAGCGCGGCGAGCGCGGCGGCGGGGTCCTCGAGCACGGCGACGTCGGGCACGGGCACCACGGTGCTCTTGACAGGAGAACCTGTCAAGGAGGCGGATGGCCACGGGCCCTCCGGGGGACGACACTGCGGGCATGACCTGGGACGTGTACGCGCTCCGCCCGCCGCACGGCGTGCGCCGGCTCGAGGACCTGCCCGAGGGCTGGCTCCCCCCGGTCGTCGGCGACCCCGGGGCGGTCGCCGCCCGGGTGCGCGAGGCCGCGCCGCACGCCGAGCCGGGCAGCGGCGGCTGGCTCGCGCTGCGCGGCCCCGACCACGACGTCGACGTCGCCCTCGGCAAGGGCGTCGAGGTCCGCGACCTCACGCTCTACGTCAACGGCGGCGACGGCGCGGTCCCCGTCGTCCTCGCCGTCTGCCGCGCCGTCGGCGTCGTCCCCTTCGACACCGAGACCGGCGACGTGCTCACCGAGGACTCCCGCCCCCCGGGCCCGCCCGCCGACGACGCCGACGACGAGCCCCGCGGCTTCTGGCGCCGCCTCGTCCGCCGCTGACCCCCGGCCGCCACGGGCGCGTGATCGCCGCCGGGAAGCCCCGCCGTGATCATGCGCTGGTGGTGGCGGCGGAGCGAGGGGTGGGGCACGACCTCCCGCCGCGATCATGCGCTGGTGGTCGTGGCGCGGCCGGGGGCGGCACGTCCCGCGCGGCTGGGCTGCTCCGCCAGGCGTACGAGGAGGCGGCCGGCCCCTCGACCCCCACCACGAGCGCATGATCGCGGCGGGGTCAGGCGTGGCGGTCGCGGCGGTCGAGGACGTGGCGCAGGACGGTGCGGGTCTCGAGGCCGGTGACGCCGGGGGCGAGGCGGACGGCCTGGACGGCGGCGTACAGCTCCTGCTGGGTCGCGCACTCCAGGCGCACCTCGTAGTCGACGGAGCCGGCGAGGTCGAGGACCTCGACGACGGCGGGGACGGCGGCGAGCGCGGCCTCGCAGGCGTCCGCGTCGGCGTCGGCGGCGACGCGCAGGTGGACGAGGGCGGACAGCGCCGCCTGGCGGGAGGGCTCGAGCACGGCCGTGTAGCCGCGCAGCACCCCCTCGGCCTCGAGGCGGCGCATGCGCTGGGCGACGGCGTTGGCGGAGAGCCCGACGGCGGCGCCGAGGTCGCGGTACGAGGCGCGGGCGTTCCTCACGAGCAGGCGGAGGATCCTCTCGTCCGTCGCGTCGGGGCGGCGGTTGCTCACGGGCGTCGCGCTCACGCCTTGCATCGTCCCAGCCCGGCCGGGTCTCCTCGTACCTCGTGACCACCGTGCCCGCCCGCCGCGCCTCGCCGGCCCTCGCCGCCGCCCTCGGCCTCGTGCTCGTCACCGCGAGCTGGGGCTCCACCTTCCCGCTGCTCAAGGACGTCAACGAGCGGGTGCCGGTGCCGGACTTCCTGGCGGTGCGGTTCGCGGTCGCCGCGGTGGTGCTGCACCTGCTGGCTCCGCGCGCGGTGGCGCGGATGGCGCCGGAGGTGCGCCGGCGCGCGGTCTGGCTGGGGCTCGCGTACGGCGCCGCCCAGCTGGTGCAGACCGTCGGCCTGCAGCACACGTCGGCGTCGGTGTCCGGCTTCGTGACCGGGATGTACGTCGTCCTGACCCCCGTCCTGTCCGCCCTGCTGCTGCGCCAGCGGGTCGCGCCGCGGGTCCGGCTGGCCGTCGCGCTGGCGACGCTCGGGCTGGCGGTGCTCTCGCTGCAGGGGTTCGCGGTGGGCCCGGGCGAGCTCCTGACCCTGCTCGGCGCGCTGCTCTACGCCGTGCACATCGTCGGGCTCGGCGCCTGGGCGACCGCGCGCGACGCGTGGGGCCTCGCGGTCGTGCAGATGGCGGTCGTCAGCGCCGTGTGCACCGTGGCCGCGGTGCCCGGCGGCATCGCGGTGCCGGACCGCACGGGCGACTGGGTGGCGCTGCTCTACGTCGCCCTCGTGGCCGGCGCCTTCGCCCTGGTGGTGCAGACCTGGGCGCAAGCGCACCTGCCGCCGACCCGCGCCGCGGTCGTCATGACGCTGGAGCCGGTGTGGGCCGCGGGCTTCGCCGTGGCGTTCGCGGGCGAGGTGCTCGGGTGGCGGACGCTGGTCGGCGGGCTGCTCGTCCTG
Source organism: Vallicoccus soli (assembly GCF_003594885.1). Lineage (NCBI taxonomy): Bacteria > Bacillati > Actinomycetota > Actinomycetes > Motilibacterales > Vallicoccaceae > Vallicoccus > Vallicoccus soli. The sequence goes on from NZ_QZEZ01000006.1 coordinate 244,223, forward strand.
GCCGCGATGTACCTGTGCGAGGTGCCGCGGCGCGGGCGCCCGGCGGGACCCGGGGGCGCGGACGACGCCGGGCCCGCCGCCCGCAGCACCATCAGCGCATGATCACGGCGGGAGGGGGCGGGGTCAGCCGGCGAGCCGCGCGCCCGTGCTGCCGCGCAGCACCGGCACCGAGGGGAACAGCGCGCCGGGAGCGGGGGCGAGGCCGAGGGCCGTACGCGCCGCCGCGGCCGCGACCTCCTCGACGGGGTGCGTCGCGGTGGTGAGGCCGGGCTCGACGAGCCCGGCCGCCGCCGAGTCGTCGAAGCCGCTCACGGCCACGTCGTCCGGCACCCGCCGGCCCGCGGCCCGCAGGGCGCGCAGGGCCCCGAGCGCGGGCGCGTCGCTCACCGCGTGCACCGCGTCCGTCCCGGGCCAGCGGGCGAGCACGGCCCGTACGGCCTCCTCGCCGGCGGCGACCGTGAAGTCGCCCGGGACGAGGCGCGGCGCGAGGCCCGCGGCCCGGACGGCGCGCTCGTACCCCTGCTGGGCCCGCCGCGTGCAGGGCAGCCAGGCGGGGCCGGTGACCATCGCGACCTGGCGGCGGCCGGAGGCGAGCAGGTGCTCGACGACCGCCGCGGTGCCGCTGCCGGTGTCGACGTCGACCCCCGCCACCCCGGCGCTGCCGGTCCCGATCGAGGCGACCCGGCCGGCCAGGCGGGGCGGCAGGGCGCCGAGCACCGCGTGCGTCGTGTTGACGAGCACGAGGCCCGCGACGCCCCGGTCGCGGGCCAGCCCGTCGAGGACGCGGCTGCCCGCCAGCGGCAGGTGCACCAGCGACGCGCCGAGGCCGGCCGGCTCCCCGACGGCGGCGGCCGCGGCGAGGACGCGGGCGACGTACGGGTCGTGCAGGACCGCCGCCGAGGTCCCGCCGACCGCGACGACGAGGCGCGTGCCCGTGCCGGCGACGAGCGCGCGGGCCAGCGGGTCCGGGACGTAGCCGAGCGCCCGCGCCGCGGCGAGCACCCGGTCGCGGGCCGACGCCGACACCGGGCCCTGCCCGGTCACCGCGCGCGAGGCGGTCGCGCGCGACACCCCCGCCGCGCGCGCGACGTGCTCCAGCGTGACCCCGCGGTGCTCCACCGGACCGGTGTACCACCGCGGGCCCGTGCGGGGTACCGCCCGCGCGGTGGGACCGCTTCCACTCAGCCGGTCGGACGCCCGAGCCAGGTGGTGGCGGCCGGACCGTCGACGGTCAGCTCGACGAAGCCGAGCCGGTCGTAGAAGGCGCGGGCGGCGGTGTTCGCCGACGCCATGGCCAGGTGCACCGCGGGGACCCCGGCCGCGTGCAGCCCCGCGAGGAAGCGCTCCATGAGCCGGCGGCCCCAGCCGCGCCCCTGGGCCGCGGGCAGCAGGTCGATGTGCAGGTGCGCGGGCCAGGCCGCGAGCTCCGGGTGCAGCAGCCGCTCCGGCCGCTCGAGGGCGGCGAGCAGCAGCTCGTCGAAGGTGCGCGGGTCCGGCGGCGCCGCCCGGTGACGGGCGCGCGCCGCGGGGAGCCACTCGGCGCGGTAGCGGCGGACGAACCGCGCGGTGTCCGCCGTGCCGAGCACGTAGCCCGCCACGCCGCCCGCGCCGTCGTCGAGCACGTGGACGTGCTCCGGCTCCAGCACCGCGTACGGGGCCGCGTAGACGTCGCCGAGGAGGGTGGGCGAGGCGCTCAGCGCGGTGGCGTCGCGGCCGCCGTCGCCGGTGCGCAGGCACACGTCGTACAGCCCCGGCAGGTCCTCCGGCCGGTACGTTCGCAGGTGCTCGCCCACTCCCGCTCAGCCGCCGGTGAGGTCCGCGACGAGGTCGACGTACGCCCGCTGCGCGTCCTCGCGCGAGGTGCCGGCGGCCCCGGCCCACGCGTCGTGCTTGGCCCGCCCGACCGGGTCGAGCAGGCCGGGGCGCCGGCCGGTCGGGTCGCCCGCCGTGGCCTGCTTGTAGAGCGCGTAGAGCCGCAGCTTGACGTCGTTCCCGGGGTCGCGGGCGAGCCCGCCGACCGCGGCCACGGCCGCGTCGAACTCCTCCTGCAGCGCCATGCCGCCCACCTCCGCCGCCACGGTAGCGGCGGCGGGGCGGGCGGCGGGTGCGGTGCGGTGCGGTGGGAGGAGGGGGGCCGGTGCCGGCGGGGCGGTCAGCTGACCTCGCGCCGCTGCACGCGCAGCGCCCCGAGGACGAGGGTGGCGCCGGCCCAGAGCAGGCTGGCCGTGCCGAACTGCGCCCACTGCTCCCCGCTGGGCTCCCCGGTCGCGGCGATCGGCGTGCTGGCCTGGTTGAAGTCGACCCAGGGGGCGATGTCCTCGAAGGGCCCGACGAGGCTCGCGACGACCGTCACCAGCGTCGGGATGAGGAAGAACGACACGATCGCGACGGCCGAGTTCTGCAGCAGGAGGCCGAAGCCCACACCGACGAGGACGTTGACCACCTGCAGCAGCAGGACCCGCCACAGCAGGCCGCTGCCCACGTCCCAGCTGCCGTCCCCGTCGACGGCGGGTGCGAGGGCGTTGCCGACCGCGGCTGCGAGCAGCGAGAACGCCCACGCCAGCACCGCCAGCGCGACGGCGGCGAGCACCTTCGCGCCGACGACGCGCAGGCGCCGCGGCACCAGGGCGAAGGTCGTCAGGGCGGTGCGCTGCGACCACTCGCTGGTCACGCCGAGGATGCCGATGACCGGCAGCAGCAGGGCCAGCGGCAGCTGCGCGATCGACGCGAAGTCCTCGAAGGTGAGCTCCTGCGGTTCCGCGGCGAACAGCATCACGGCGACCGCTGCGACGACGAGCAGCCCGGTGACGACGAGGAGCCACCGGCCGGCGCGGGTGTCGACGGTCTTGCGCAGCTCCACGCCGGCGAGCGTGGCCAGGGAGGGCCCGGTGTGCCGGCGGGCGGCCGCGGCGGCCCCGGTCGGGCCCCCGGGGGCCGTGGTGGTGGTGCTCATCGGGCGACCTCCTCGACGGGGGCGGCGTGGTGCACGTCGGCGGCGCCGGCGTGGGTCAGGGTGAGGAACAGCTGCTCGAGGCCGGCGCCCTCGGCCTGGCGCAGCTCGAGGAGCACGACGCCGGCCGCCGCAGCAGCGCGGCCGACGGCCTCGGTGCTGCCGTCGACGAGCAGCGCGCCGTCGGAGGTCGGGGTGGTGTCGAGCCCTGCCCGGGCGAGCGCGCCGGACAACGCTTCCCCGTCGAGGCCGCGCACCAGGGTGCCGCTGCCGGCGAGGAGCTCCTCCTTGGAGCCGTCGGCCACGACGCTGCCGCCGCCGATGACGACGAGGTGGTCGGCGACCGCCTCGACCTCGTGCAGCAGGTGCGAGGAGAGCAGGACGGTGCCGCCGCGGTCGGCGAACTCGCGCAGCAGGCCGCGCATCCAGAAGATGCCCTCGGGGTCCAGGCCGTTCGCGGGCTCGTCGAGCACGAGCACCTCGGGCTCGCCGAGCAGGGCCTGGGCGATGCCCAGCCGCTGGCGCATCCCGAGGCTGTACTGCCCGGTGCGCTTGCCCGGCGCGCGGCCCGTGAGCCCGACGAGGTCGAGGACCTCGCCGACCCGGCGCCGCTCGACGCCCAGCACCCGGGCGGCGAGGGTCAGCACCTCGCGCCCCGACCGGCCGGGGTGCTGCGCGCCCGCGTCGAGCAGGACGCCCACGACGCGCCCGGGGTTCGGCAGGTCGCGGTACGCCGTCCCGGCCACCGTCGCGCGCCCGCTCGTCGGCTCCGTCAGCCCGCAGAGCATCCGCAGGGTCGTCGACTTCCCGGCGCCGTTGGGACCGAGGAAGCCGGTGACGGTGCCCGGTCCGCAGCGGAAGGAGACGTCCGAGACGGCGGCCTGCGAGCCGTACCGCTTGGTGAGGTGCTCGGCGGAGATCATGGGCCCAGCCTGGACGTCCTGCGGGTCGCGCCGCATCGGCCGGACGGCCATGCCGGCCTGGCCGTCGGTCGGTCCCGGGAGGGCGGCGGACCGGCCGGCGGACGGCTGGGCGGGCGCCGTACGGGCGCCTAGGCTCGGGGCGTGAGCCAGCCCAGCGCCCCGACCCCCGCCGGCGCGGGCCGTCCCGTCCTCGAGCGCTGGGCACCGGGGGAGAGCGGGCGGCGCACGGCGCGGGACTGGACCGTCGACGTCGCGGCCTTCGTCCTCGCCCTGGGCTTCGGCGCCTTCGCGTTCGGGAGCCGGCTGGCGCAGCCCGGTGGCGTGCCCGACGGGCTCGCGACGCTCGACCTCGTTGGTGGCCTGGTCTGCTGCGCCCTGCTCTGGTGGCGCCGCCGCTTCCCCGCGGCGCTCGCCCTGCTGACCGGGCTCTTCGGCGCGTACTCGGACATGGCCTCCGGCGCCGGGCTGGTCGCGCTGTTCACCGTCGCCGTCCACCGGCGCTGGCAGGTCGTCGCGGGCGTCGTGGCGGTCAACCTGGTGAGCGTCCTCGTCTACTACCGGGCGCGGCCCGACCCCGACCTCGGCTACGTCGCCGCGGCCACCGTGGCCGCGTCGGTCGTGGCCGCCGTCGTCGCGTGGGGCATGTTCGTGCGCGCCCGGCGCCAGCTCATCCAGTCGCTGCGCGAGCGGGCGCAGCGGGCGGAGGCCGAGCAGGCGCAGCGCGTCGAGCAGGCCCGCGAGACCGAGCGCACCCGCATCGCCCGCGAGATGCACGACGTCCTCGCGCACCGGATCACCCTGCTGAGCCTGCACGCCGGCGCGCTGGAGTTCCGCCCCGACGCCCCGCCGGACGAGGTCGCCCGGGCAGCGGGGGTGATCCGGGAGAGCGCGCGCCAGGCGCTGCAGGAGCTGCGCGAGGTCATCGGCGTGCTGCGGGCGGGGCCCGAGGACGCGGCCGGGCGGCCGCAGCCGACGCTCGCCGACCTGCCGGCGCTGCTCGAGGAGTGCCGCCGGGCCGGCACCCGGATCCGCAGCGACGTGCGGGTCGCGGACCCGTCGGCGCTGCCGCTCGCGACGGGGCGCAACGCGTACCGGATCGTGCAGGAGGCCCTGACCAACGCCCGCAAGCACGCCCCCGGCGCGGCCGTGGACCTGGTCGTCGCGGGCGCGCCGGGCGAGGGGCTGCGGGTCCGGGTCAGCAACCCGCCCGCGGTCTCCGCGCCGCTCGGGGTGCCCGGCGGGGGTACGGGCCTCGTCGGGCTCGCCGAGCGCGCCGCGCTCGCCGGGGGGCGCCTGGAGCACGAGGTCGGGGCCGACGGGCGGTTCCGGCTCTCGGCCCACCTGCCGTGGCCCGCGCCCGTCACGGCGGTGCCGTCGTGACCGGTGCGGTGCGCGTCCTCGTCGCCGACGACGACGCCCTGGTGCGCTCCGCGCTGGCCCTCATGCTCGGCGGCGCGGACGGCGTCGAGCTCGTGGGCGAGGTCGCCGACGGGGCCGAGGTGCCCGACGCGGTGGACCGGCTGCGCCCCGACGTCGTGCTCATGGACATCCGCATGCCGCGCACCGACGGCATCACCGCCACCGAGCGGCTGCGCGCCCGCGGCCCGGGCGGCCCGCACGTCGTCGTGCTGACGACGTTCAGCGCCGACGAGCAGGTGATGCGCGCCCTGCGGGCCGGCGCGAGCGGCTTCCTGCTCAAGGACACCCCGCCGCAGGAGATCGTCCAGGCGGTGCGCCGGGTCGCCGACGGCGAGGCCATGCTCTCGCCCGCGGTGACCCGCCACGTCATCGACCGCGTCGTCGCCCTCGACCCGCCCGGCGGGCGCACCGACCCGCGCCGGGAGCGGGCCGTGGGGCTCTTCGCGCGGCTCAGCGAGCGCGAGCGCGAGGTCGCCCTGGCCCTCGGGCGGGGCAAGGCCAACGCGGAGATCGCCGCCGAGCTGTTCATGAGCGTCGCCACGGTCAAGGCGCACGTGTCGCGGCTGCTCGCGAAGCTCGAGGTCGACAACCGGGTGCAGGTCGCGATCCTCGCCCACGAGGCCGACCTGCTCTGAGGGTGCCCCTCAGCGGCCCGCCCGCGGGTCCGGGACCTCCCCGACGTACAGCCAGCGCCCGCCCTCGCGCACGAAGCGGCTGTCCTCCTCGACGACGCCGCGCTCGGCGCCGCCGGCCGGGCCGGTGCGCACCAGGTGGGCGCGGAAGCGCACGGTGCCCTCGGCGTCGAACGGCCCGCCGCCGGTCGTGCCCAGCACCTCGAGGCGCCGCCAGCGCACCGCGGGGTCGGTCCCCGGTCGCCCGGGGCGGGTGGCCGGGTGCCAGGTGCGCAGCAGGTACGCGTCGTCGCCGACCGCGAAGGCGGTGTAGCGCGAGCGCATGAGGAGCTCGGCGGTCGCCGCCTCCCCGCCGGCGTGCAGCCGGCCGCAGCACTCCCCGTACGGGGCGCCGAGGCCGCAGGGGCAGGGTCGCGTCGGGTCCACCCGCCCGAGCCTAGGAGCAGCCGACGGGCCCCCTGCGCGCCCCTGTGCTCGCCCGTGCCCCCTGGGCGTCCCCTGTGCGTCCCCTGTGCGTCCCCTGCGGGTCCGCCCGCGCGGCGGCCGCCGGCGCGCGCGGTGCGGCAGGCTGGGGCGCGTGCTGCAGCTCCCCACCAAGCAGGAGACCCAGGACCGGCTGCGCCGCGAGCGCGAGCTCGTGCTGCTGGTCAACGTGCGCTCGCGGCGCGGCGCCGCCCTGCACGGCGACGTCCGGCGCATGCTCGAGCGCCGCGGCTGGACGGTGACCGCCGAGCACCTCGTCGCGGACCCCGCCGCCCAGCTGCCGGCGCTGCTGCCGCGCGTCCTCGCCGAGCGCCCGCCGCTGCTCGTCGTGGGCAGCGGCGACGGCACGATCGCGACGGTCGTGGACCACCTCGCGCACACGGGGACGGTGCTCGGCTACCTGCCGCTCGGCACGACGAACAACTTCGGGCGCAGCCTCGGCCTGCCGCTGCGCCTCGAGGACGCGGTCGACGTCGTCACCGCGGGCAAGGTGGCCGACGTCGACCTCGGCCGGGTGGACGGCGACTACTTCGCCAACCTCGTGAGCATCGGCATCTCCGCCGCCGTGGCCGGGCGCACCCCCCACGAGCTCAAGCGGCGGGTGGGGCGGTGGGCGTACGCCCTGACGAGCGCCCGGACCCTCGCCACCCACCGGCCCTTCAGCGCCGAGGTGCGCAGCGGCTCGGCGCTGTGGCGGGTGCGCACCCACCAGCTCAACATCGCGAACGGGCGGATGCACGCCGGCACCGCGATCGCGGCCGACGCCAGCCTCGACGACCGGCTCCTCGTCGCGTACGCCCTCGGCGGCGGCTCGCGGCTCTCGGCCGCCCGCGCCGCGGCCCACCAGGCCCTCACCCCGTGGCTGCCGCTGGAGCGCAAGGGCTACCTCACGGGCACGGAGTTCACCGTGAGCACCGACGTGCCGCTCGACGTGGACGTCGACGGCGAGCTCTCGGGCACCACCCCGATCCACGTGGAGGTGACGGGGCAGGCGCTGCGGGTCATGGTGCCGACGGCGTTCGTCGACTCCTGAGCGGGTCGAGCAGGGGGCTGAGCAGCGGGCTGCCGAGCGCGACGGTGGCGCCGACGACGACGGCGGCACCGAGCAGCCAGCCGCCGACCACGTCGCTGACGTAGTGCACCCCGAGCGCGACCCGGTCGAACCCCGTGACCAGCACGACGGCGACCGCGAGCGCCCACGCGACGGCGCGGCCCGCACGGCCGAGCAGGGGCAGCGCGACCGCGAGGAGCACGGCCGCGCCGACGAACGACGCGGTCGCGTGCCCGGACGGGAAGCTCTGCGAGGTCTCGACGGCCACGGCCTGCTCGAAGGCCGGGCGGGCGCGGCCCACGAGCTCCTTGAGCACCGGGACGAGCACCCCGCTGACCGCCGTCACGGCTGCGACCCACCAACCGAGCACCCGCGCCCCGCGGAGCCAGGCCGTGACGGCGAGCACGGCGCCGGCGGTGCGGAAGACGCTCGGGTGCAGCACCTCGGCGAGAACGTCGAGCGCGTCGACCACGCCGGGGCGCTCCAGGGCCCACCGGTTCAGGGCGTCGGCGACGCCGCGGTCGAGGTCGCCGAGGGGACCCCAGCCGGCACCCACCAGCGCCAGGACCAGCAGGAACGGCAGCGCGGCCACCGCGCCGGCCCCCGCGCCAGCGGCGAGCCGCACCGCCCGCCGGGTCTCCCGCTCGACCTGCCCGCCCGTCGTCGTCATCGCGCGATGGTACGCAGCGGCACCCCCCGTAGGCTGGGCCCGTGATCGACCCCCGGCTCCTGCGTGAGGACCCCGACGCCGTCCGCGCCTCGCAGCGCGCCCGAGGCGAGGACGAGGGCCTCGTCGACGCGGCCCTCGCCGCCGACGAGCGCCGCCGCTCCGCGATCAGCCGCTTCGAGGCGCTGCGCTCGGAGCAGAAGGGGCTGGGCAAGCAGGTCGCGAAGGCGCAGGGCGAGGAGAAGGCGGCGCTGCTCGCGCGCACCAAGCAGCTCAGCGCCGACGTCAAGGCGGCCGAGGCGGAGCAGGCCGAGGCGGCGGCCGCGTTCGACGCGGCCCTGCTGGCGCTGTCCAACGTCGTCGCCGACGGCGTGCCCGAGGGCGGTGAGGAGGACTTCGCCGTGCTCGAGGAGGTCGGCGAGGTCCCCGCCTTCGCCTTCGAGCCGCGGGACCACGTCGAGATCGGGCGCATGCTCGACGGGCTCGACCTCGAGCGCGGCGCCAAGGTGTCGGGCTCGCGCTTCTACTTCCTCACCGGCGTCGGCGCGGCGCTGTCCACGGCGCTCGTGCGCTACGCGCAGGACTTCGCGGTGCGCGAGGGCCTCGTCCCGGTGCTGCCGCCGGTGCTCGTGCGCCCCGAGGCGATGGAGGGCACCGGCTTCCTCGGGCAGGCGGCGGAGAACGTCTACCGCGTCGAGGAGGACGACCTCTACCTCGTCGGCACCGCGGAGGTGCCCCTCGCCGCCCTGCACATGGAGGAGATCCTCGACGCGGGCGACCTGCCGCTGCGCTACTCCGGCACGTCGGCGTGCTTCCGCCGCGAGGCCGGCTCGCACGGGCGCGACACCCGGGGGATCATCCGCGTCCACCAGTTCGACAAGGTGGAGATGTTCGTCTTCTGCGCGCCGGAGGAGGCCGACGCCGAGCACCAGCGCCTCCTGGCGCTGGAGAAGGCGTTCCTGGCCTCCCTCGGCCTGCCGTTCCGCGTCATCGCGGTCGCGTCGGGGGACCTCGGCGCGAGCGCGGCGCGCAAGTACGACTGCGAGGTGTGGGTGCCGACGCAGGGCCGCTACCGCGAGGTCACCTCGACGTCGAACTGCACGACCTTCCAGGCGCGGCGGCTGCGGGTGCGCACGAAGGACGGCCAGGGCAGCACGCACCCCGTGGCCACGCTCAACGGCACCCTCGTCGCCGTGCCCCGGGTGCTCGTGGCGATCCTCGAGAACTTCCAGCAGGAGGACGGCTCGGTGCTCGTGCCCGAGGTGCTGCGGCCCTACCTCGCCGCGCAGGGCCACGACGGCGGTGCCCTGACGCCGGTGCGCGCGTGAGCGCGGCGCGGGCGCACGGGGCCCGCGACGAGGACTGGGCGCCGGGGCTCGTCGCGCTCGACATCGACGGGACGATCGTCGACGGCGAGGCGGCGCCGTCCGGGGCGGTGCACCGGGCGGTCCACCGCGCGCGGGAGGCGGGGGCGCACGTCGTGCTCGCCACCGGGCGCGCGCTCCTCGGCACCTGGCCCGTCGCCGAGCAGCTCGGCCTCGAGGACGGCTGGGTCGTGGCCTCCAACGGCGCCGTCACCGCGCGGCTCGAGGACCGCGAGGTGGTCGACCTCGTGACGTTCGACGCCGCCCCCGCGCTGCGGCTGCTGCGCGAGCACGTGCCCGACGCCCTCGCCGCGGTCGAGGAGCTGGGCGTGGGCTACCGCGTCACGGCCCCGTTCCCCGACGGCGAGCTCACCGGCGAGCAGCGGGTCGTCGGCTTCGACGAGCTCGTCGCCGAGCCGGTCACCCGCGTCGTGCTGCGCAGCCCGGAGAAGGAGCCGGCGGACTTCCTCGAGCTCGTCGAGCGCATCGGGCTGCACGAGGTGTCGTACGCCGTGGGCTACACCGCCTGGCTCGACATCGCCCCGAAGGGCGTGTCCAAGGCCTCGGCCCTCGAGGTGGTGCGGCAGCGGCTCGAGGTGCCGGCCGACCGGACCATGGCCGTCGGCGACGGGCGCAACGACCTGGAGATGCTCGACTGGGCGCACCGCGGGGTCGCCATGGGCCAGGCCCCCGCGGAGGTGCAGGACGCGGCCGACCTCGTCACCGAGGAGGTCGGGGACGACGGCCTCGCGGTCGCGCTGGGCTGGTTCTTCCGGTGAGCGCGCGCCCCGCGCTCGTCGCGAGCGACCTCGACGGCACCCTCGTCCGCACCGACGGCACGATCTCCGACCGCACCGTCGCCGCCCTGCGCGCCGTCGAGGACGCCGGGTCGACCGTCGTGTTCGTCACCGGCCGGCCGACCCGCTGGATGGGCGAGGTCGCCGCCGCGACGGGGCACACGGGGCTCGCCATCTGCTCCAACGGCGCGGTGGTCTGGGACCTGCACCGCGAGCGGGTCGTCGAGACGTTCGAGCTGTCCGTCGAGGTGGGGGCCGACCTCGTCGAGCGGCTGCGGCGCGCCCTGCCCGGCATCGCGTTCGGCGCCGAGGCCGTGGGCGGGTTCCGCCACGAGCGGGCCTACGCCCTGCGGTACGCCGCCCCCGGCGTCACCACCGTCGACCGGCTCGAGCTCGACGAGCCGCTGGTCAAGCTCCTCGTCCGTGCGGAGGAGGGCGACGTCGACGAGCTGCTCGCGGCGGCCCGCGAGGTCGTCGGCGACCTGGCAGAGGTCGTGCACTCCTCCACGAGCGGCGAGGCGCTGCTCGAGGTCAGCGCCTCCGGGGTGTCCAAGGCGACGACCCTCGCGCGGATGTGCGAGGAGCGCGGGGTCGACGCGTCCGAGGTCGTCGCCTTCGGCGACATGCCCAACGACCTGCCGATGCTCGCCTGGGCCGGGACGGCGTACGCCATGGGCAACGCGCACCCCGACGTGCTCGCCGCCGCGGACCGCACCACCCTGACGAACGACGAGGACGGCGTCGCGGTCGTGCTGGAGCGCCTCTTCGCCTGAGGGCGCCCCTCAGCCGGCGAAGGGCAGCACGGGGACGCCGGCGACCCCGGGGCGGGCGACGTGCAGCGAGCCCGCGACCCGGTCCTCGTCGCCGAGGCCCTGCCGCGACGTCGTGACGTAGAGGTCGCGCAGGTCGGGCCCGCCGAAGGTGACGGCGGTGGGCTGCGGGGTCGGGACCTCCAGCACCTCGGACAGGCGGCCGTCGGCGTCGTACCGGTGGACGGCGCCGCCGCCGTGCAGCGCCACCCACGCGCCGCCCTCGGCGTCGAGCACGAGGCCGTCGGGGCTGCCGGCGTCCTCGGGGACCTCGACGAACGGCGTGCGGGACGCGACGAGGCCGGCCTCGTCGAAGGCGAGCACGTCGATGCGCTGCGTCGGGGTGTCGACGTAGAGCGCGGTCCCGTCCGGCCGCCACGCCAGGCCGTTGGAGATCGTCACCCCCGAGAGGGCCGCCAGCACGGTGCCGTCGGGGTCGAGCCGCCACAGGGTGCCGGCGCCCTCGGCGGCGTCGTACGCCATCGATCCGCACCAGAAGCGGCCCTGCGGGTCGCAGCCGCCCTCGTTCATGCGCACGCCGGGGTCGGACCAGAGCGGCGGCAGCAGGTCCGGGTCGGGGTCGTCGAGGGCGTCCAGCAGGGCGAAGCCGCGCTCGACGGCGACGACGTACCCGCCGCCGGCGCGGGGCCGCACGCACGCCGCCACGTCGCCCACCGCGTGCCGGGCGACGGCGCCGTCCGCGTCGACGGACAGCACGGCGCCGGCGAGCATGTCCACGCACAGGAGCCGCTCCGCGGCGGGGTCCCAGACCGGGCCCTCGCCGTGGAAGGTGACGACCGGGGTGAGCTGCTCGAGCCGCGTCACAGGTAGTTGCCCGTGCCGCCGGGGCGCTCCGGCGCCACCTGCCCGCCCTGCCCGCCCTGCCCGCCCTGCCCGGCCGGCACGGCGCCGGGGGGCAGCGCGCGCCGGCGCATCTCCTCGAACTGCGCGCGCGCCGCCATCTGCTGGGCGAACATCGCCGTCTGGATGCCGTGGAAGAGGCCCTCGAGCCAGCCGACGAGCTGGGCCTGGGCGATGCGCAGCTCGGCGTCGGTGGGCACCGAGTCGTCGGTGAAGGGCAGCGTGATGCGCTCGAGCTCCTCGACGAGCTCCGGCGCCAGGCCCCGCTCGAGCTCCTTGATGGAGGAGCGGTGGATCTCGCGCAGCCGGGCCCGGCTGGCGTCGTCGAGCGGCGCGCTGCGGACCTCCTCGAGCAGCTGCTTCACCATGCTGCCGACCCGCATGATGAGGGCCGGCTGCTCCACGAGCTCGGTGAGCGGCGTGCCCTCGCCGTCGCCCTGCGGGACCGGGAAGGCCCCCGGCGCCGGCTGCCCGTCGGGGCCCACCACGAGGACCCGGTGCTCCTGCTGCTCGTGCGGCTGCGTCATGCGGCGCATCCTCTCACCGTGCCCCCGGCCGGAAACCGGCTGGACGCGGCGGTGCGGCCCGCGCCACGCTCCCGGGGTGACCGCCGCCGCCCCGGCCCGCCCCCGCCCGCTGCGCCCGGACGACGCCGACGCCGTCCTCGCGCTGCTCACCGCCCGCGACGTCGCGGTCCTCGGGCGGGCCGACACCAGCGCCCAGGACGTGCGCGTCGACCTCGCCGACCCCGACCTCGACCCGCGCAGCTGCGTGGTGGAGGGCGAGGGCCGGCTCGAGGGGATGGCGCGGGTCTGGTTCGACGCGGCGACCGGGCACGCGGACGTCGACGTCGCGGTGCACCCGGACGCGCCGCAGGGGCTCCTCGCGGCGCTGCTCGCGCACGTCGACGAGGTGGCGCGCGACGGCGGCGGGGCCCGCGGCTGCGCCGAGATGGTGCTGGACCACCACGCGTACGAGGCCGACCGCCCGCTGCAGGACGCCCTGCGCGCCGCGGGCTACGAGCCCGCGACCTCGTTCTCGCGGATGCGGCGGGAGCTGGACCGGCCGGTCGAGCGGGTGCGCCCCGAGGGGGTCGTCGTCCGTCGCGCGCAGGACCCGCCCACCGACGAGGAGCTGCGCCTCGCGCACGCCCTGCACCAGGCCTCCTTCGCCGACCACTTCGGCTTCGCCCCCCGCTCGTACGAGGACTGGCGGGCCGCCTGGCAGGCCCGTGACGACCGGGGGCCCGTGTGGTTCGCCCAGGTCGACGGGCGCGACGCGGGGTTCCTGCAGGAGACCGAGGAGCTCGTGGAGGAGCTCGACGCGGGGTACGTGCTGCGCCTCGGCGTCCTGCGCGCGGCGCGCGGGCGCGGCGTCGCGCGGGCGCTGCTGACGGAGTCCTTCCGCGGCATGCAGCGCCGCGGGCGGGTCGCCGCGGTGCTGCACGTGGACGTCGCGAACAGCACCGGCGCCCTCGCGCTGTACGAGTCCGTCGGCATGCGGCCGGTCCTGTCCGTGCAGGCGTGGCGGCGGGTGCTGGCGGTGCCCGGCCGGGCGCCGGACCGGGCGCCGGACCGGGCGCCGGACCGGGCGCCGGACCTGTCGGAGGCCGGGAGCAGGGTGCAGCCATGATCGGACGCCTCCACTCCGTGGTCCTGGACTGCCCCGACCCGCGGGCCCTCGCCCGCTTCTACAGCGCGCTGCTCGGCGAGCCCGTGACGCGCGACGACGACGACTGGGTCGTCGTGGGCGAGGACGCCCGGCGCTGCCTGGCCTTCCAGCGGGCCCCCGACCACGTGCCGCCCCGCTGGCCCGACCCCGCGCACCCGCAGCAGGTCCACCTCGACGTGCAGGTCGACGACCTCGACGAGGGCGAGCGGCAGGTGCTCGCGCTCGGTGCGACGCGGCTGCCGGACGAGGGGGACCCCGGGTTCCGCGTCTTCGCGGACCCCGCCGGGCACCCCTTCTGCCTCGTGGACTGAGTGGGCGCCCCCGCTCCGGGGGACGCTGCGGGCGTGGGGCTCTTCGAGGTCGACGAGGCGCGCGCCGAGCTGGCGCGCCTGCTGCCGGTGCTCGACGAGATCGTGCTGCTGCGCGCGGAGGCGGCGGAGGTGCAGGCCGCGCTCGCCGGCGGCCCGGCCACGCCGCTCGGTGGGCTGCCCGAGCTCAAGGCCGCGCACGCCCGCCTCGACGACCTCATGGCGCAGGTGCAGGCCACCGGCGCCGAGCTCAAGGGCATCGCGCCGCTGCTCGTGGACTTCCCGAGCGAGCTCGACGGGGTCCCGGTGCTGCTGTGCTGGCTCGAGGGCGACCGGGAGCTGGCGTGGTACCACCGCACGGACCTGGGGTTCGCCGGTCGCCGCCGGCTGCCGTCGTGAGCGGGGGAGGCGCGGCGGGCGGTCCGGGCGGGGCGGGCGGTCCGGGCGGTCCGGGCGGTCCGGGCGGGTCGGGTGGGGCGGGCTCTGCGGGGCCGCCGCTGCGGCCCACGCCCGAGCAGGTGCGGGCCGCGTACGGCGCCGAGGTCCCCGACCTCGTCGGCCCCGGCCTGCGCGTGCTCCTCGTCGGGATCAACCCGTCGCTGTGGTCCGGCGCCACCGGCTACCACTTCGCCCGCCCGGGCAACCGGCTCTGGCGCACCCTCGCCGCCTCGGGGCTCACCCCGCGGCTGCTCGCCCCGCACGAGACGGGGGCGCTGCTCGCGGCCGGTGTCGGCATCAGCAACCTCGTGCCGCGGGCGACGGCGCGCCGACGAGCTCACCGACGACGAGCTGCGCGCCGGGCCGGCGCGCGTCGAGGCGCTCGCCCGGCGGTGGGCGCCGGCCGCGGTGGCGGTGCTCGGCATCAGCGCCTACCGCACCGGCTGGGGCCGGCGCGACGCCCGGGTGGGCCCGCAGGGCGCCACCGTCGCCGGCCGCCCGCTGTGGGTGCTGCCCAACCCCAGCGGGCTCAACGCGAGCTACCAGCAGCCCGCGCTCACCGCCGCGTTCGCCGAGCTCGCGGCGTCGCTCCCGCCCGCCGCTCCCCATGAGGGGCACCCTCAGGCGCCCGCGCCGGATGAGGGTGCCCCTCAGCAGACTCGACTCTGCTGAGGGTGCCCCTCATGGGTGCGCGCCGCCTGGGGGTGCCCCTCATGGGTGTGCGCCGCCTGGGGGTGCCCCTCATGGGTGTGTGCCGCCTGGGGGTGCCCCTCATGGGTGCGCGCCGCCTCGGGGTGCCCCTCAGAGCGCCTGGCGGGCGACGAGCGGCAGCCGCGAGCGCGTGCACAGCCACGCGCCGGCGGCGGCGAGCAGCGGCACGCCGACGAGGATCGTGGCGAGCGACGGCCAGGGCAGCACGACCGTCATCTGCGGGTCGGAGCCGACGAAGGCGAGCGCGGGCACGAACCCGGCGGCGATGCCGAGCGCGCCGCCGAGCCCGGCGACGACGAGGGCCTGGGCCCCCGCGAGGCTGCGCCGCAGCCGGGGGGTGGCGCCCACCGCGGCGAGCGTCGCGTGGTCGGCGCGGGCGTCGGCCTGGGCGAGCCCGGTCGAGACCCCCGTGGCGCCGAGGGTCACGAGGGCCGCGGCCGCGGCCAGGGCGAGCAGGCCGACGCCGTAGCGGCTGACGTACCCCCGCTCGACGTGCAGGTCGGCTCCCGCCGCGGTGCGCTCGAGCGCCGCCAGGGCGGCCTCCTCCTCGTCCTCGGTGGGCAGCCGCTCGAGGTCGGCGAGCAGGAAGCCCGGGCCGACCTCGAGGCCGAGCCGCTCGGCCGCCTCGGGGCTGACCACGGCCGCGACGGCGGTCTGCGGGGCGTCGAGCAGGACCGCCGGCAGGGAGGTGCGCTCGGCGCGGGCCTGGATCGCGGCGTACTCCTGCTCGGTGGCGTCGGCCGGCGCCACCTCCTCGCTGACGAAGGTCACCCGGCCGTCGAGCAGCTCGGCGCGGCGGGTCGTCACGACCCCGCCCTCGGCGAGCGCGCGCTCGGCCTCGGGGGACGTCGTGCCGGTCGCCCAGCGCAGGACCTCCGGGCCGCCCACGGCGAGGGCGTGCATCGGCCCGCCGTAGGTGATCGCGCAGCGCCAGTCCTCGGGGGCCTGCCCGCCCGGGCACAGGTTCGCCTCGGGGACCTCGATCCAGGTGCTGGTGCTGCACCCCCCGGGGTAGCAGTCCTCCTGCGTCGGCACCTGGTGGACGGCCTCGACCGGCAGGGTCGCCTCCAGGGCCGACCGTGCGCGCTGCGGGTCGACCTCGGTGACGAGCGGCGCCGACCCGCCGCCGGACCAGTCCTGCACCAGCAGGGGTGCGCTCGCGGTCCCGAGCGGCTGGCTGTAGCCGTACGTCCGCTCGTCGTGGTCGTCGAGCGAGGCGACGTAGAGCGTGATCGCGGTGCTGCCGGCCACGGCCGCCATGACCGCGGCCATCGCCGGGGCCGACCGGCCGCGGTGCCGGGCGGCGTCGCGCAGCGCGAGCCGCGGCGCGAGCGGGGCCCTGCCGGCGAGCCGGCCGGCCAGGCCGATGACCGCCGGGGACAGCACGACCAGGCCGAGCAGCGCGAGGCCCGAGCCGCCGGCGACCAGCGCCGCGATCCCGTACGCCTCGACGTCGGACGCGGTGCGGTCCCCGGTGTTGACGGCGAGCGCCCACGCGCTGCCGAGCGCGGCCGCCCCGGCGCCCGCGGCTGTGATGACGACGGCGGCGGCGGGGACGCGCCGCGGCGTCGACACCTGCCCGCGGCGCCCGGCGAGCACGGCCACCGGGTCCTGGCGGGCCGCGGTGCGGGCGGGCAGGACCGCCGCCACCACAGCGGTGACCACCCCGAGCAGGGCCACCGCGGCGAGCTCGAGCGGGCGGACGTCGTACCGGCCGAGGGCCTGGCCCGTCCAGTCCTCGACGAGCGGGCGCGCGGCCCAGGCCAGGAGCAGCCCGGTGACGACCCCGGCGGCGGCGGCGACCGCGCCGAGGACGAGCCCGCCGGCGAGGACGACGAGCCGCACCTGGCGCCGGGTGCCGCCCGCCGCCGCGAGCAGCGCCAGGGCGTGCGCCTGGCGCCGGGCGCCGACCGCGAAGGCGGCCCCGGCGAGCAGCACCACCTCGAGCGCGGCCAGCCCGCCGACGAGCGCGGCCACGAGCACGTACGCGAGCAGGTCGCGGCCGCCGCCGCCCCCGTCCTGGTAGTAGGGGACCGCCTCCTGCGGCGGCGGGTCGAGCAGGACGGCGCGCGAGAGGGCCACGCCGCCGCGCTCGTTGAGCGCGACGACCTCGTCCCAGGTGAGGGGGTCGTCGGTGACGAGGTACGCGGCGTCGGGCTGGGGGCTCGTCGCGCCGGGCACGGTCCCGAGGGTGCCCGGCAGGGCGACGACGGCCTCGAGGCCGGGGTCGTCGGCGTAGCGGACGACCCCGGAGACGGTGAACGACCGCTCGGCGGGCTGGACCACCTGCGCCGCGCCGCCGATGCCGGTGCCCAGCCGCTCGAGCAGCGCGGGGGTGACGAGCACCTCGTCCGGGCCGGAGGGGCGGGCGCCCGCCTCGACGTCCCAGCGCCCGCGGAACGCCGGGTCGGCGGCGTCGACCTCCTGCCAGCCGGTGGTCGCGCTGCCGGCGTCGGTGGTGACCCGTACGGACGACGCCGCGGCGGTCAGCGCGCGGGCGCCGGCCGGGACGAGGTCGAGGAGGTCGGGGTACTCGCCGGTGCCGCCGTCGCGGGTCAGCCAGGAGCGCAGGTCGGGCTCCTGGCTGAGCCCCGCGCCGGCGGGGGCGCGGACCTCGACGCGGGCCTGGGTGGTGCCGAGCTCGCGGGCGGCGACCTCGTCGGGGTCGAGCTGGCCGCTGCGGAACGTCACGTCGCCCAGGACGAGCGCCATGACCGGCAGGGCGACCATGACGACGACGAGCGCGCTGCGGCCGCGGGCGCGGCGCGCGTCGCGCCGGGCGATGCGCAGGAGGGCGAGGAGGGCGCTCACGAGCGCTGCCCCAGCAGGACCTCGGCGCCCGGCGCGCGGCCGGTGTCGTCGACGACGCGCCCGTCGCGCAGGAACACGATGCGGTCGGCCCAGGCCGCGTGCCGGGCCTCGTGGGTGACGAGCACCCCCGCGGCGCCGGCGTCGACGCGGCGGCGGAGCAGGGCGAGCACGGCCTCGCCGGTCTCGGAGTCGAGGGCGCCGGTCGGCTCGTCGGCGAGGACGAGGCGGCGGTCGCCCACGAGGGCGCGGGCGATGGCCACGCGCTGGCGCTGCCCGCCGGACATGTCGTCGGGGAAGCGCTGGGCCAGGTCGGCGATGCCGACCTCCTCGAGCGCGGCGAGCGCCTCGCCCCGGGCGGTGCGGGCCCTGACCCCGTCGAGCTCGCGGGGCAGCGCGACGTTCTCCGCGGCGGTGAGCGCCGGGATGAGGTTGAAGTCCTGGAAGACGTAGCCGACGCTGCGCCGGCGCAGGGCGGCCAGCGCGGAGCGGTCGAGGCTGGACAGGATGGTCCCCTCGACGACGACGTCGCCGGAGGTGGGGCTGTCCAGGCCGCCGGCGAGCGTGAGGAGGGTCGACTTGCCGGAGCCCGAGGGGCCCATGACGGCGACGAGCTCGCCGGCGCGGACGGACAGGTCGATCTCGCGCAGGGCGTGGACGGCCGACGCGCCGTCGCCGTGCACGCGGGTGACCGCGCGCAGGAGCAGGACCTTGTCGGTGGGGACCGTGGTGGCGGTGCTCATCGCGCAGCCTCCGTCGTGGCGCTCGTGCTGGTGGTGGTGGCGGTGGTGGTGGGCGCTGCGCCCGACCCGCTCGCCGCGCGGTCGCGGGCGGCGCGGGCGAGCCGTGCCTCGCAGTGGTCGAGCCAGCGGACCTCGGCCTCGGCCTGGAAGACGAGGCTGTCGACGACGAGCGACCAGGCGAGGTCACCCGCGCCGGCCTTGACGCGCGTGTAGTCCTGCAGAGCGCGCAGGGTGGCGCTGCGCTGGCGCTGGATCACGGCCTGGACGTCGACGCCGGGGACCGTCACGGCCAGCGCCAGCTTGATCGCCAGCTCGTCGCGCGGCGGGGCGCCGCGCTCGACGGGGGCGGCGAACCAGGCGGCGACGTCGTCCCGGCCGGAGGGCGTGATCGCGTAGAAGACCTGGCCCTCCTCGCTCTCGCCGGCGGGCTCGACGAGGCCGTCGCGCTCGAGTCGGGACAGGGTCGAGTAGACCTGCCCCACGTTGAGGGGCCAGGTGGCCCCGGTGCGGGCCTCGAACTCCGCGCGCAGCTGGTAGCCGTAGCGCGGGCCCTCGGCGAGCAGGGCCAGCAGGCCCCTCCTGACGGACATGGTGCTCCTCGTGGATACCGGGTATGCACTTCTAGGTATACCCGGTATGCAGCGCCGGCGTCGAGCGTTCGTCAGATCCCGTCGACGACGGTGTCGAGGACGCGCTCGAGGCAGGCCCGCCGCTCGGCCGCCGGCAGGCCGGCCAGGGGCCCCTCGAGCAGCACCGCCGCGCCGTGCACCGCGGCCCAGGCGGGCACCTCGGCCCCGTCGCGGCGAGCGGCGGGCAGGGCGCCGGCCGCGACGAGCTCGTCGAGCGCGGCGACGAGCTGGTCGTACGGGTCCTGGTCGATCCCGGTCGACGGGCCGCCGAAGGCGGTGCGGAAGAGGCCGGGCTCCTCCTCGGCGAAGAGCGCGTACGCCCGCCCCACGGCGCGGAAGCGCTCCAGCGCCCGGTCCGCGCGGGTCCGGCGGCGGGGGGTGCGGCCGGCCTCCTCCTGCATCCGCCGCGCCATGAGCCCGAGCGCGCGCCCGGCGACCGCGGCGACGAGCGCCTCGCGGTCGGCGAAGTGCCGGTACGCCGCGGTGGGCGACACCCCGGTCGCCCGAGCGGCCTCGCGCAGCACGACGGCCTGCGGGCCGCCCTGCCGGGCGAGCTCGACGCCGGCCGCGACGAGGGCGTTGCGGAGGTCGCCGTGGTGGTACGCGGTGCGCTCGTTCACCGCCACATGTTGACAGCGTGCACATCCGCTGCCAAGTTGACACCGTCAACATCGAGGTGGAGGAGGTCGCGGTGGCGCGGCAGGTGGCCCAGGTCGACGGCGAGGTCGTCGTGTTCCTCGTCGGCATGCGGATCAACCGGTGGACCCGGCCCTGGAACTGGGGCCCGGTGTTCGCGGCGATGCCCCGGATGCTCGCCGAGCTCGCCCGCGCCGACCGGGGGATGCTCGGGGCCCGCACCTTCTGGTCGGGCCGCGTGGTGCTCGTGGTGCAGCACTGGCGCTCGGAGGACGAGCTGCGGGCCTACGCCCGCTCCGCCGACGCGGAGCACCTGCCGGCGTGGCGGCGGTTCAACCGCCGGGCCAGGGCCACCGGCGACGTCGGCGTCTTCCACGAGACCTACCGGGTGGACGCGGCCGACGTGGAGTCGGTGTACGTCTCCATGGAGCCCGTGCTGCTCGGGGCGGCGACGGGTGGCAGGGTGGTCGGGTGAGCCAGGCCCCCACGCTCGACGTCCGCGCGGTCCGCGCGCAGTTCCCCGCCCTCGCGGAGGGCACCGCCCACTTCGACGCCCCGGGCGGCACGCAGGTGCCCTTCGCGGTCGTCGACGCCGTGGCGGCGAGCCTGCGCAGCGCGGTGTCGAACCGCGGGGGACCCTTCCCCAGCAGCGCCCGCGCCGAGCAAGCGGTTGCCGACGCGCGCTCGGCCGTCGCCGACCTGGTCGGCGGCCTGCCGGACGGCGTGGTGCTGGGCCAGTCGATGACCGCGCTGACGTACGTGCTGGCCGGCGCCCTCGCCAAGCGGTGGGGCCCGGGCGACGAGGTCGTCGTGACCCGCCTCGACCACGACGCCAACGTGCGCCCGTGGGTGCAGGCGGCCGAGCGCGCCGGCGCCGCGGTGCGGTGGCTCGACGTCGACCCGGCGTCGTGCCTGCTCGGCGACCACACCGCGGTCCTGTCCGAGCGGACCCGCCTGGTCGCGGTCACGGGTGCCAGCAACGTCGTGGGCACGCGTCCCGACGTCCGCGCCGTCACCGACGCCGCCCACGAGGTCGGCGCGCTGGCCTACGTCGACGGCGTGCACCTCACCCCGCACGTCCCCGTGGACGTCGCCGCGCTCGGGGCCGACTTCTACGCGCTCTCGCTCTACAAGCTCAGCGGCCCGCACCTCGGGGCCGTCGTCGCCGACCCCGCGCTGCTCGAGGGGCTGCACCCCGACAAGCTGCTGCCGTCGAGCGACGCCGTCCCCGCCCGCTTCGAGCACGGCACCCCGCCGTTCGAGCTGCACGCGGGGGTCGTCGCCGCGGTGGAGCACCTCGCCGGGCTCGTGCCGGGAGGGGGCGCGCGCCGCGAGCGGCTGCTGCGGTCGATGGCCGCGGTGCAGGCGCACGAGGAGGCGCTGCTCGACCGCCTGGTCGCCGGTCTGGAGGGGGTCGAGGGCGTGACGACGTACGGCGCCGCCCTCCTGCGCACCCCGACCGTGGCCCTGCGCGTCGCCGGCCGGTCGCCGCGCGAGGTCGCCGAGGCGCTCGCCGCGCGCGGCGTCGCGGTGGGGGACGGCGACTTCTACGCCCGCGAGCTGGTGCGCGCCCTCGGGCTGCACGGGGACGGCGGCGTGGTCCGCGCCGGCGTCGTGCACTACACGAGCGGGGACGACGTGGACCGGCTGCTCGCGGGGGTCGCCGCCCTCGCGGCCTGAGCCGCTCCGTCGGCGCGTAGGGTCGCCCCTCGTGCTCGAGGCCCCCGACGCGACCGTCGTCGTGCTGCTCTGCGTCGCCGCGCTGCTGGCCGGCTGGGTCGACGCCGTCGTCGGCGGGGGCGGGCTGGTGCAGCTGCCGGCCCTGCTCGTCCTGCTCCCGGGGGCGGCGCCGGCGCAGGTGCTGGCCACCAACAAGCTCGCGTCGGTCGCCGGCACCGCGACGGCGACCGTCACCTACTACCGGCGGGTCCGACCGGACCTGCGCACCGCGCTGCCGATGGCCGGCGCCGCGGTGCTCGGCGCGGCCGGCGGCGCGGCGTGCGCGGCGCTGCTGCCGCAGGAGGCCTTCCGGCCGATCGTCCTGGTGCTGCTGGTGCTCGTGGCCGCGTACACCCTCGCCCGTCCCGCCCTCGGCGAGGCGCAGGCGCTGCGCTTCCACGGCCGCAGGCACCACGTCGTGGCGGTGCTCTCCGCGGTCGTCATCGGCTTCTACGACGGCATCTTCGGCCCCGGTACGGGGTCGTTCCTCGTCTTCGCGCTCGTCGGGCTGCTCGGCTACTCGTTCCTGCAGGCGTCGGCCAAGGCCCGCATCGCGAACCTCGCGACGAACCTCGGCGCCCTCGCGGTCTTCGTGCCCCAGGGCGCCGTGCTGTGGGGCGTCGGCGCGCTCATGGCGCTGTGCAACCTCACCGGCGGTTTCCTGGGGGCCCGTACGGCGATCGCCCGCGGCAGCCGGTTCGTGCGGGTCGTGTTCCTCGTCGTCGTCGCCGCCCTCGTCGCGCGGCTGGGCTACGACATGCTCACCGGCGCCTGAGCGCCCTCGACGGCGTACCGCAGCAGCACCGTCCCGCCGGCGAACCGGCGCGCCTCGAGCAGGCGCAGGTCCAGCCGCACACCGTCCGGCAGCGCGGCCAGCCCGCCCCCGACGAGGGCCGGGACGAGGAAGAGGTGCAGCTCGTCGACGAGGCCCGCGCGCAGGGCGGCGGCGCCGAGCGTCGGGCCGCCGACGGAGACGTCCGCGGGCGAGGCGCGCACGAGCTCCCGTACGGCGTCCGGGTCGAACCGCCGCTCGAGCCGGGTGCGCGGGGTGCCGACCCGCTGCAGGCTCGTCGAGTAGACGACCTTGTCCAGCGCGCGCCAGGAGCGGGCGAAGGCCGCCGACTGCTCGGACCACGTCTCCGGCTCCTCGCCCTCCCAGGCCGCCATGAGCTCGTACGTCCGCCGCCCGTAGAGGTGCGTCCCCACCGGGCCGTCGAGCTCGACCGTCGCCGCGAGGACCTCCTCGTCCGGCTCGGCCCAGGCGAAGCCGCCCTCGCGGTCGGCGACGTAGCCGTCGAGGGAGCAGATGGCGGAGTACAGGAGTCGTCCCACGGGGGGTGGACCGGCCCGGGCGCCCGCGCTCATCGGTCCCGCGGCCCCGCGGTGCACGCCGTTCCCTCAGGCGCGCCGCCGCCCGTCCGATGGGCTGGCGTCCGCGTCCCCGCCGGTGGGGGCGCAGCGCCGAGGAGCGGCAGCATGAGGAAGACCGTGGCAGGACTGGTGGCCGGGCTGACCGCGGCGGGCGCCGCGCTCTCCGCCGCCCCGGCGCAGGCCGCGACGTGCAGCGTCGCCGCCGACCTGCCGGCCCGCGTGAGCATCGCCGCCGAGCACCTGGAGGTGCCCGTGCGGCTCGTCGACACCTGCGGGGCGCGGTACGCCTCCTTCGAGGTGTGGGGCCCGGACGGCCGCGACCAGTTCCTCGTCTGGGGCGAGGACGGCGAGGGCGCGCCCGGCAGCTTCCACGGCACGCGCTCGGACTGGTGGGCCTTCTCCGACTGGCAGCGCCCGGGCACCTACCGGACGGCGTGGGGCAAGGCCTTCGGGCCGGGCGACGAGCACTACCCCGTCGCGTACGACAGCATGGACGTCCGGTTCGGCACCAAGGCGGGCCTGTCCGCGCGCCGCAGCGGCGGGACGGTCACGCTCACCGTCGACCTCGTGCAGTACCACCCGTTCCAGTACCGGTTCGTGCCCTACGGCGGCGCCAAGGCGACCGTGCAGGTGAACCAGGGCGGGACCTGGACGTACGTCAAGTCCGTGACCGTCGGGAAGGACGGCAAGGCCGTCGTCGCCCACGCGGCGCCGCGCAGCGCGCAGTACCGCGTCGTCTCGTGGGACACCGCGCCCCGCTGGGGCGCGACCTCGAAGCCGGTCACGGCGTAGTCCGGGCGGCGGTGCGGAGCCGCGGCTAGGCTCCGCACCGCCCTGCCCGCCAGGAGGTGCCCCGTGGCGCTCGCCCTCGTCGTCCGCTTCGACCTGCCCGACGCCGCGTCGGCCGCGCGCTTCGACCGGCTGGCGGAGGAGGTCGTGGCGGCGGTCGCCGCGCACGAGCCCGGCACCCTCGTCTACGCCACCCACGCCGTCGACGGCGCGCCGCTGTCGCGCGTGTTCTACGAGGTGTACGCCGACGACGCGGCGTTCCGCGCTCACGAGGAGGCGCCGCACGTCGTGGAGTTCCACCGGCGCAAGGACCCGCTGCTCGCGGGGGAGCCGGAGGTGCGCTTCCTCGTCCCCGGCCCGGCGACCGGGGTGCCGGCGCGATGACCGGCGGGCGCCTGGCGTGGCGCCGGCTCGTCGCGGACGACCTGCCCCTGCTCGCGCGGTGGCTGGCCGACCCGACGGTCCACCGGTGGTGGCAGCACGAACACGCGCTCGCCGCCGTCGAGCGCGACTTCGGCCCCAGCGTGCGCGGCGAGGAGCCCGGCGAGGACCTCGTCGTGCTCCTCGACGACGAGCCGGTGGGGCTGGTGCAGCGGGCCCGGATCGCCGACTACCCCGAGGACCTCGCCGAGCTCTCGGCGGTCGTCGAGGTCCCGGAGGGGGCGGTCGAGCTGGACTACCTCATCGGCAGCCCGGAGCACCGCGGCCGCGGGCTCGGGCCGCGCGTCGTCGCGGCCCTCGTGGAGGACACCTGGGCGGCGCACCCCGGGGCCCCCGCCGTGCTCGTGGCCGTCGTGGCGGCCAACCGGGCGTCGTGGCGCGCGCTCGAGAAGGCCGGCCTGCGCCGGGTCGCCGAGGGGCCGATGGAGCCCGAGGACCCCGGCGACGACCCGCTGCACTACGTCTACCGCGCCGACCGACCGGGCGGCTGAGCGGCGTACCGGTCAGGCCCGGGCGCTCGGGGTGGTGCGGCCGAACACCCGGTACGTGTCCCACGACACCGCCCGGTACGTGCCCTGGTAGCGGTTCTCCACCGCCCTGGTGCTGCAGCCGCGGGCGTCGCTGGCCGTCGTGCCGACGTACGCCCAGGTGCCGTCGCGCCGCTGCTGCTGCAGCGTCGAGCGGGCCGACGTCCACGAGAGCCAGCGGGACGCGCGGTCGCTGTAGACGGCGAGGCACGTCCGCAGCAGCACGCGCGACCCGCTGCGCGACGCCGTCAGCGACGCCCGTGAGCCGAACTTCACGACGGCGCGGTCCTCGAGGGGCAGCACGACGGGGCCGAGGGCCTCGACGAGCCGCGAGACGTAGGTCCCCGCCGGCCACGAGGAGTCCACGACGAAGCGCTGGCCCGTGCCGTCCGGCTGCGGGCCGAAGAGGACCTCGTACGACGCGCTCCCCGGGCCCTCCACGACGAACTCCGAGCGGTGCGTGACGCCGCAGGGGTCGCGCAGGGTCACCACGACGGCCTGGCGGGGCCCCGTCCGGACGATCTTCTCCGGCAGGTCGAGGCCGAGCGTGCAGGCGCCCTCCGGCGGGGGGTCGCCCGCCGCCGCCGGTGCGGCGCCGACCAGCAGGAGGGCGGCCGCGAGGGCCGCTACCGCCCGGCGCGCCCTCACGGCAGCACCGCCGCGTGCGAGACGCGCAGCTCGCCGGCCGCTCCCTCGCCGAGCGCGAGCTCGACCCGCAGGTCGCGGACCCCCCTGACGTCGACGTCCAGCGGTACGGCCACCGCCCCCACCCCCTCGTACGTCGCGAGCAGCCGCCCGTCCCCGACGACGCGCACCGAGCCGGTGCCGGCGCCGCCACCGCCGAGGCGCGCGCTCGCCGTGAGCCGGGTCCGTCCCCCGTCGAGCGTCCAGCCGGCGCTGCCTGCCGGGCCGGTCCCCGCCGCCAGCAGCAGGTCGTCGGCGACGCGGACGCCGCCGGTCACCGCGACGGGTGCCCGGTCCGCCAGGTAGAGGATGCCGGGCACGACGCCGCGAGGCGGCTCGACGGCGCTCGTCACGGCGGCGGACCCGAGCACGACGAGGGGGCCGGCGCCGTCGCCGCCGTGCCCGGTCGGGCCCGCGGCGACGCTCAGGGTCCGCGCACCGCGCACGTCCACGGCGAGCGGGAACGCCGTGCCGTCGGGCACCGTGCGGCTGAGCACGGTGCGCCCGTCGACGCGCACCCGCAGCTCGGCGGGTGCGCCGGCGGGGCCGGGTGCCGCCACGGCGACGGTCGCGTGGAAGGTCGCGGCGTCGGCCCCGAGGGGGAGGTCGAGGCTCGCTGCGGCGGGCAGCCGCAGCGAGCGCGCGTGCTCCCGGCCGTCGACGCGGACCGCGCCGGGCAGCGGGCGCGGCCCGGCCGTGGCCGGGGAGAGGTCGCTGAGGGCGGTGGCCCAGGCCGCGGGGAGCGGCGCGTCCCGGACGACGACGGTGGAGGGCGGGGTGGCCTGCACCGGCAGGCGTCCCTGCGCCACGGCCGCCACGCGGTAGCCGTGCGTCCCCGGCTGCGGGGGGCGCGCCACGAGGGAGAAGCGCCCGTCGGCGGTGGTGACCGCCTCGGCCGCCGTCGTCCACACCCGGTCCCTGAGCTGCTGGAGCCGGACCACGCGTCCCGCGCTCGCCGGGGCCCAGGTGCCCTCGACCCGCAGGACCTGACCGCGGGCGACGGCCGGGGGGAGGGTGGCGGACAGGCGCGGCGCGGCGGGCGTCACCCAGGTGTCGGGGCTCCGCAGGGCGGGGGCTGCGCCGGCGGCCGCGACCACGGCGCGCAGGACCGTGGAGTACCCGCAGCAGGGACCCTCGACCGCCGGCACGTCGAAGCGGCCGTCGACGACCCGGGGCGTGGCGACGGTCTGCCACTCGCCCCAGCGGGCCATGGCCTCGACGGTCACCGGCGTCCCGTCGGCCACGCCCTGCGCGGTCCCCAGCAGGTGCAGGGGGAGCCCCCGCGCCGGCCGTGGCGCGCCGTCCACCGCGAGGGGGCAGCACGTCGCCGGGTCGGCGCCGGGCTCGGCCAGGACGGGGACGACGCGCAGGCCGAGCACCCGCTGCACCGTGCGGGCGACGGTGACGCGGACGACGGGGCTCACCGCGGCGGCGTGCCGCACGGTGGGGTCGTGCCGCACGGAGTACTCCGCGCTCCGCTCGGGCCCCAGCGCCGTGCGGGCGAGGCCCTGCCGGTCGGTCGTCAGGGTCCGCAGGGCCCGCCAGGGGTCGGCGGCGCCGCGGCGGCCGAGGACGACGACCCGCGCGCCGGCGACGCCGCGGCCGTCGGGCGTG
The DNA here is from genome assembly GCF_003594885.1 of Vallicoccus soli. NCBI lineage: Bacteria > Bacillati > Actinomycetota > Actinomycetes > Motilibacterales > Vallicoccaceae > Vallicoccus > Vallicoccus soli. Next base: position 271,268 of record NZ_QZEZ01000006.1, read on the forward strand.
GCGAGGCGCGTCCGCAGCTCGACGTCGTCGCCCGCCCGCAGGGCCAGCGACGTCTCGGGCACGGTCAGCGCCACCGGCGCGGGCCGCAGGACCTCGACGACGACACCGCCCAGGTCGCCCGGGGCGGCCGCGGCGGGCAGGGGCAGGGCCACCGGGACGGTGCTCAGCACCGCGGCCAGGGCCGAGGCGACGCGCGTACGCGGCACTGCACTCCTCCTCGGGTGCCGGGCTGTGCGGGGAGCGTCGACACCCCCGACCGGCCCTGCGACGCTACCTGCGCGTACGTGCAGGTGTCCGGCGTTCCGGGCGGGAGCGCCCGGACGGGTCAGTCCTGCAGCACCCGGTCCAGCAGCGCCAGGTGCTCGGCCACGGTGCCGAGGGACACGAGCCCGCTGCCGGCGCCCGCGAGCTCGCCGGCGGCGGGGGTGAGGGCCGCGCGGGCCCGGCGGGCCGCCGCACGGGAGCCGCAGGCCGCGGACGCGCGGGCGACCAGGCACCACATGGCCTCGAGCAGCAGGTCCGGGGGCGGGTCCGGGACGCGCTCGAGCGCCCGCCGGGCGGCGGCGCCGTCCCCCGCGCCGGCGAGGACGAGGGGCAGGGCCCAGGGCTCGTACGGCCCCCACGCCCGCTCGTCCGCCGGCGCGGGCCGCCCCTCGCGCAGCGCCAGGGCCAGCCGGGCCAGCGCGGGGAGCCCGGCCGCGAGGCCCGGCATGCCCGACCCGTCGAGCCGGGCGACGGCACCGGCGTACGCACGCTCGACCTCGCCCGCCGGCGCCGACGGGTCGAGCGAGCGGCGCAGCGCGTCCCACCAGGCGAGGAAGACGTCGACGAGCGGCCGGCCGTGCGCCGACGCGAGCCGGGCGGCGGCGGCCGCGTGCCCGCCGGCGCCGTCGAGGTCGCCGAGCGCGCTGCGCGCCTGCAGGCGCACGAGGTGCCCGAGGACCTCGTACGACACGAGGCCGTGCCGCGCCGCGAGGGCGACGACCTCGGCGCCGACGGCGTCGCGGACCGGTGCGAGGCCGGCCCGGGTGCAGGACTGCATCCAGACGCCGTCGAGCGCGAAGGCGAGCAGGGCGGGGTCGTCGAGGCCGCGCGCGAGCGCCTCAGCCTGGGCGGCGGCCTGCGGGCCGCGGGCCGACGCGGTGCCCCGCGACTCGACCGCGACGGTGGCCAGCAGGCGCGCCCGGACGGCCGGGGAAGCGCTGTCCGGCAGCGCGGCGAGCAGGCGCTCCGCGGCGGCCACGACCTGGGCCGCCCCGGCGGGGTCGTCGGTCCGGGTCCACACCGCGGGCACGTCGTACGCCCCCACCACCCGCGCGGCGAGCTCGGGGTCGCCCAGCGCCTCGGCGGCCAGCACGGCCTCGACCCGGTGCTCGCGGGCGGCCACGAGCCCGGCGCCGCCGGTCACCGCCAGGCCGCGCAGCAGCCCGACCGTGGACTCCAGCCGCGCGGGAGCGCCGGGGGCGACCACGCGCTCGTACGCCGCCGCGGCCCGCTCCCACACCTGGTCCGCCGCGACCGGCCCGTCGAGGTGCGGGGCGTGGGCGAGCAGGTCGTCCTCGAGCCGGCGCAGCGCGGGCCCGGGGTCGACGCCGAGCTGGTCGGCGAGCACGGCGCGGGCGCGGCGCACGGCGGACAGGGCGTCCCCCTGCCGCCCGGAGCGGTAGAGCGCCAGGGCCAGCAGCCGCCACCCCTCCTCGCGCCAGGGGTGCGCCGCGGCGTGCGCCTCCAGGTCCGGGACGGCGCGCGCGGCGAGGCCGAGCGCGAGGCGCGCCCCGCCGAGCCGCTCGACGGCGTCCAGGCGCAGGGCGGTCAGCCGCGCGCGCTCCGGCGCGGCCCAGGGGCGCTCGGCCGCGTCGGCGTACGCGGGCCCGCGCCACAGCGCCAGCGCCCCCTCGAGGCGGGGCGCCGCCGCGGCGGGCGGGTCGTCCGGGGCGGCGGCGACCTCGTCGGCGAACCGCCACGCGTCGACGGCGGACGGCGGGAGGCGCAGGGCGTACCCGGGACCGTCGGTCACGAGCAGCCGCGCGGGTGCGCGCGGCGGGCGGTCGGGCTCGAGCGCGCGCCGCAGCGCGGCGACGAAGGTGCGCAGCGCCGCGACCGAGCCGTCCGCGGGCTCGTCCCACAGGTCGTCGACGAGGCGCCGCACCCCGACCACGCGCCCGCGCGCCGCGACGAGCCGCGCCAGGACCTCGCGGTGCCGCGGCCCGCCGAGGGGCACCGGCGCGCCGTCGCGGGCCGCCACGACCGGCCCGAGCACCCCGACCTCCACGTGCCCTCCCGCCGTCCGCTCATCCGCTGCTCATCCGCCGCCCCAGCCTGGTGCACGTCCCCGACCCCACCACCGGGAGGACCCCGTGGCACCCACCATCCCCGGCGCGCGGTACGAGCGCGTCCCCGTCGCCGACGGCGTGGCCCTGCAGGCCGCCGTCCTCGGCAGCGGGCCCCCGCTCGTGCTGCTGCACGGCTTCCCCCAGACCTCGCTGGCCTGGCGGCACGTCGCCGTCGACCTCGCCGCCGAGCGCACCGTCGTCTGCCCCGACCTGCGCGGGTACGGCGGGAGCGACGCGCCGCCGGACGACGGGGAGGCGTACTCCAAGCGCACCATGGCGGCGGACGTCGTGGCCCTGGCCCGGGCGCTCGGGCACGAGCGGTTCGCCCTCGCCGGGCACGACCGGGGCGCGCTGGTCGCCTTCCGCGCGGGGCTCGACCACCCGGACGCCGTCACGCACCTGGCCTGCCTCGACGTCGTCCCCACGGTCGACATGTGGGAGGTGCTGCACGGCGCGTCCGCCGCGGTCGCCTGGCACCTCTACCTCATGGCCCAGCCGGCGGGGCTGCCGGAGCGGATGGTGCAGGGCGCGGGGGACGCGTTCTTCGCCCACTTCCTCGACGCCTGGGGCGCGGACCCCGCGGCGGTGCCCCCGGACGTGCGCGCGGCGTACCTCGCCGCCTGCGCCGCGCGGGTGCCGTCCATCGTCGCCGACTACCGGGCGTCGGCCGGCGTGGACCTCGAGCACGACCTGGCCTCGCGGGCGGCGGGCGACGTGCTGCGGATGCCCGTGGCCGTGGTGCAGCAGGACTGGGGCGCCGTCCTCGGGTACGACGCCGCCGCGGTGTGGCGGGCCTGGGCGCCGGACCTCGTGCACGGGACGACGCGCAGCGGCCACTTCATGGCCGAGACCGCGCCCGCGGAGGTGGCCGCCGCGCTGCGCGAGCTGCTCGCACGGTAGGACTGGGGCCGACGTGCCGCCGGACCCGGGGAGCGTGCGTGCCGAGCCTGTCGAGCCTCGCCGTCGAGGCGCTCCTGCGCGCGAGCCGCGCCAACCGCTGGTTCGTGGACGCCGGGGCCGCCCGCCGGCACGTGCGCGAGCGGGCGCTGCGGCCCCGCCCGTACGGCCCGCCCCGGCTCCTGCGCCGCGACGTGGCGGTGTCGGTGGACCACGCGGCCGGCGTCCCCGTCTACGCGCTGGCGCCGCGGTCGGGCGCTGCCCGCGGGGCCGTGGTGTACGTGCACGGCGGCGCCTGGGTCGAGGAGATCGCCCCGCAGCACTGGCGCCTCTGCGCCCAGGTGGCGGCGGAGGCGGGGACGACGGTGCTCGTGCCGGTCTACCCGCTGGTGCCGTTCGGCACGGCGGAGCAGGTGGTGGGCGCGGTCGTCGACCTCGTGCTGCGGGCGGTCGACGCGCACGGCGGCGCGTGCCTGGCGGGCGACTCGGCCGGGGGCCAGGTAGCGCTGTCCAGCGCGCTCGTCCTGCGCGACCGCCACGGGGTCGTGCTGCCGCGCACGGTGCTCGTGGCCCCGGCGCTGGACCTGTCGCTGACGAACCCCGGCATCGACGCGGTGCAGCCGAGCGACCCGTGGCTGGGGCGCGAGGGGACGCGGGTGCTCATCGAGCACTGGCGCGGCGGGCTGCCGCTGGACGACCCGCGCGTGAGCCCGCTCTGCGGGGACCCCGCCGGCCTGGGCCCCCTCACGGTCTTCAGCGGCACGCGCGACATCACCCGGCCGGACATCGAGCTGCTCGTCGCCCGGGCGCGGGCCGCCGGCGTCGCGGTGGAGCTGCACGACGGGGTGGGGCAGCTGCACGTCTACCCGCTGCTGCCGACGCCCGAGGGGCGGGCCGCCCGGGCCGTGCTCGTCGACCGGCTGCGGACGGCGCGGCCCTGAGCAGGCTCAGTACGCGCCGCCGCGCCGCAGCAGCTCGGCGAACGGCGTCGCGGGGTGCCCGCTGAGCCGCCCGACGTCGTCGGTGGTGGTGGCCATCTCGCCGGCGGCGATCGCCGTGTACGTCGACACCCAGGCGTCGACCTGCCAGCGCGGCGCGCCGTACGCCGCGCGCGACGCGTACGCCTCCTCGACGGTCTCGGGCACGTAGGCCGCCGGGCGGCCGGTCGCGGCGCCGATGGTCGCGGCCACCTCGTGCAGGGTGAGCGCCTCCGGGCCGGTCAGGGTGTACGTCGCGCCCTCGTGCGCAGCCGGTGCCCGCAGCACCGCGGTCGCGGCGTCGGCGACGTCGTCGACGGCCACCGCGGCGACGCGCCCGTCCGCGGCCGGCCCACGGAGAGCGTTGTCCTCGCCGACGAAGGCCGGCAGGACGTCCGCGTAGAGGCTGTCGCGCAGGAACGTCCAGCGCATCCCCGACGCGCGCAGGTGCTCCTCGGTGGCGCCGTGGTCGCGGGCGAGGGTGAAGGTCGCGTCGGGGCCGGCGCCCTGGAAGGACACGTAGACGACGTGCTCCACGCCGGCCTCCCGCGCCGCGTCGACGAACGCGCGGTGCTGGGCGAGCCGGTCGGCCGACTCGGACGCCGACACCATGAGCAGGGTCCGCACGCCCTGCAGCGCGCCGCGGGCGGCCTCCGGCCCGCCGTACGGGGCCCTGGCCGCCACGGCGCCGGGCAGCCGCGGGGCGCGCTCGACGTCGCGGACGAGCAGGCGCAGGGGGACGCCCCGCGCGGCGAGGCGCTGCGCCACCCGGCCGCCGAGGCGGCCGGTAGCGCCGGTGACGGCGAGGCTCGGTCGGTCCACGGGGGCCACGCTAGGCCGCGGCGGCGGGCGCAGCTCACCAGCCGCTGCCGGAGCTCGCACCCCCCTGCCGCGGCCAGCCGGCCTGCGGTGCCGTCCGGCGGCGGGGCTCCGGCGCCGGAGGCTGCAGGAGCGGGTCGCCGGCGGGCAGGACGGGCAGGGCGCGGCCGTGCGGGTCGAGGAGGACCCGGCCGCCGAGCGGGCGGTCGAGGACGAGGTCGACGTGGCGCAGGGACTCGCCGTACGCCATGAGGTCCGGACCGGTGCGGTGGAGGGCGACGGGCCGGTACGTGACGGCGCTCGGGCTCTCGTGGACGCGCGCGTACGGGTGGTCGGTGACGTCCCCCTCGTCGCTCAGAACGGGACCCGCAGCCGCAGCGGGTCGCCGTCGACCCCCTCGACGGCCGGGACCGGCGCGCCGCGCGGGTCGGTGGCGAGGGTCAGGGCGTCGCTGCGCCAGGCGAGCGGCGCGGCGGCCTCGTCGAGGACGAGGGCGGGCTCGCGCAGCCACGGGACGCCGACGCGCGTCCCCGGCAGCGACCGCGGGCCACGGTCGGTGAGCACGTCGACGAGGACGCGCTCCAGGACCGCGCCGTCGGGCAGCGCGTGCAGCAGCGCCGCACGCCCGCCCGGCACCGACGGGTCCGCCTCGCCGCGGCGCAGGGCGTGGACGACGTCGTCGACGAGGTGGTCGCCGTCGAGCCCGTGCTCGACCCCGCCGATGACGACGGCGGGGCGCGGGACCGCAGCGGCGGGGAAGCGCGCCCACGCGCGCAGGGACCGCAGCGCGACCTGCGCCGGCGGCGTCGGCCAGGTCCCGTCGCCCGCCCAGTCGTCGGGGAGGAGGTCGAGGCCCTTGAGGAGCTCCTCGGCGGCGAGCTCGGCCGCCACCTCGTCCCGGTCGCCGAACAGGTCGAGGACCTCGAAGCCCGTCTCCGCCGCCCAGGCGAGCGCCGCGCCGATCGCCCGGTCCAGCGCGCCGGGGTGGTCCGCCCCGACGAGCGCCAGGCCGGCCGCCACCGCCGTGCCCGTCGCCCCGCGCACCAGGACCGCGGCGGGCGCGAGCGGCTCGCGGGGGGCGGGGCCGCGGGCGGGCGCGCTGGGGAGGCCCGGCCCGCGGACGAGGAGGAAGGTGCGCAGGGGCGCGTCGCAGTGGGCGCGCAGCAGCGGGTCGTGCTCGTGCAGGAGGGGGAACGCGCGCGAGTGAGGGGCGCGCGGCCGGCGGTCGCGGCTCATGCGGGACGACGGCTCGGGCGCACGGGGTCAGCGTCGCAGGGGCGGTGGGGGCTCGGGTGCGGCCGGCGGTGGGTGGCACCCGTACGGCGGGACGGGGCTGGCCTCGGCAGTGCCGCCCGGTGTCGGTTCCGGTGCTCGTCGTCCTCGGTTGGGCCGTACGGGTGGTCGTGGGGTAGGCCGTGCTGGACAGCGCTCTCCCAGTCGTGAAGCTGTCGGTGCTCGAACGTAGGTTCGAGTCGTGGCAGCGGGGGTGGAGCAGGTGGTGGGGTCGCCGGTGGCGGCTGCGCTGAGCGAGGTCGCGGCGGTGCTGGGGTCGGTGTCGTTGGTGACGTCGGACCCGCGCGCGGTCGCCGCGGAGGACCCGGGTGCTGCGGGTGCGGGTGCGGGAGCGGGTGGTGCGGTGTGGCAGGTGCCGACGGGGGAGCTGTCGCAGGTGGCGGCGGCGGTGCTGGGGTTGCGGGCGCGGTTGGACGCGGTGCTGCTGGCGGTGGTGCGTGAGGCGGACGTGCGGGGGTTGCACGCGGCGGTGGGTGCGGGCTCGACGGCGCGGTGGTTGGCCGGGGTGGCGCGGTGGGAGCCGGCGGAGGCGCGGGGGTTCGTGGCGGACGCGGCGGCGCTGGCGCCGGGGTTCGGCGCCGCGCCGGTGCAGGTCGACGACGCAGCGTGCCTCGAGGGCTCCGAGGGCTCCGAGGACGTCGAGGACGCGCGGGTGGAGGTGGCGACCGCGCAGGATGGCGCGCTGCCGCCGGAGGGTGCGGTGGTGGGGGCGCAGCTGGCCCTGGGGCGGGTGGACCGGTCGCGGGCGCAGGCGGTGCTGCGGGCGGTGCGCGCGTTGCCGCACGACGCGTCGCCGGTGGAGCGGGTGCGCGCGGAGGTGCTGTTGGCGGACTGCGCGCGGGATCTGACGGTGCGCCAGGTCGGTCGGGCCGGGCGGCGTCTGGCGGAGGCGTTGGCGGGGCGCCGCCCGGACAGCGACGACCCCAGCGACGACCCTGCCGACGTCGAGCAGGCGCAGGGTGCTGGCCTGTCCGAGGGTGAGCGGGTGGCGGCGCGGCGGGCGGAGGAGCTGGCTGCGGAGCTGTACGAGCAGCGGCGGGTGTGGTGGCGCCGGCGGGGTGACGGCAGCGTGGAGGGCGGGTTCCGGCTCGATCCGGTGTCCGCCGCGCCGGTGGTGGTGCTGCTGGAGGCCGCCGCCCGCCGCCCCGACACTGCCGATGGCACGAGCGGAGGCGACGGGGACGGCGTGGGCGACGCGGACGACGCGGGTGACCCGGGTGACGCGGGTGATGTGCGCGTCGGCGGAACCACCTCCATTGCGGAGAGGACGCTGCAGAGCGAACCACCCGGCCCAGAGCTTGATCGGTGCTCGTCCGATGACGACCTCGACGACGACGGGGACGACGGCGACGACGGCGACGACGGCGACGACGGCGACGAAAGTGGCGACGACGCCGCCGACGGCGAGCGGGGTGTGCCGGACCGGCGTACGCGGGCGCAGCGGGCGGCGGACGTGCTGGTGCAGCTGTGCACCTGGGCGCT